>NZ_FOIB01000004.1:600000-895755 GCF_900111765.1 Myxococcus fulvus
CGCGCTGTCGCCCGAGGAGCGCGCCGCGCTGGGGGATGCGATGGAAGCACGTTGTCAGCGCCTGCGTGCGCGGCGACTGGAGCAGTACGACACGAATGGCGATGGTGTCCTGGATGAGGCCGAGCGACGGGCCGTGCGCGAGGCGCGGCGCGCCCGCTGGGAGCTGCTGCGACGGGAGCGGCTCCAGACGTACGACGTGAATCGCGACGGTGTGCTCGACGCATCGGAGCGCGCGACGCTGCGCAAGGCGCGCGTGGAGGCGGCCTGGAAGCGGCGCGCGGAGGTGCTCACCACGTACGACACCGACGCGGACGGAGTGCTGAGCACCGCGGAGGCCCTGCCGTTGCGAGAGGCCCTTCAGCAGCGCATCACGGAGGGCCACGACGCGGAGCGCTGAGCCGCTGCGTCCGCGCGCCACCGAACCGGTCGGGCGTGCCCGCGTCCCCGCGCCGAGCCCTTCACCCTCCGGATGGAGGGCCGGCCCCTGGAGGAGGCTCCCGGCCCCGCGCTCGCCGCGAGCCTCGTCCTCCGGGGCCCGCTGGCCTCGCGGACGGTGCGTGCACATCTTGCCGACCACGCGACAAGGAGAAGGTCCCTGGAACCCGCGCTCATCGAGCCTCCCCGCCGGCTGCCCCTCGACGAGGGCCCGGCGGCTTTGGTGGTGAACACGCAGTCCCGCTCGGGCCGGGAAGCCTATGCGCTCGCCAGGAGCGCCCTCGCCTCCCGGGGTGTGGTGCTGGCGGAGAGCCATGCGCTGTCGAAAAGCGGACGACTGCGCCGCGTCCTGGAACAGCTCCTCGAACGGGGCACGCGCCGCATCCTCGTCGGCGGTGGAGACGGGACGCTGAGCGGCGCGGTGGGCCACCTGCTGGGTCGCGACGTGACGCTGGGCGTGCTGCCGCTGGGCACGGGCAACGACTTCGCGCGCTCGCTGGGCATCCCCGCCGACGTGGAGGCCGCGTGCGACGTCATCGCCCGGGGCTACGCGGCGCGCGTGGACGTGGGCCTCGCCAACGGCCGCCCCTTCCTCAACGCGGCGAGCCTGGGCCTGGCCACCGCCATCGCCAAGCGCCTGACGAAGCGCCTCAAGCAGCGCGCCGGCGTGCTCGCCTATCCCGTGGCCGCCGCCGCCGAGGTGATGGACCTCAAGCCCTTCCGCATCCGAATCAAGGCGGACGAGCAGGAGGTGGAGATGGACGTGCTCCAGCTCGTGGTGGGCAACGGCCGCTACCACGGCGCGGGCATCATGGTGGCGCCGGACGCGACGCTGGATGACCGCCGGCTGCACGTCTACGCCATCGAGGCCCCGTCGGCGACCTCGGGCCGCGACGGCACGGGCCTGGGCCAGCTCCAGGACCTGGCCACCCTGGCGCGCGTGGCCCTGTCACTCCGCAGCGGAGAGCATGTGGACCACCCCGCCGTCACCTCGCTGCGCGCCGCGCGCCTCTACGTCGAGGCCACGCCCGCCCAGGAGGTCAACGCGGACGGAGAGCTCATCGGGATGACCCCCATGCGCTTCGAGGTGGCCCCCGCGGCGCTGCGCGTCTACGCCCCCGCGCCCTCCTGAATTCCGAATTGTTTCAGGGTGGCTTACGCTGGCCTCTCCGCGAGGACGAGCCATGCGACAGCGTTTCCACCGTCCCTTCATCATCGCCGCCTTCCTGGCCCTCTGTGCCGTGCTCCTGCTCTGGCTCCGAGTCCCGCACCAGGGCGAGGCCGCCCCCGCGCATGAGCCCGCCCCGCCTCGCCCCCTCGACGGCGAGACGACGCGGCCCGCCCCCGGAAGCTCCGCGCCCGCCACGCCGCGTGACACGCCGGTGACGCCCGACGAGGGCGCCTTCCTCGTGCGAGTCACCGGGCCCCAGGGTCCACTCGCGGGCGCGAAGGTGCGAGCCTTCCGCCGTCCTCCCGACGAGCGCCGGGAGCCCACATGGCGGCTCACCAGCGAGGGGACCACGGGACCGGACGGCACCGTCCAGCTCCCCGCGCGCCCAGGTGACTATCTCGTCACGGCGCAAGCCCCGGGACACGCTCCCGCGCGCCGCGAGGCCACCCGGCCCGAGGACCTGCCCCAGACGGTGGTCGAGCTGACGCTGACCGAGGGCGTGACGTTGCGAGGCCGCACGGTGGAGGAGGGCAAAGGTGAGCCGGTGCCCCTGGCCGAGGTGACGCTCCATCCCTATCCGGGCACGGCCTTCTCCTGGGCCCAGCCCGTGGAGCTCACGGAGGAGGCGGCGACGGCGACGAGTGATGGCCGTGGCCAGTTCGAGCTGTCCGGCCTCGCGCCCGGCCGCTACCGGCTCACCGCGCAGGCACCCGGCTTCAGTCGCCGCGAGCTGCTCTTCCTCCACGTCCCGCGGCAGGGGGAGCTGGTGGTGGGGCTGTGGGGCGCGGGCACGATGGAGGGCTATGTCGTGGACGCGAAGGGACAGCCCGTCCCCGGCGCGCGGGTGCGGGCCACGGGCGGCCTGACGCCCCTGGAGACGACCTCCAGCGAGGGCGGCGGGTTCGCGTTGGAAGTGGGCATGGGCAACTGGGTGCTGACCGCGCAGCGCGGGGACGCGGTGGGACGCGCGCCCGGGACGCTGTCCGTGGGCCCCGGCCAGACGCTGCGCGGCCTCACCATCACGCTGGGCGCCGAGGGCGGCCTGACGGGCGAGGTGCGCTCCACCGACGCGGCCTTCCCGGTACGCTCCGCGGAGCTGGTGGTGCACCCCGCGGACAGCCAGGGGGAGCTCGCGCGCACGACGCTCGGCGGTGGCGGCATCTACCGGCTGGGCCTGCCTCCCGGCAGCTACGACGTGGTGGTCCAGTCGCCGGGCTTCTCGCGGGGCATGAAGACGAACGTGGAGGTCGGCGCCGGCGTCTTCACGCAGCTGGACTTCGAGCTGGAGCCCGCGAGCGCCAGCCTGCAGGGCATCGTCCAGGACGCGCGCGGGACGCCCGTGGAGGGCGCGGAGGTGCGCCTGGATGCGGGCCGTCGCTCGGGTGTGGCCGCGCGCACCACGCACACCGACGCGAGGGGCGCGTTCGCGTTCCGTGAGCTGGTCCCCGGACAGGTGCGCGTGCGAGCGCGGCGCGAGGGCGTCCAGGGGTGGACGGAGAAGGTGGAGACGCTGCTGCCGAAGCGGACTGTCTGGACGACGCTGGTGCTGGCGGACACGGGCATGGTGCAGGGCCGCGTGACGCAGGCGTCCGGCAAGCCTCCGTCCGAGCCCGCGCTGGTGCGCGCCGTGGCCCGCACGTCGACGGGCGGCGGCGCGGCGAACATCAGCTACGCGGAGACGGACGCGCAGGGGGTGTACTCGATGGAGCTGCCCGCGGGCGTGTACCAGCTCACCGCGGTGCTGCCGCGCGCGCGCTTCATCTACTTCCAGGACGATGACCCCAGCGTCACGGTCCATGCGGGGAGCGCCGTGCAGCAGGACCTGGTGCTGGTGGAGGAGCGCGGCATCTCCGGCACGGTGCGCGAGCCCTCCGGCGCCCCCAGTCCCTTCGCCATCGTCGCGGCGGTGCAGGGCGGTGACATGCCCTTCATCCTGCGCGTGCAGGCCAACGAGGAGGGCACGTTCGAGGTCCCCACGCGTCCCCAGGGCGCTCCGCCGCTCGCGGAGCTGGCGGCATACAACGCGGGGCGCACGGTGAGGGTGCCCTCGGTGAGCGAGGGCCAGGGGCTGGTGGAGCTGCGACTGAAGCCGGCGGCGCGCCTGCGCGGGAAGCTCGTCGCGAAAGAAGGTGCTCCCCCGGAGGCCTTCACGTTGACGCTGACAGAGACGAGCGGCGAGGAGCTGCCCTGGGAGGCGGAGGCACCGTCGACGCGGCACTTCACGGGTGACACGTTCGAGCTGCTCGACGCGCCGGCGCAGGCGCTGAAGGTGCACGTGCGCGCGCGAGATGGACGCACGGGCTCCGCGCAGGTGGCGCTGACGCCGGGTGGCGCGAGCGAGGTGGAGGTGGAGCTCATGGGGACGGGCGCCGCGGGAATCGCGGGGCGCGCGGTGTGGGCTCGCAATGGGGGCCCGGCCGCGGGCGTGGCGGTGTTCCTGGACCAGCCCGTGTCCGCGAAGCCCGACACGCACACCGGCCCGGATGGACGCTTCCAGCTCCCGGATGTCCGCCCCGGTCCGCACACGGTGCGCCTGATGCCGTTCGAGGGCCGCGTGGAGACGCGCGCGGTGAAGGTGAAGCCGGGCGAGACAACGGACGTGGGCGACGTGACGGTGTCCCCGCGCCGCGCGCAGCCAGGCACGGTGGGGGCGGGCTTCAGCGAGGCGCGCGGCTCGGTGGAGGTGGCGTGGCTGACGCCGGACGGGCCCGCCGCGCGCGCGGGCGTGGTGGTGGGCGACCGGCTGGTCTCCGTGGATGGCCTCGTGGTGAGGGACCGCGCGGAGGCGGAGGCCCGGACGCGCGGCACGCCGGGCTCACCCGTGCGGCTCCAGGTGCGACGCGAGGGACAGGAGCGCGAGCTGTTCGCCACCCGCGCCGAGTGACGAAGGGCTACACCTTCTCCAGCACGCGCGAGAGCACCTGCGCGGTGAAGTTCACCAGCGGAATCACGCGCCGGTAGTCCATGCGCGTCGGGCCGATGACGCCCACCGTGCCCAGCACCTGCTCCTGGTTCCCGTAGGGGCTGGCGATGACCGTCACGTCACCGGCGGCCGAGAAGTCGCTCTCCGCGCCGATGAAGATCTGCATCTCGTTCGCGCGCTGCACCCGGTCCAGCAGCGACAGCAGCCGGTGCTTCTCATCGAGCGCCTTGAACAGCGCGCGCATCCGCTCCACGTCCGCGAACTCCGGCTGCTCCAGGAAGGAGCCCGTGCCCTGGATGAGCACGCGCTCCGTCGTCGGCAAGTCCGTGGCCGCCGCGCCCAGCTTGAGCGCCTTCGCCGTCAGCGCGTTGTAGAGCGCCTGCTCCTGGTCCATCTCCGCGCGGATGCGCTCGCGCGCCTCCTCGAGCGGCACCTCGTGCAAGAGCTCCGACAGGAAGTTGCTCGCCCGCATCAGCTCGTCCGAGGTGATGGGGAAGTCCACGGTGATGGCCTTGTTGACCACCTGCCCGCTCTGCCCGACGAGGATGGCCAGCACCCGGTCCTCGCGCAGCCGGACGAACTCGATGCGCCGGAACACCGCCGAGTCGGGCCGAGGCGTCACCACCACGCCCGCATGCCGCGTCAACGAGTGGAGGATGCGGCTCGCCTCGCCCAGCATCTCCTCCAGGTTCGCCTCGTGGAACAGGCCCGCGTGGATGAGCTCCCTGTCCCTGGGCGTCGGGTCCTTCAGCTTGACGAGCGTGTCCACGTAGAAGCGGTAGCCCGCATCCGTGGGGACCCGGCCGGCCGACGTGTGCGGCTTCTCCAGGAAGCCCAGCTCCTCCAGGTCGGCCAGCACGTTGCGCATGGTCGCCGAGGAGACCTCGAACCCGGGGCGCCGGGTGAGCTGCTGGCTGCCCACCGGCCCGCCCGTGGAGATGTACTCCTGCACCACGGCTCGCAGGACTTCCTTCTCGCGTTCACCCAGCTCTTCGGACATCCAGGCGCTCTCACTTGGGAGCCCGTGGCCCACCACCTCGCGGCCACCGCTCCAACACCCAAGTCTAAGAAAGCGCGTCCGCAGGTTCAATCCAGGCCCCATCCGCCGAGCGGCCGACAGCGGGCCCCCACGGCGCCCCGTCCGCCAGCGTCCGAGCGGACGTGCACTCGCACTGTATCGCCCGGGAGAGCGGCCGACTGTGGGGTATGGCAATGCTCACATGGCCGACGGGGTGTGCCGACGCTACAAGCCGCGCCACCGTGACCGCCTCGTCCGCCGCGTCATCCCTGTCCACGCCTCCCGCCCCCACCCTCACCTCCGTCTCCCTCGCGGACGCGCCCACCCCGAGCGCCCCGCGCGGCCGCCTCCTCTTGTGCCTGGTGACGCTGTACCTCGTTTGGGGGTCCACCTATCTGGCCATCCGCTGGGTGCTCCAGGGAGGCATGCCGCCGTTCCTCGCGTCGGGGACGCGGTTCCTGCTGGCGGGGACGCTGATGTTCGCGGCGCTGTGGCTCAAGGGCACACCCGTGCCCACCGGGCGCCAGTGGGGCGCGAGCGCGGTGGTGGGCACGCTGCTTCTGGGAATCGGCAACGGGGGACTGGTCTTCGCGCAGCAGTGGGTGCCCTCGGGCGTGGCGGCGCTGGTGGTGGGCAGCCTGCCCATGTGGTCAGCGCTGTTCGGCGGGCTCTTCGGGCAGTGGCCCGGGAAGCTGGAGCGCTGGGGGCTGGCGGTGGGCTTCGGCGGAATCGTGCTGCTCAACCTGGGAGGTGAGCTGGGCGGAAGCCTGCTGCCCACGCTGGTGCTGCTGGTGTCACCGGCGAGCTGGGCGCTGGGCTCGGTGCTGGGCCGGCGCATGCCCATGCCCACGGGGCTGATGGCGCCCGCGGCGCAGATGCTGTGCGGCGGCGCGCTGATGCTGCTCTTCGGGTTCTTGCGCGGCGAATCGTTCGACGTGATGCCGGAGCCACGCGCGTGGGCGGCCTTCGCGTACCTGGTGACGTTCGGCTCGCTGGTGGGCTACAGCGCGTATGCGTACATGATGCGGCACGCGAGCCCCTCGCTCGCCACCAGCTACGCGTACGTCAACCCGGTGGTGGCGGTGCTGCTGGGCGCGGTGTTCGCCGGCGAGTCCCTGAGCCCCATGGCGTGGGTGGCCATGGCCGCGATCCTGGGCGCCGTGGTGCTGCTGACACGCAAGCGCTGAGGGACGACGTTCGCGGACCCGCCGTGCCCGGGGGGACACACGTGCGGTGTCAACCCGCGTCGGCGGGGGCAGACGGCGCTTGACGCTGGTGGCGTCTCGGGCTGTTTAACGGAGGGATGGAATCCCTTCGCGCGCTCTGCCTCGCCTGCCTGCTCGTGACGGGCGTGGCCACCGCCGCCCCCGTCATCCAGGTCCCCGAGGGCGGCCCGAGCGTCCCCGTCACCGCCAAGGGCACCCTGTGTGGCCCCGTGAGGGCCGGCTGGACGCTGTCGCCGGACGGACGCTCGCTCAAGCCTCCCGCGCGCGTGGAGCAGGATGACGCGCGCATCCTCGAGCTGAAGGTCGCGCCCACGGGTGGCCAGTGCGAGACGACGGAGGAGCGCGTCACCGTCATCGCCACCGGCGCCTTCCCGCGCGTGGACGCGGCGGGCACCAACTTCTTCCCCGACGAGGGCCGGGTGGAGCTGCGGGGCACGGGGCTCTCGCACGTGGGCGTCGCCTGGAGCGGCACGCCGCGCACGGTCGCCGAGCCGACGCTGATGGAGGGCCAGGACGTGTGCCTGACGCCGTCCGTGGAGCGGGGCCCGGGCAACTGCACGGTGCCGGTGGCGCGCGGGCTGCCCACGGACGCGGCGCTGTACTGGACGCCGCCGCATGGGCGCTGGGGCAAGGACGTCACCACGTTCGATGCGTCGGGCAACGTGGTGGACCCGGAGACCTTCCGCCTGCGCCCCGGGCGCGTGGTGCTCACCCAGCCGCTCATCCAGTCGGCGGGCGTGGACGTGTCGCGCGGGCCGGGCTTCGTGGCGCTGAGCCACTCGGAGGCGCTGGCGTCGGTGGACTGCGGTCCGGTGCGCTGCGAGGTGAACGAGGGCTCGGTGTCGCTGCGCAACGTGCCGGGCGTGGACGTCAGCGTGACGCTGCGGCTGAGGCTCGCGCCGCGCATCTACTTCGCGCGTGGAGAAGCGCTGGACCAGGTGCTGGTGGAGACGCTGCCGGTGCTCGCGTGTCCGCTGACGGCGGTGGACGGCACGGTGCTGCGCGACGCGGAGAACTCCGCGATGGTGGTCCGCCTGGACGTGTCCTGTCAGCACGACCCGCGCAAGCTGCTCTGGGCGATGAACGACCAGCGCGCCCGCGTGGAGCGCGTGGTGAAGGGCTCCGACGGCACCTACGTGCTCCTGCGCACCGGGGGCACGTCCGAGCAGCAGGTCACCGTGAGCGCGCAGACGTCACGGGTGGAGGGCTCGGTGGTGGCGTCGGACACGACGAAGACCCAGCCGTTGCCGGTGCCGCGTGCGTCGCTGGAGCTGGGAGACCAGGGCACCATCGACTTCATCCCCATCAACCGGCCCGCGGAGCTGCACGTGGCGGCCAGCGGCGAGCAGGGGCGCTTCGTGCCGCGCCCCGTGGCGGGCGCGTACACCGTCACCACGCGCGACGGGACGACGTACGTGCAGGGCGAGCCCACCGCGGGCGGCTTCGTGTCGCTGCGCTTCGGGTACCAGCTCTCCACGCTGCCGGGGGAGCTGGCGACCACGGACCTGGTGGTCGTCACCGAGCGGGTGCAGCGCTCGGTGCGCGAGGCGAGCGTGCCCATCCGGGTGGAGAGCGTGGTGGAGCTGGTGTGCGCGGACAAGGACGGCAAGGACCGGGTGCTGGAGCCCAGCCGTCCGCACCGCATCGACTACGCCATGCGCAACTCCTGTCGGGTGGTCATCCACCGCGAGCGGCTCAAGCCCGAGCAGGGCGCGCAGGAGGTGGTGCTGCGCATCGGCGTCACCAAGGCGGACGGCTCGGCGCGTGGGGAGAGCCAGGTGGAGCAGCGCATGTTGCTGCGACCGCAGGGGGAGATGCGCACGATTCCGGTGCCGGGGCAGCTGGGCCAGTTCGACCGGATTCTGGTGCAGGTGTCGCTGGTGGCGGACGAGTCGCGCTATGCGCTGAGCACGTCGGACCGCTCGGGGCTGCCGTCGGCGCAGTGGACGGCCATCGTCAGCGGCGGGCGGCTGCGGCTGTACACGACGGCGACGATTCCGGCGGGTCTCTACCGGGCGACGGAGCCCAGCGGGCAGCTCATCCTCAACTTCGGCGTGGTGTCGCGTCTGGCGCTCTTGAATGACGAAGGTCAGGAGCGGCTGCTCGGCTTCGAGATGGGGCTGATGGGCATGGGGTTGATTCCCCAGTCCGGCGACATCGAGTTCCCGCCGACGCTGGCGGTGGTGATGGGGCTGAGCTTGCGAGTGCCCATCGGCCCGGGCGCGGCGGTGGGCGCGCAGGCGTGGGTGGCGCGCGAGTTCCGAGACGACATCACCCGCCGCTCGGACGGCTCCGTCATCGACTCGAGCCGCTGGTCCTTCATCTTCGGACCCAGCATCTCCGTCGGCAACGTGGGCTTCAACCTGTGACGCGAGGGGCGTTCCCTCGCGCCCGCTTCAGCTCGCCGTGCGCGTCCCTGACTGCGTGTGGTGCACGCCCGGAGACTCCGTCTCGCGCGGCAGCCACACGTTGAAGGTGGAGCCCTGTCCCGGCACGCCCGGGGACTCCACCCAGATGCGGCCGCCGTGCTGCTCGACGATGCCCTGGCTGATGGTGAGCCCCAGGCCCAGTCCGCCGTACTTGCTGCCGTGCGCGCGGCCGAAGCGCTCGAAGATGAGCGCCTGCTTGTCCTTGGGAATCCCCACGCCGCTGTCCTGCACGGACAGGTGCACGCCCTCGCTCCCCTCCCCCGTCAGCCGCACCAGCACCGTCCCGCCCTCCGGCGAATAACGGATGGCGTTGGACAAGAGGTTCGTCAGCACCTGGTCCAACCGCCCGCGGTCCCAGATGCCCTCCAGGTGCTCCGGCGTCTCCACCTGGATTTCGTGCCCCTGCGACAACACCGCCATGCGGTCGCGCGTCTCGTGCACCAGCTGGCTGAAGTCGAACCGCTCCAGCTCCAGCGACAGCCGCCCCGCCTGCAACCGGCTGATGTCCAGCAGGTCCTCGACCAGCTTCGCCATCCGGTCAATCTGACGGTTGATGATTTTCAGCGACTTGCCCGGCCCCGCCTCCGTCTCGCCCCCCAGCTTCAGGAGCGCCAGGTGCGCGTGGCCCTTGGCCGCCGCCAGCGGCGTGCGCAGCTCGTGGCTCGCCGCCGCCAGGAACGCGTCCTTCGCCTCGCTCGCCAGCCGCAGCGCCGTCTCCGCGCGCTGCCGCTCGGTGATGTCGCGCGCCACGGAGATGAACCGCCCGGGCCCCTCCGCCGCCGACACGAACTGGAGCACCACCTCCACCGGCACCTCGCTGCCGTCCCGCCGCCGGTGTGTCGTGGAGTACGTCTGGCTGGGCAGCGTCCCGCTCACCAGCGGCGCCAGCAGCTTGCGGAAGCCCGCCTCGTCGAACGCGCCCTCCACCTCCAGCACCGACAGCCCCACCAGCTCATCCGTGGTGCTCGCCAGCTGCTTGGCCGCGCCCGCGTTGGCGTACGTCAGCGTCAGCGAGTCCGGCGAGAACATCAGGACGCAGTCCAGCGTCGCGTCCAGCGTCATCTTGAAGCGCCCCAGCGCCTCCTCGGCGCGGCGCTTGTCGTCGATGTCCGTGGCCACCGCAATCCAGCCCACCACGTGGCCGGTTTCGTCCCGCTCCGGGACCGCGCGCGCCAGGTGCCAGCGATACACCCCGTCGAACCGGCGCAGGCGGAACTCGCGCTCCACCCGCTGGCTGGAGCGGATGGCCGTCTCCCACGCCTGCCGCATCTCCTCGCGGTCCACCGGGTGCACGAACTCCAGGAAGGTGCTCAAGGACAGCGGCTGCTCCTCGTGGATGCCCGTGTAGTCACGTCCCGCGCGGTTCGCGTACGTGAACGAGCCGTCCGCGCGCGCCGCCCACATCACCTCGGGCAGCGACTCGGTGAGCCGGCGGTAGCGCAGCTCGCTCTGGCGCTCCATCGCCTCGCGCTCGCGCTGACGCAGCATGGCCGCCTGTCGCTGGATTTGCTGTTCCTTGAGGAACAGGTCCACGAAGACGCTGACCTTCGAGCGGAGGATTTCCGGGTCGAAGGGCTTGAGCAGGTAGTCCACCGCGCCGTGCGCGTAGCCCTTGAAGATGTGGGCCGCGTCGCGGCTGAGCGCGGTGAGGAAGATGATGGGGATGGTGCGGGTGCGCTCGCGCTGCTTGATGAGCGTGGCCGTCTGGAACCCGTCCAGCCCCGGCATCTGCACGTCCATCAGGATGACGGCGAAGTCGCGCTGCAAAAGGAACTTGAGCGCTTCCTCGCCGCTCGTCGCCTTGACGAGCTCCTGCCCCAACGGCTCGAGGATGGCCTCCAGCGCCAGCAGGTTGGACGGGTGGTCGTCCACCATCAGGATGCTCGCCCTGGAACGGGTGCTGCTGTCCTGCGGGCGTTCGGCGGAGATGTGTTCGCTAGGCGTCATTGAAATAGGAGCAAGGTATGCCCCGACCGTTTACTGGCCGGACAGGCTAGGCGCGGCCCCCGCCGGTCAAAAGCCCGGCAAAGACGAGTCGTGCGCTAGCCATCACTCGGACCCTCTCTTCGTCATGCCGATACCCACAGACGGATGAGCTCCAGAAGCTTGTCCGTATCCACCGGCTTGGGCAGGTAGTCGCTGGCCCCGGCCGCCATGCACTTCTCCCGGTCGTCCTTCAGCGCCTTGGCCGTCACGGCGATGATGGGGAGGCTGGCGTACCGGAGGTCCTTGCGGATGGCCCGCATGGTCTCGTACCCGTCCATCTCCGGCATCATCACGTCCATCAGGACGACATCCACGTCGCGGTGCTGCTCGAGCGTCTCGATGGCCGCCCGCCCGTTCTCGGCGAAGACCACCTGCATGCCGTGGTTCTCCAGCACGCTGGTGAGGGCGAAGATGTTGCGCATGTCGTCATCGACGACGAGCACCTTCTTGCCAACAAGCTCGGACTCCTCCTCGTTGCGCTGGGCCAGCGCGGCCCGCGCCCGGGGAGGCAGATTCTGGTCCAGCCGGTGCAGGAACAGCGCGGTGTCGCTGAGCAACTGTTCGGGACTCTTCGTTCCACTCTTGAGGATGACGCTGCCGGTGTAGCGGCGCAGGCGGGCCTCGTCCTTGGGCGTGAGCTCCTTGCCCGTGTAGATGACGATGGGCAAATCCCGGAAGCGTTGCTGCGTCTTGACCTCCTCCACCAGCTTGATGCCGTCCATGTCGGGCAAGAGCAGGTCGATGACCAGGCAGTCGTACTCACCCTCCTCCAGCTTCTGGAGGACCTCCTGGCCCGTGGCCACGGCCGTCACCACCACGTCACCGCCCTCGGCGAGCAGGCTGACCAGGCTGCTGCGCTGCACGTCGTCGTCCTCGACGAGCAGCAGCCGGCGCTCCTTGCGCTCCAGGAAGCGGGCCAGCTGGTTGAACACCCGCTCCAGGCCTTCCTTGCTGACGGGCTTGGTGAGGTAGCCGAACGCGCCCTGGGCGTTGCCCAGGTGCTTGTCCATGACGCTGATGATGTGGACGGGGATGTGGCGCGTGCGCGGGTTGCGCTTGAGCCGGTCGAGCACGCTCCAGCCGTCCACCACGGGCAGCTGGATGTCGAGCGTCACCGCGTGTGGCTGGAACTCGTTGGCCATGGACAGGCCGGTGTCGCCGCGGGTGGCGACCAGGGCCTTGAAGCCCTTCTCGCGCGCCAGCTGCACCATGATGCGGGCGAACTTCAGGTCGTCCTCGATGATGAGCAGGACGCGGTCACCCTCGCGGATGTGGTCGCGGTCATCCTCCACCGCGAGCGGCGGCAGGAGCGAGTCCACCGGCGGCGGCAGCGCGGCGTCCAGCACGTGGCCGCTCTCCGCCACGGCGGGAGGCACGGGCGCCGGCGTCGGCGCGGGGGGCAGCGGGACCTCCGGGACCACGTTGCTTCCGCGGGGCATCAGGGGCTCGAGCGGCGCGGGCATGACGGGCATCGCCGGCAGGGCGTCGTCGTCGGGGCCCACGTACTCGGGCGGCAGGTACAGCGTGAAGGTGCTGCCCTTGCGCGGCTCGCTGCTGACGTGGATTTCGCCGCCCAGCAGCTTGGCGATTTCGCGGCTGATGGACAGGCCCAGGCCGGTGCCGCCGTACTTGCGCGCGGTGGAGCCGTCCGCCTGCTGGAAGGCCTCGAAGATGAGGCGCTGCTTGTCCTTGGCGATGCCGATGCCCGTGTCCGTCACCGCGAAGGCGATGACGTAGCGCGAGCGCTTGAGCACCTCGTGCTCCAGCCGCGCGCCGGGCTCGGCCAGCTTCACCGTCAGCTTCACGCTGCCTTCGTCGGTGAACTTGAAGGCGTTGGAGAGCAGGTTCTTGAGGACCTGCTGCAGCCGCTGCGGGTCGGTGCGGATGGCGCGCGGGGTGCCCTGCGCGACCTCCACGGTGAAGGCCAGGTTCTTCTGCTCGGCGACGGGGCGGAAGCCGCGGTCGATGAACTGGTTGAGCTCCGTGAGGACGATGTCCCGGGGCTCCACCTGCATCTTGCCGGCCTCCACCTTGGACAGGTCGAGGATTTCGTTGATGAGGCTGAGCAGGTCTCCGCCGGACGCGTAGATGGTGTTGGCGTACTCCACCTGCTTGGTGGAGAGGTTGCCGTCCTTGTTGTCCGACAGGAGCTTGGCGAGGATGAGCAGGCTGTTGAGCGGCGTGCGCAGCTCGTGGCTCATGTTGGCCAGGAACTCGCTCTTGTACTTGGAGATGACGGTGAGCTGCTCGGCCTTCTCCTCCAGGCTGACGCGGGCGCGCTCGACCTCGTTGTTCTTCTCCTCGACGCGGCGGTTCTGCTCCTCGAGCAGCTTCGCCTTCTCCTCCAGCTCGCTGTTGCTGCGCTTGAGCGCGTCCTGCTGCTGGGTCAGCTCGCGCGACTGGCTCTGCAGCTCCTGGGTGAGCCCCTGCGACTGCTGCAGGAGCTGCTCGGTGCGCATGTTCGCCATGATCATGTTCAGGACCACGCCGATGCTCTCGGTGAGCTGGTCCAGGAAGATTTGATGGATGGCGCTGAAGGTGTGGAACGAGGCCAGCTCGATGACGGCCTTGACCTCGCCCTCGAAGAGCACGGGCAGGACGATGATGTTGAGCGGGGCGGACTCACCCAGGCCGGAGGAGATGGTGATGTAGTCCGGCGGGACGTGGGTGAGCAGGATGGTCTTGCGCTCCAGGGCGCACTGACCGACGAGCCCCTCGCCCAGGCGGAAGCGGTTGGCGATGTGCTTGCGCTCCCGGTAGGCGTAGGTGCTGGTCAGCTTGAGCACCGGCGTGCCGGAGTCTGCGTCCATCATGAAGAACGCGCCGTGGTGGGCGGAGACCAGCGGCGTCAGCTCGCTCATGATGAGGCGGCTGACGGCGTCCAGGCTCTTCTGGCCCTGCATCATGCCGCTGAACTTCGCCAGGTTCGTCTTGAGCCAGTCCTGCTCCTGGTTCTTCTGCGTGGTCTCACGCAGGTTGACGATCATCTGGTTGATGTTGTCCTTCAGCGCGGCGACCTCGCCCTCGGCGACGACGGTGATGCTCCGGGTGAGGTCACCCTTCGTCACCGCGGTGGCCACGTCCGAGATGGCGCGCAGCTGGCTGGTCAGCGTACCGGCCAGCTGGTTCACGTTGTCGGTCAGCTGCCGCCACGTGCCGCGCGCGCCGGGCACGCGGGCCTGGCCGCCCAGCTTCCCTTCGATACCGACCTCGCGGGCCACGGTGGACACCTGCTCGGCGAAGGTGCCCAGCGTGTCCGTCATGTTGTTGATGGTGTCCGCGAGCGCGGCCACCTCGCCCTTCGCGTCGACGATGAGCTTCTGGGTGAGGTCACCGTTGGCGACCGCCGTCACCACGCGGACGATTCCGCGCACCTGCGTGGTGAGGTTGGAGGCCATGAAGTTCACGTTGTCCGTGAGGTCCTTCCACGTGCCGGCCACACCGGGCACGCGGGCCTGGCCGCCCAGCTTCCCCTCGACACCGACTTCACGGGCCACGGTGGACACCTGCTCGGCGAAGGTGCCCAGCGTGTCCGTCATGTTGTTGATGGTCTCCGCGAGCGCGGCGACCTCGCCCTTCGCCTCGACCACCAGCTTCTGCTTGAGGTCACCGTTGGCGACGGCCGTCACGACCTTGACGATGCCGCGCACCTGCGTGGTGAGGTTGCGGGCCATGAAGTTCACGTTGTCCGTGAGGTCCTTCCACACGCCGGACACCCCGCGCACTTCCGCCTGACCGCCCAGCTTTCCTTCGGTGCCGACCTCGCGCGCCACGCGCGTCACTTCCGAGGCGAACGAGTTGAGCTGGTCCACCATGATGTTGATGGTGTCCTTCAGCTCGAGAATCTCGCCCTTGGCGTCGACGGTGATCTTCTTCGACAGGTCTCCGTTGGCCACCGCGGTGGTCACCAGCGCGATGTTTCGCACCTGCGCGGTGAGGTTGGAGGCCATCGAGTTCACGTTGTCGGTGAGGTCCTTCCACGTGCCGGCGACACCGGGCACCGCGGCCTGACCACCCAGCTTGCCGTCCGTACCAACTTCCTTGGCGACGCGAGTCACCTCGGCGGCGAACGCGCGGAGCTGGTCCACCATCGTGTTGATGGTGCTCTTGAGTTCGAGAATCTCGCCCCGGGCCTCGACGGAGATCTTCTGCGACAAATCTCCATTCGCGACGGCCGTCGTGACCTTGGCGATGTTTCGCACCTGGTCGGTGAGGTTGCCGGCGAGGACGTTCACGTTGTCGGTGAGGTCCTTCCACACGCCGGCGACCCCGGGCACCGCGGCCTGACCGCCCAGCTTGCCCTCGGTGCCGACCTCCTTGGCGACGCGAGTCACCTCGGACGCGAAGCCTCGGAGCTGGTCCACCATCGTGTTGATGGTGTTCTTGAGCTCCAGCACCTCGCCCTTCACGGAGACGGTGATCTTCTGCGACAGGTCGCCGTTGGCGACGGCCGTCGTGACCTTGGCGATGTTTCGCACCTGGTCGGTGAGGTTGCCGGCGAGGACGTTCACGTTGTCGGTGAGGTCCTTCCACACGCCGGACACGCCCTTCACGTCGGCCTGGCCGCCCAGCTTGCCTTCGGTACCGACCTCCTTGGCGACGCGAGTCACCTCGGCGGCGAACGCGCGGAGCTGATCCACCATCGTGTTGATGGTGCTCTTGAGCTCCAGCACCTCGCCCTTCGCGTCGACGGTGATCTTCTTGGACAGGTCGCCATTCGCGACCGCCGTCGTCACCTCGGCGATGTTGCGCACCTGGGCCGTGAGGTTGTTGGCCAGCAGGTTCACGTTGTTGGTGAGGTCCTTCCACGTGCCCGCGACGCCCGGCACCTCGGCCTGGGCGCCCAGCTTGCCTTCCACTCCCACCGTGCGCGCGACGTCCGTCACCTGCTGCGCGAAGATGGAGAGCGTCTGCGTCATCGCGTTGATGGTGTCCGCGAGCGCGGCGATCTCGCCCTTCGCGTCCATCATCAGCTTCTGGGTGAGGTCTCCGTTGGCGACCGCCGTCACCACGCGCACGATGCCGCGCACCTGGCTGGTGAGGTTGGACGCCATGAAGTTCACGTTGTCCGTGAGGTCCTTCCACACGCCGGACACGCCGCGCACCTCGGCCTGACCGCCCAGCTTCCCCTCGGTGCCGACTTCCTTGGCGACGCGGGTCACCTCGGACGCGAAGCCTCGGAGCTGGTCCACCATCGTGTTGATGGTGCTCTTGAGCTCCAGCACCTCGCCCTTCGCGTCGACGGTGATCTTCTTGGAGAGGTCGCCATTCGCGACCGCCGTCGTCACCTCGGCGATGTTGCGGACCTGGTCGGTGAGGTTGTTCGCGAGCAGGTTCACGTTGTTGGTGAGGTCCTTCCACGTGCCCGCGACGCCCGGCACCACGGCCTGGGCGCCCAGCTTGCCTTCCACGCCCACCGTGCGCGCGACGTCCGTCACCTGCTGCGCGAAGATGGAGAGCGTCTGCGTCATCGCGTTGATGGTGTCGGCCAGCTCGGCGACCTCGCCCTTGGCCTCCATCTTCAGCCGCTGCGTGAGGTCACCATTCGCGACCGCCGTCACGACCTTGGCGATGCCTCGCACCTGGGTCGTGAGGTTGACGGCCATCACGTTCACGTTGTCGGTGAGGTCCTTCCACGTGCCGGAGACGCCCTTCACCTCGGCCTGACCGCCCAGCTTGCCGTGCGTGCCGACCTCGCGCGCCACTCGCGTCACCTCCGAGGCGAACGAGTTGAGCTGGTCCACCATCGTGTTGATGGTGTTCTTCAGCTCGAGAATCTCGCCGCGCGCGTCGACGGTGATCTTCTTGGACAGGTCGCCGTTGGCCACCGACGTCGTCACCAGGGCGATGTTGCGCACCTGGGTGGTGAGGTTGGAGGCCATCGAGTTCACGTTGTCGGTGAGGTCCTTCCACACGCCGGCAACGCCCTTCACGTCGGCCTGACCACCCAGCTTGCCGTCGGTGCCCACCTCGCGCGCGACGCGCGTCACCTCGGAGGCGAAGGCGCGGAGCTGGTCCACCATCGTGTTGATGGTGTCCTTGAGCTCCATCACCTCGCCCTTCACATCCACGGTGATCTTCTTGGACAGGTCACCCTTGGCGACGGCCGTCGTCACGTCGGCGATGTTGCGCACCTGGGCCGTGAGGTTGTTGGCCATCAGGTTCACGTTGTCGGTGAGGTCCTTCCACGTGCCGGCGGCGCCGGGCACCTGCGCCTGGGCGCCCAGCTTGCCCTCGACGCCCACCGTGCGCGCCACGCTCGTCACCTGCTGCGCGAAGACGTTGAGCGTGTCCGTCATGTTGTTGAGCGTGGAGCCCAACGCGGCGATTTCGCCCTGTGACGGCACCATCAGCTTCTGGGTGAGGTCGCCGTTGGCGACCGCCGTCACCACCTTCACGATGCCGCGCACCTGCGTCGTGAGGTTGGACGCCATGAAGTTCACGTTGTCCGTGAGGTCCTTCCACGTGCCGGAGACCCCGGGCACCGCGGCCTGACCGCCCAGCTTTCCTTCCGTGCCCACCTCGCGCGCCACGCGCGTCACTTCCGAGGCGAAGCCGTTGAGCTGGTCCACCATCGTGTTGATGGTGCTCTTGAGCTCGAGCACCTCGCCACGCGCGTCCACCGTGATTTTCTTGGACAGGTCGCCGTTGGCGACGGCGGTGGACACCTCGGCGATGTTGCGCACCTGGGCCGTGAGGTTGTTGGCCATCAGGTTCACGTTGTCGGTGAGGTCCTTCCAGACGCCGGAGACGCCCTTCACCTCGGCCTGACCGCCCAGCTTGCCGTCGCTGCCGACCTCGCGCGCGACGCGCGTCACCTCGGCGGCGAACGAGTTGAGCTGGTCGAGCATCGCGTTCACGGTGGTGCCGATGCGCAGGAACTCGCCCTTCACCGGCTGGCCGTCGATCTCCAGGGCCATCTTCTGGGTGAGGTCGCCCTCGGCCACGGCCACCAGCACGCGCGCGACTTCCGTGGTCGGCTGCACCAGGTCGCCGATGAGCGCGTTGATGGAGTTGATGCTCGTGGCCCAGTCGCCGCGCCCGTCGCCCAGCGACACGCGCTCGCCCATGCGACCCTCGCGGCCGACGACTCGCGCCACGCGCACCATCTCGTGCGTCATCGCGGAGTTGAGGTTCACCACCGCGTTGAAGGCGCGGGAGATGTCGTCCATCACCGGCACGGTGGAGAACTCCGGCAGGCGCACGGAGAAGTCACCGCCCTGCACGGCCCGCAGCGCGGCGAGCAGCGTCTGCATCGGGTCATCCCCGCGGATGCGCGCGCCACCGCCCGGCGTCCTCGCGCCGCCGCCACGGCCGCCCGGCTGTCTGCCGCCCTCGTCGGAGGCACGGCCGCGCGTGCGCTCGGACTCGACGCGGTTGGCCGCGAGGTTTTCGCGCGAGGCAGCGGACGGCTGCGGGCTGGACGCCGCTTCGCTCCGAGGCTTGCGCGTCGAGGCGCGCTTCCTGCCATTGCCGTTGGAGCTGGGAACCTTGGTGTCGTCCACGAGGAGAACCCTTCTGAGCTGGATGAACGCCGCGAGCCGAGACCTCGCGGCGGACGGGCGGAAGCGAATCTCCTGTGAGTTCGCGGGCTTGTCGAATCAAAGCCCCACCACCCCAGGTGATTTGTCGCTTACTGAACTTCGAGCCCGGGCGATGGATACCGCGCGTGAAACACGCGGGACCCACAGCCTCTGTCCAACATGTCAGGGCGGCGGCGCCGTGCAGGGAAAACCGTCGCAGCCCTGGACATAGAGAGCCCGACCGGAGAGCCGGCGAGCGGGGGCCAGCGCGCGGCCCTCGGGCACGGGAGCGCGCTCCCCCGTCCGCACATCGAGCGAGAACGACGGCGCCCCGGTCGGGGAACAGCCGATCATCAACTGCTCGGGTGCGTCCAACCACCACATCGTCTCCACCTGGCAGGGGACGTCGAGGGGGCGGTGGGAGAGGGAGCGGGTGTCGTAGACGCGGAGGTGGCCGTCGGAGAGCACGGCGGCCAGCACCCCACCGGCGCCCACGGTGAGCCGGGCGGTGGACGCGGGGACCAGGGTCTGCGCGAGCACGGAGCCGCTGGAGGAGACGGAGACGAGCTGCCCGGAGGCATCGAGGGCGAGCATGCCGTGCGCGTGTCCGGCGAGGGCGATGGGCTGGAAGTCGCCCATGGGGACGAGCGTGGCGCCGTCCTCGCGCAGGAGGCGGCCTCCGGCGGAGAGCCACAGGTGGTTGTCCGCGTCGAAGGCGATGGCGAGCGCGCCGGTGAGGTCATGGCGCGTGGAGGCGTCCTTGGGGCCGCAGGTGGCGACGGAGTGGGCGCCGAAGACGGCGGCGCGGGAGGCATCGGGGGAGACGGCCCAGCCGAGCCGGGCCTCGGGGTGGGCCTTGGAGAGGCAGTGGTTGAGGGCGCCGAAGTTCGGGTCCGTCGTGGGGGAGGACACGAGGTAGGGCAGGCTGGTGGTGGCGACGTAGAGGAGCAGGCCCAGGGAGACGGCGGAGGCGAGGGTCAGGGGCCAGGGCCTGAGGCTGCGCGCGCGGGTGTTCCTGGCGGGAGCACGCGCGTTCTTCCTTCCCGTGGTCACCGCGCTCTCGCGTCCGCTCAAGGTGACTCCTCGCTGCCTCGCGCCGCCCGGCCCTACGCATAGCGCCCGGCCCACTGCTGGGCCACTCCCCCCGAGGTGCATCCCAGCACATCACGGAATCGGCATGGATGCTCGCCTGCTTCGTGAGGGAACCATGAGGAACACGGTTCGAACCGCGTGGAATCTTCGCGCGGATGAAGAACCTGGCTGTGTTTCAGCTCGCGCGGGTGTGCGGTGTCATCGGAGCCCTGGTGGGCGTGGCCTGTGCGACCGAGGCGCGAGCGGAGGAGGCCACGGGCATCATCGTAGGCAAGGTGGTGGACGCGGTGAGCAAGTTGCCCGTGCCGGACGTGGTGGTGACGGCCACGGCACCGGAGTTGGTGGGCGAGCAGACCGTCGTGACCCGAGTGGATGGCACCTACCGCATCCCGCAGGTGCCGCCAGGGACCTATACCCTTCTCTTCGAGACGGAGCTGTACCGCCCCCTCCGTCGAACCGAGGTCCGCAAGCTCGCGGGGCAGGAACTCCGGGTCGATGTCCTGCTCGAGAAGGAGTCACCCAGTGACGAAAGAGAAGGCTGTTACTTCCTCGTCTCCGACGTCACGAGCGCCGGCATGTCGACAGAGCTGTTCCCGGAGTTGATTTCCAGCGTCCTGACACAACGCCCAGCGATGGGACGACAAGCCATGCGAACGCTGGATGGTTTTCTCGTCCTGGCATCGAACATGGTGGAGACGCGTCGGGGTAGCACGTTGCTGGGCACGGCACCCTGGGAGAATGAGTACCTCCTGGATGGCCTGTCCACGCGTGACGCCGTGACGGGATTCAACGCGCTCCCGCTCAGCCTGGAACTCCTCCAGGACGCAACGGTGTTCACCCATGGAATCAGGGCGCGGTACGGCCGTGCGACAGGAGTCGTCGTTGAACAAAGCTCCATCTCTGGCTCCAACGAGTACAGCGGCACCGCCTTCGCGGAGTGGGTCCCTGGCGTGCTGGCGGAGCGGGGGCCCGTGAAAAGCAGGGCTGGGGAGCGCCCCTCGCGACACTCCGTCTTCAACCAAGGAGCGTTCGGAGCGACGCTCCGGGGCGGCCTCATCAAGGACCACTTGTGGTTCTTCATGGGGGTGGTCCCAGCTCTCACCCGGGTGGAGCGGACACCCGAGGAGCACGCTGGCGGGGGGCGGTCGTTCATCGACCATCGACAGGTCCAGGCGCTGGGAAGGTTGACCTACCTCTTCAACTACGACCACGACCTCTCCTTGATGGCTGTGACTGCCCCCTCCACTTCCCGATGGCAGGACATCGATTCGACGCAACAAGAAGTGGACCGCGAGACTTCGCGGGTGGCGCTCGATTACAGAGGCGCATTCTTCGAAAAGAAGCTGCTGGTGGATGCCCACGCCGCATGGATGAGCCAGAGCGTGATGCCCCTGAGGCCACCTCGCGAGCACCGGGAGGATGAAGAGCGGCTGTCGGCATGTGGCGCTTCTTATGACGACGCACATCTGGGCTGCGCAGCCCACGACCAGGCGACGAACCGATATCAAGCCTCGGTCGCGGCTGCGTACTCCGGTGATTTCTCGGGTGGGTCTCACCTCCTGAGGGCGGGGGTGGAGGTCGAGCGGCTCGTCCACGATTGGGAGCGTGGCGGCCAGGAGGCGACTTCACGTCTTCAGACCCACGCTGGGTTCGCGAGCGCCTATCTCCAGGACACCTGGAGCCCCTCGGACTGGCTCACCTTCAATGCCGGGCTCCGCTACGACACCCAATCCGTGGGCGGTCGGATTCACGGCGGAGACGCGACATCACATCTGCTGTCACCACGCCTTGGCGTCACGATGGCTTCGACGGGATGGGACCAACTGCGCATCTTCGGGAACTACGCGAGGTATCACGGGCGTGTTCCACTCGGCTTGTTGCGCCCCCATCCGAGCACCGAGAGGGGCGTGACGAATGTCCGGCTGGACTCTTCGCTGACACCTCCCTCCACCACGGAGTTCGTGACGGGGCTCGAGTTCGCAGCCGATTCCGATACTTCCGTGAGCGTTTTCCATGCGCGCCGCATGAGGACCACGGGACTCGTGCTCAGTCAGGACACTGAGCGAGGAGCCCCCGTACTCGTCAATCCGGGACGGGGCCTGGGCGCAAACCTCCCGGCACCTCGGAGCAGACATGACTCGGTGACACTCGAGGTGGATCGCAACTTCAATGACAACTGGTCCATGCTGCTCGCCTACACGTGGTCGCGGCTTCAGGGAGCCACTCTCGAGGAGCAGCGCGGCGTATTGAATCGGCCGCATGTCCTCAAACTCTCCGGCACCCGCGGGTTCTTCCATCGAGACTGGAGATGGGGAGCCTCCGTGGGACTCTCTTATCTCGGCATCGCGGGGGCACACGGAGAAGGCTCTGAGAAGAGACGACCGTGGCTGCACAACGTGGATGCACGACTGGCCGTCCGCTACAACGTGGAGCGGAGGCAGGACATCGAGTTCCACCTCGATGTCCTCAACGTCTTCGACTCCCAGGCCGACGACTCGCTCACCTCGGGCCGTGAAGTCGCCGTCCTTCCCGCGTCCCAGACACCTCGACAGGTGCGGCTCGGGGCACGGTACGCATTCTGAGCCGGGGGGGCGGGCTCGAGTTGGTCCGCGCGTTGCACAGCGGGCCGGCCATGCGTCGCCTCCTGACCGTGCGGTCCCTATTGTGGTTGCTGGGCCTCATCCTCGTGGCGCCGCTGGCCACGGTGGAGTGTGTCTATCGGTACGCGCTCTCGCGGCTACCAGAGCTGCCTCCCTCTCCGACACAAGGGCTCTCCGCCTCCGCGCGCCTGCGGGCGACCTGGTGGCGGGACCTGGACTCCTCCACTCGGCACGTGCAGCCCATCGGGTCCTGGACCGTGGTCCACGGCCTCATGGGCTTCACGCTCTCCCGACCTGTTTGTGAGGACGAGTTCCTGCCCGAGGGCTTCGAGCATGCGCTGGATGCGGCGAGCCGTTGGCTCAACGTCCTGAATGCACGCACGACGGCCCCGCCCCGAGGGCTCGAGCGCATCGCCCTGGCCATCTGGCTCACGCGCCACTGGAGCGAGGAGGACTGGAGGGTCGAGGCCATCGAGTCGCGGTGGCATGCGTCGAGCGTGAAGCGCGGCGTCCCCGTGTTCCTCGCGCGAAGCTGGACCCAGCTCCCCGTCGAGGACCTCGCGTTGCTCATGGCGATGGAGCAGCTCTCGTGGGGAGCGGACCCTTGGTGCGAGCGGGAGCAACTCCATGCCGTCCGCGATGCGCTGCTGAGGACGCTGCATGACCGCGAAGGGCTCGATGAGATGGAGCTGGCGACGGCCCTGCGCGCACCGCTGTTCCTCACGGTGCGCCCCCTCGACTGGGGAACTTGTGGACAACCCGCGCTGACACGCGTCCTGGAGTCCCGGGTCACCACGCCGCTCCCCGAGTAGCCACGGGACCGAGCCCTCCGTGAGGCTCGCTTGTCGCTGGCCGTCCTCGCCTCAAGTTTGAGCACGAGGAAAGGACCCCACCCATGCGACGAGCGTTCTGCACCGCGGCCCTGACGTTCAGCTTCCTCCTGTCTCCTGTCGCCCTCGCCCAATCAGCGGGCAGCGGAGCGGGCGCAGGGACGTCCGCCCAACCCCAGTCGGGCGTCGGCGCCAACCAGACACCCGGCACCACTCCGTCGTCCGGGACCTTCTCGGTCGTGCCCTATGGGTCCACCGGCGCTGAAGACATCTCGAGCACGAGCACGACCACGCAAGGGACTGGTGGCTCTGGCAACACCTCGAACTCCAACGCCGCGGGCGCGAACAACGGCAACGGCACTGGCGGCGCGGACACAGGCAACAATGCGTCGGATGCGCGCGGAACCGGCGGCTCTGGCAACAAGGACTCCGTGCCTGCCGGTCGCCCCGAGCCCACGCGCCAGGGCACCGAGCCGCGAGATGCGGCAGGCGAGGCACGAGGCGGCAGCGCGGAGGCAGCGGCGTCCGGACAGGAACTGAGCCAGGGAGACCTGACTCGAGAGGTCGCCATGCTTCGCAACGATGTCCTGCGACTCCAGCGACAGGTCAACGCCATCCGGGGCGGACATGCGAAGGACGATGACGCGAAGAAGCAACAGGACGGCACGGGAGGCTCGGGTCCCGCGAGCGCGCCACGACAGGAAGCCCCCGCCGACAATTCCGGCGACGTGAACGCCGACCCCGAGAAGACCATCGTCGCGAACGTCGTCATGCGCGGCCAGGTGACCTCGGCCACCCAGGACCGCATCGTCATCAAGGACGCAGAGACCGGAGACCTCTACGACCTGCGCGTCGGCGAGAACACCCGAATCCTCCGCAACGGCCAGCGCATCTCGACACAGGGCTTGCGACAGGGCACCGCCGTCCAGGCCGCCTACAACCTCATCGCCGATGGCAGCTCCGACGCGACCCGAATCCAGGTGACGCCGCGCTCGCGCTGAATCACGGCGCGCGAGCCTTGTACGAGCCCGCGCGCGTCAGTCGCCCTGAGGCAAAGCCATCACGCACGAAGCAAAGGACATCAGCTCCGCTCGGGCGTGACTCTCGGCGCAAGGCCATCCGTCTTGTTTCGCCGAGCCGCGCTCGATGCGGTCATCACCGCTCGCGCGCGAACCGCTCGATGCGGAGAATCGCCAGCTCCATCTTCTGGCGCGCCGAGCTGTTCGCCGAGTGCACGCGGACTCGCGGAGGAACGAAGCCTCGCGTCGCCACCGCCTCCTCCAGCCACAGCAGCACGTCATACCCGGTGCCGTGCTCGTCATCCCCGAGGTCGTGGTCGAGGCTGAGCTCGACCACCTGTCCTCCCTGGAGCAACGCGATGGCCTCCTCCGGCCAGCGGACGGCCACCCAGCCCTCGGGCGTGGGCCGCTCGTCATCCAGATACACTCTCACCGCGTCACCCCAGGCTCGTCAGCGCTCGCCGTCCTTCGACGACTTGCCCTCGGCGAGCTGACGCATCTTGGCGGCGAAGGGGCTCTCCCCCTCCGTCCGGTTGGGACCACCCGCCAGCCGCTGCCGCCGAGCCATCGCCAGCCCACCCTCCGCGGGGCCCTCGAGGGCCTCCTTCTCGTAGCGGTCCTGTCCTCCGAGCGCGCGCCCCACGGGACGAGCGGAAGCGACACGGCGGTTCGTATCCACGGGCATGACCAGACCTCCAGCGGTGGCGACACCCCGTTCTACCCCACCCGCGTCCCGCTCGCAGCCCCCAGGGTCTCCTCGGGCGACTCCAGCACCTGCCCGACATGCCGGAGCACCCGCGCCACCACCTCCACGTCCAACGCCCGCGCATCCCACGTGCACGTCAGCGTCATCACCTTCCCTGGCACCAGCTCCCCCGCCTCCACCACCGGCTCCGTCCGCACGGAGCACGGCGCCAGCACCAACGGCACCCGCGTGTACGGCACCGTCGCCACATACCCCCGCTCCAGCCCCAGCGTGCCCAGGCTCGTCACCACCACCGAGCCGAACGGGTCCCTCGGCATCCCCACCCAGCGCAGGTCCACGTTCAGCGTGAACCACACGAAGGACAGCAGCCGCAGCGCCCACCCCATGAACATCCCCGGGATGCGATACGAGCGGCGCTTGCCCCGCTCGATGACCACGTCCTCCCGCGAGCGCACCCGCCCGACCACGCCCTCCATCGCCCGCGCGAAGTCCGCGAGCGACAGCGTGTCCGCGCGGTGCACCGTGGCCGTCGTCAAGTCCACGCGTCCTGACGGCTCGGGCTGCACCACGAGCACGCACACGCCCACGTCGACCCGAAGCGACGGACTACCCCAGCGCATGAGCACGTTGGCCTCGGGGTACAGCCGCAGCGCGTCCGCGGCGGCCTTGGCCACCAGGTGCGTCACCGTGAGCCGCTGCCCCGTCCGCTCGCGCCACGCCTCCAGGAACGCGAGCGCGCGCTCCATGCGCACTTCGAGTGCGGCATAGGAGGTCGGGTCCCGAGGCGCGCCCCAGGCCCCCAGGGCGAGCTTCCGGAAGGCACCGGGTGGCGGCGCCGGCTTCAGGTCGAGGTCCACGAAGAGCCCGGGCTTCGCATGGAGTCCAACGCTCCTGCAACCCCACCCTGCGCGGCGCCGGGCACCCTGTTAGACAGGTCGTCCGCAGCAAGCCCTCCACCGAGGCTCCCGACATGACGCCCATCGCCCTGGCCCTGTCCCTCGCCCTTCACGCCGCGCCGGCCCCCAAGGCCGCGCCCCCGAAACCCACCGCCCCCGCCAAGAACGTGTCCGCCCCCACGACGCCCGAAGACATCACCGCCGCCACCCGCACGTGGCACGAGCAGCGCCTCCAGCGACTCCAGTCCGAGGACGGCTGGCTGTCCCTCGTGGGCCTCTTCTGGCTGGAGGAGGGCGCGCAGACCGCCGGCTCCGCGCCGGAGAACAAGCTGGACTTCCCGGACGGCACACCGCCGAAGCTCGGCACCTTCACGCGCAAGGGGAAGGAGGTCTCCTTCCAGCCCGAGAAGGGCGTGCAGTTCACGCGCAACGGCGAGCCCTTCACCGGCGGCGCGCTGAAGACGGACGAGCAGGGCTCGCCGGATGTGCTGAAGCTCGGCAGCCTCAACTTCCACGTCATCCAGCGCGGCGACAAGGTGGGCGTGCGGGTGAAGGACTCGCAGTCGCCCGCGCGCACGGGGTTCCACGGCATCCCCACGTACCCCGCGAGCAACGCCTGGCGCGTCACCGCGCGCTTCGAGCCCGCCGAGACGCCTCGCATGCTCCAGGTCCCCAACGTGCTGGGCACCACGGAGGAGATGAAGGCCCCGGGCACGCTCGTCTTCACCGTGGCGGGCAAGGAGTACCGCCTGACGCCCGTGGAGGATGGCTCCAACCAGCTCTTCGTCATCTTCGCGGACGAGACCAACCGCGACTCGACGTACGGCGCGGGCCGCTTCCTGTACGCGGACATGCCGAAGGACGGCCAGGTGGTGCTCGACTTCAACCGCGCCTACAACCCGCCCTGCGCGTTCACCCGCTTCGCCACCTGCCCCCTGCCCCCTCGCGGCAACCGGCTGGCCCTCCGCGTGGAAGCCGGTGAGAAGCGCTACGGCGACCACTGAGCCACGGACGTCAACCGACTCACTCCACGGGCAGGCTCCGCATCCATCGCGGGCCGGCCCGTTTATTTTCCATCGTGATTCCAAAGAGATGGAAGCCTCAGAACGCGGCCACGCGCGTCCTGTGTTCTGCTCACGAATCGAATCACTCTTCTGCTCATGGAGGAGGGCGTCGGGAGTGTGCGGAGGCACGGGCATGGCCACGGTGGAACAGCTTCTCGCGGTGCTCGGCCGTCGCGGTGATGCGCAGGCGAGCGAGCTCGCCACGTGGCTCCAGGTCTCTCGGCCCACGGTGACACGCTTGCTCGCGGCCGCGGGAGACCAGCTGTGCCGCATGGGGAAAGGCCCCGCGACGCGCTATGCGCGGACACGCCCACTTCCTTCACTGGGCACGCGACTGAGCCTCCATCGCATCGACGAGGCAGGCGCTGTCCATCCGGACGGAGAGCTCCACCTGCTCGCGGGAGGCCGTCACTGGCTCGAACGCGTGAAGGGTGAATCCGAGCTGTTCGAGGAACAACCACCCTTCGCGGCGGACATGAGTCCCCAGGGCTACGCGGGTCGGACCTTCTCCCTGCGATATCCCGAGCTCGCCCTGTCCCAGCGTGTGGCGGACTGGACCGAGGATGACTGTCTGGTCGCGCTCGCACTGCGAGGCGAGGACTGCGTCGGAGACCTCATCCTCGGCGATGAATCACTCGACCGGTATCTCGCGACGCCCGATACACACTCCACTCCCGACGACTACCCCCGGCTCGCTCGGGCCTCGGGACAGGGACATCCCGGCTCCTCCGTCGGAGGCGAGCACCCCAAGTTCGCGACGCGCGTGAAGGACCGACACGTCATCGTGAAGTTCGCGGGCAATGACGAAGGCGCGGCCGTATCCCGATGGAAGGACCTCCTCGTCACCGAGCATCTCGCGCTCGAAGCCATCCGTGACGCCGGTCATGCGGCGGCGCCGACACGCTGGCTCGATGCGGAGGGCTATCGCTTCCTCGAGGTCGAGCGCTTCGACCGCGTCGGACTCCGTGGCAGACGCGGCCTGCTTTCACTCGGCGCCATCGACAACGCGTACCTCGGCGTGCGCGGCACCTGGACCCAGGCCACGCTGAAGCTGCACGAGGCCCGCTTCGTCTCCGAGGAGGACGCGCGCCAGTCGCGGTGGCTCGACGTCTTCGGCCAGCTCATCGGCAACACGGACCGACATCCTGGCAACCTCGCCTTCTTCACGGAAGGACCGAAGCGGTTCCGACTCGCGCCCGCGTACGACATGCTGCCGATGATGTTCGCGCCCGTGGGCACGAACCTCGTCGAGCGCGAATACACACCGCAGCCCCCCAACGCGACCACGCTGGACGTCTGGCCCGATGCCGCCCGTCGGGCCCTCGCCTACTGGGAGCGACTCACCCAGGAGCCCGCGCTCAGCGCCCACTTCCGCGAGCGCTGCGCGGCCTGTGCCGAGTCATTGCGAGCATTCATACAGACACGACGTCTCTGAGCGCGGCTCCCTGCTCAGTGCATCGTCGGAGGCTGCTCCGACGCGGCCTCGGGCGCGAGCGGGGCCTTCAGTGGCTGCGCAATCCCGTGCTCCACCTGACGCAGCAGCGCCTCGCTGAACGCCAGCAGGTCCCCCGGGTTGCGCGAAGTGATGAGGTTGCCGTCCTCCACCACCTCCCGGTCCACCCAGCGCGCACCCGCGTTGATGAGGTCCGTCCTCAACGACGGCCACGAGGTGAGCGTCCGCCCGTCCGCGATGTCCGCCTCCACGAACATCCACGGCGCATGGCAGATGGCCGCCAGCGGCTTGTCCGCCCGGAAGAAGTCCCGCACGAAGCCCACCATGTCGATGTCCATGCGCAGGTGGTCCGGCGAATAGCCCCCGGGAATCACCAGCGCGTCGAACTCCCGCGAGGACGCGTTCCTCACGGCCTTCTCCGGCGTGATGACCTCCTCCCCCTTCTTCCCCTTCACCGGCTTGCCTGCCTCGATACCGATGATGACCGCCTCGTGCCCCGCCTTCAGCACGTGCTCATAGGGCACACGAAACTCCGCATCCTCGAAGTCGTCGGCGAGGATGAACGCGATGCGCGCCATAGGACGTCTCCTTGCTTCACATGGGTGGGTTGTCCCGTGCGCTGAAGGTGCCCACGCGCCCCACCGCGAAAAAGGCGTGATCGCAGCCCCAGCCCGTCCGCCTGCCCGCCCTCCCCTCAGGGACCCTCTCACCCGATGAACCGTCCACCCCTCCGCACCCGAGCACCCTCGGCGCTGGCGCGACCGCTCACCGCCGGACATTAATCGCCCCATGCGCGCCTCTCGCCTGCTTGCCCCCAGCCTCATGGTGCTCGCCCTGTCGGCCTCCGCCTGTCGCAAGAGCCAGTCCCAGGGCACCGCCAACCCCCAGGACTGCGTGCGCGTCGCCGACGACTGGGGCCCGGATGGCACCGTCCCCGTCACCGTGGACGTCGTCGCCGAGGGACTCGAGGTGCCCTGGGGCATCGCCTGGCTGCCCGGCGGTGACGCGCTCGTCACCGAGCGCCCCGGCCGCATCCGCCTGCTCAAGGCCGGCGCCCTCCAACCCCAGCCCGTGGCCACCGTGCGCATCACCCGCGCCGCCGAGGGCGGACTGCTCGGCATCGCCGCGCACCCGGACTTCGCCACCAACCGCCAGTTCTACGTCTACGTCACCACCGACGCCGACGGACAGGACGAGAACCGCATCGAGCGGTGGACCCTCTCCGAGGACCACACCACCGCCACCTTCGAGCGCGTCGTCTTCGGCGACATCCCCTCCGCCACGTACCACGACGGCGGACGCCTGCGCTTCGGCCCGGACGGCATGCTCTACGCGGGCACCGGTGACGCCCGCTCGCCGGACCGCTCCCAGGATGTGAATGATTCCGCCGGCAAGCTCCTGCGCCTCACCCCCGAAGGCCAGGTGCCCCAGGACAATCCCTTCCCCAACTCGCCCGCCTTCCTCACCGGCATCCGCAACCTCCAGGGATGGGATTGGAAGGATGCCACCACGCTGTACGTCACCGACCACGGCCCGAGCGGCGAGACGATGCGCCGGGGACACGACGAGGTGAGCCTCGCGCGCCCTGGCGGCAACCTGGGCTGGCCCGGCATCTACTCGTGCGAGGTGCACGAAGGCTGGGTGACGCCGTCGCTCACCTTCGCGGACGCCATGCCGCCCGGCGGCGCCGCGCTCTACACCGGCACCGCCATCCCCGAGTGGAAGGGCTCCTTGCTCGTAGGAACCTTGGGCTCAAAGCATCTGCACCGGGTGGAGTTCGACCAGGGCAACCCCGCCCGGGTGGCCCGGCACGAGGTGTACCTGCGCGACACGTATGGCCGGCTGCGGGAGGTGAGCATGGGCCCGGACGGCCACCTGTACGTCACCACCAGCAACTGCGACGGCCGAGGCGACTGCGGGCCTCGCAAGGACCTCCTCCTGCGCGTGCGGCGCTGACGCACGGGGGATTTACGGGCGCTCGCGCGTTCTGGAAGACTGCGCGCCGTGCACTTGGAGATGCCCCTCGTCATTGGATTGATGGTGGCAGCCATCGTCCTGGCCATCGCGGCCAAACGGGCGAACATGCCCTACAACGTGGCGCTCGTGGTGGGAGGGCTGCTCATCTCGGTGGGCAACCTGCTTCCCGGCGTGCCGCCCCTCAACCCGGAGGTGGTGTTCCTCGTCTGCCTTCCGGCGCTGCTCTTCGAGGGAGGCATCACCGCGGACCTCAATGGCATCCGCGCCAATGCCTTGCCCATCCTCATCCTGTCCACGCTGGGCATGGTGCTGGCCATCGGCGCCACGGGCTCGCTCCTGCACGTGCTGGTGGACCTGCCCATCTGGCCCGCGCTGCTGCTGGGCGCGCTGCTCGCCGTGACGGACACCGTCTCCATCCTCTACGCGTTCCGCCGCGCGCCGGTGCCCTCGCGGCTGTCGGGCATCATCCAGGGTGAGAGCCTCTTCAACGACGGCACCGCGCTGGTGGCCTACGCGGCCATCGCCAGCGTGGTGGCGGGAGCCGCGGCGCCGTCCATCCCGATGCTCGCCGCGCGCGTGCTGCTGGCTTCAGCGGGCGGCGCGGTGGTGGGGCTGGCGGTGGGCATGCTCGGCGGCTTCGTCATCCGCCGCACCGAGGACCCGCTCGCCGAAATCATGGTGACGACGGCCGTGGCGCTCGCGTCGTTCGTGGTCGCCGAGCAGCTGCACCTGTCGGGCGCCATCGCCGCCGTCGTCGCGGGGCTCGCCGTGGGTGTCAGCCTGCGCAAGGAGGCGTCGCCGCAGAGCCAGGTGGCCATCCACTCCTTCTGGGAGTACGCCACCTTCGGGGTGAACACCTTCCTGTTCCTCGCGGTGGGGCTCACCACGAAGCCGGAGACGCTGCGCGACTACGTGCCGGAGACGCTCATCGCGGTGGGCTGTGTGCTCGCCGGGCGCGCGGTGGCCATCTACCTGCCCTTCCTGTTGCTCAGGCTCGCGCGGCCGGCGGAGGCGGTGCCGCCCCGATGGCAGCACGTCTTCATCGTGGGGAACATCAAGGGCGCGCTCTCCATCGGGCTCGCGCTGGGTCTGCCGGCGACGACGCCGGGGCGCGAGAAGCTGGTGGCCATCGCGTTCGGCGTGACGCTGGTGTCGCTGTTGGGCCAGGGCATGGCGCTGACGCGCGCGTTGAAGTGGTTGGGATTGTTCCAGCAGGACGAGGTGGCGCTGTCCATGTCCGAGCAGCGCGGCCGGCTCATCGCCAGCCGGGCGGCGCACCAGGAGCTGGCGACGCTGCACGAGCAGGGGCTGGTGCCCCGGGCCGCGTATGACCACCTGCGCAGCGAGTACCAGGTGAGCATCGCGCGCGCGGAGCGGGAGCTGCGCCGGCTCAACGAGCACCACCTGGCGCAGGGCGCGAAGGACCTCATCGCCATGCGGCGGCGGCTCATCGACGCGGAGCGCACGGCGTTGCAGAACGCGCGCAGGAGCGGGCTCATCCCCGAGACGACGGCGGAGCACATGCTGGCGCAGTTGGATGAGCGCACGTTGAACCTGGAGAAGATGTTGCACGGCGCGCACGGCGAGGAGCCGACGGCGGAGCACGGGAGGAAGGCGTCGTGAAAATCATCATCGCGGGAGGGGGACGGGTGGGCAGCGTGCTGGCGGCGCGGCTGGTGGCCGAGCAGCACACGGTGACGGTCATCGAGCGGGACGCGGGCATCTGCGCGCGCCTCTTCGACGAGGTGGGCGTGGTGGCGGTGTGCGGGGACGCGACGAGCCCCCAGGTGCTGGAGGCGGCGGGCGTCTCCTCGGCGGACGTGGCAGCGGGCGTGCTGGCCCGCGACCCGGAGAACCTGGCGTTCGCCATGCTGGTGCGCAGCATGTCGCCGGCGCGCATCATGGTGCGCATGCTGGACACCAGCTATCGCGAGGCGTACCGGCTCGCGGGTGTGAAGGAGCTGGTGGCCGAGGCCGAGGTGGTGGTCGCGAAGATGACCACGGCCATCGACTTTCCGCAGGTGGCGGGCTCGCTGCCGCTGGGTGACGGCGACACGGTGCTGTTCGAGCTGGAGCTGCCCCTGCGCGCGCGGGTGGCGGGACAGACGGTGGCGCAGGTGCGAGGGATGGAGGGGTTCCCGCGCGAGTGCGTGTTCATCGGCATGGTGGACCCACAGGGGCGGGCGACGCTGCCGGATGGGAGCACGGTGCTGCGCGCGGGGCACACCATCATCCTCGTGGCGCGCCGGGCGCACCTGGCGGACGCGGTGACGTTCCTCACGACGGAGCCGGTGGGCACCACGGGCGCGGCGGCGCTGGCGGCCACGCTGCGCAAGGTGGACTTCCTGGCGCCGTTGAATCCGGAGGAGTTGGAGACGGTGGCGCGCGGCGCGGAGCACCTCCAGCGTCCCGCGGGCACGGAGCTGTTCCGCCAGGGTGACGCGGGCGAGAGCTTCTACGTGGTGCTCTCCGGCGAGGTGCAGCTCAAGGACACGGGTGGACAGGCCGTGGCGCTGGTGAAGCCCGGGGGCTTCTTCGGGGAGCTGGCGCTGCTCACGGGCGAGCCCCGCACGGCCACGGCGGTGACGGCGACGGCGTGCGAGCTGGCCGCGGTGGGCCGAGAGGACTTCCGCAGCGTCGTCATGGCCAACCCCGGTGTCGCGCTGGAGATGAGCCGCATCCTGGGCGAGCGACTGTCGCGGGCCCAGGGTGGCAAGACGCCCAAGCGATGGGGACTCTTCGGACGGTAGCGGCTCGAACTCGAGCGCGAGGCGATGGTGCTTCAACGGCGGCATCGCGCGGTTCGCGCTCCTCGCATGAATCGAGGACCGGAGCGAACGGGGCACCAGTGCGCCCCGTCCCTCGGACACCTCAGCCCGCGTTGAGCGTCTTCAACAGCCGCTCGGCCTGCTCGCGCACGACGCCTTCACCTTGCGCGAGCGCCTTCTGCGCGTGGTGGATGCACGCCTGCCGGTCCGTCAGGAACGTGGCCACCGCCATGTTCAGGTGCGTCGTCGCATCGTCCGGGTGCGCCGCCAGCGCGCGCTCCAGCAGCGGCTTCGCGGCGGCGTGCTGGTCATCCTGCATCAGCAGCAACGCCAGGTCATTCACGGGTCCCAGCTCCGTGGGGACCAGCGCCACCGCCTCCTCCATCCGCCGGCGCATCTGGGCGCGCTCACCCAGCGCGCCGTGCATCTGCGCCAGCGCCTGGAGCGTCTGCCAGCTTCGCGGCGCCAGCCGCAGCGCCTCCTCGAAGAGCGCCTTCGCCTCCGGGAACTGCGCCGCGCTCATCATCGCGAGGCCGTGCATGTAGACGTAGTTGACGTGCGACGGGTCGAACTGACGCAGCTCCTGCGCGGTGCGCTTCGCCCCCTCGGGGCTGCCTCCGGACAGGTACAGCTTGAACAAGTCCTCCAGCACCGCGCGCCGCAGCCCGCCCTGCGCCTTCTCCAGCGCCTGCGTGCCCGCCTGGATGCCCAGCCCCAGCGCGCCCTGCGCCGCGTGCGCGCGCGACAGCATCAACAGCGGCATCGCCTCCTGCGGCGCGTTCTCCGACGCCTTCTGGAAGTGCGTCACCGCCGCGCCCGCCTGCCCCTGCGCCATGCCGATGCGGCCCAGCTCGAAGTGCACGTGCGCGCTGCCCGGCGCCACCTGGAGCGCGGACTCGTACGCCGCCTTCGCGCCCTCCAGGTCTCCCCGGTCCAGGAGCAACCCGCCCAGGTTGAAGCGCTCGAAGTAGCCCGCCGTCGGCGCCGCGGCCAACACCTTGAGCGCCTCCAGCGCCTCGGCGTTCCCCGCCTGCGCCCGCAGCATGGCCAGGTGCGCCTGGCCCTCCGCGTGGTCCGGCTTCACCTTCAACAGCCGCAGCGCCGCCGTCTCCGCGTCCGCCGCCGCGCCCGTGCTCAGGTACGTCCGGACGAGCCCCAGCAGGCACTCCACGTCGTCCGGGTCGATGGCGAGCCCCTTCTGGAAACTCTTCACCGCCTCCTGCGGCTGCCCCACCTGGAGCAGCCGTCCGCCTTCCCGAGCATGCGTCGATGACATGCGCCGGGTTTATCACGGCGCTGGCGCCCCGACACCCCGAGGCACCCCGCCTTGCGCTGGGAGAGCGGGTCGTGACACTCAGCGACGCAGGGCCGCCGCCGCGATACCCGGCACCTTGAGCCACGAGGGCGACCGCTCGAACTGGACCAGCCGCTGTCCCAGCTCACCCACCCCACGGTGACCCGGCACCCACGGAGGAGCAGGCAGGTTCGTCAGCGGCGCGCGGAGGACCGACTTCTCCACCCCCTCCAGCATCAACGTGTTGTGCACCCAGCCCAGCCCGCTCTGGATGTCTCGCGGCGTCGAGGACGGATGCCCGCCCCACGGCAGCGACACCAGCGCGTACGCCGCCGCGGGCCACGTGTTCACCGCCACCGTGCCGTAGCGCAGCTCACGCACCGCCTTCTCCACCGCGCGGCAGACCTCCGCGTCCTTCAGCGAGCCCGGATGCACGATGAGCGTGGCGTTCAGCGTGCCCCACACCTTCTCGTTCAGGAACGCCACCGCGCGCGCCAGGAAGGCCACCGGGTCGTCCGTCCCCTCCAGCCCCGTCTCCGACAACACCGTGCACCACGGCTCGTGGCGGAAGACGCGGTCCTCCGTCTGGAGCGGGTCCACGTCGGGAATCAGCGCGAAGGGCAGCTCCCCCTCCGACGCCCGGCCCACCTGGCGCAGGTGCGCGCGGCCTTCGGTGAACTGCCGCCAGCGCTGGTCCGCGCCCGGGTAGTACGCGCGCCGCACGGCCGCCTTGCCCAGGCTCGCCTCCACCGCGTCGACCACGCGCGAGCGCGCCCTCCACGACTTCGGCTGCACCAGCAGCTTCGCCGAGTTGCAGTTGAAGGACGCGTTGTTGGCCACCATGCCGGCGATGTTGTCCGCCTGGAAGCGCAGCTCGCCGTCCGAGTACGGCCCCGGCACCACCACCACCGGGGAGATGTTGCCCAGCTCGCTGGTGAAGGGCTTCCTCAAGAGCGGCTCGTTCCGCGCCCGCCGCGCGTCCGACTCGGGCCCCGGCGGTCCCCACACCAGCGCGTCATGCGTCTTGTCGCTGCCGGTGATGTGGACCTCGTCCACGGCGGGATGCGACACCAGCGCCGCGCCCTCCTCCGCTCCGCCGTACACCACGGCGAAGAACCCCCGGCGCACCAGCGGGGCGAACGCCTGCTCCAGGAAGGGCCCCAGGTAGGCGTTCACCGGGTTCATCTTGAGCACGCAGACGGTGCCCTCGACGAACAGCTTGTAGAGACAGTCCGCCGGGGGGATGGAGTTGACGTTGCCCGCGCCCAGCACCGCGCACAGCCGGCCGCCGTGCGGCTCCCGGTAGAACGCGGCCTGGTGCTCGCGCAGGTTGGCGGCGGTGACGCCGGGCTGGAAGTGGACCTCGCCCTCGTTGCGCGGCAGCAACATCCCCTCCAGCGAGTCCATGGGGAAGATGCGCGCCGCGAGCCTCCCGTCCTCGAGCGTGCGCAGCCGGGAGGCGGGGATGCGGGGGACCCCGTGGTGCTGGATGTCCCGGAGCGAGGCGGCCAGCAGGCGCAGGTTGCGCACCACCACCATCGGGCCCGACAGCCACTCCTCACCGGCCAGCGGACTGTCGGGGTTGATGCCCTTGGCCTCGCACGCCGCGCGCACGCTCGGCTCCGCGATGGCGACGTAGCCGCGCCCCAGCTCCTCCAGGAGGGAGATTCGCTCCGGCAGCGTGAGCTTCACCCAGGTGAGCGAGCCCGACTTCACGCGCTGGATGGCGGACTCGAGCGCTCCGGCGGTGGTTCCCTGCGGACTTGCGGCGAGACTCATCGGACGGGGCCTCCTGTGAGAGGACGGGTGGCTCCTCACGGTAGAGGAGCTTTCATCCCCGCGTCACAGGTGCCCGGGGGCAACCGTCATCAGGTGGGCAGCGGCTGGCCCAGGCCCTTCTTCAGGGCCTCGTCGATGAGGGACTGGACCTTGCGCTCGGCCTCGCGTCGCAGGACCTCCGCCTTCTCGCTGACCTTCTCCTGTTCGCGACCGAGCGCTTCCTGCTTCTCACCGAGCTTCTCCTGCTCGCGGCCGAGCGCCTCCTGCTCACGGCTCAACGCTTCCTGCTGCTCGTCGAGCGCGTCGATCTGCTTGTCCAGCTCCTCCTCCTGCTTGTCCAGCTCCGCCTGGCGACGGTCGCGCTCGGCGTCGGGCAGGGAGTCCGCGCGGTTCGACTCGAAGCGCAGCCCGGCGCGCTTGTGGGCCAGCTCCGCGTGCCGCAGGCCGAGCTCGCTCTGCTTGATGCCCAGCGCGCCCTGCTTCATGCCGAGCGCACCCTGCTCGCGGCCCAGCGCGCCCTGGCGCTCGCCGACCTTGCCCTGCGCCTCACCCGCGGTCCGCACGTCGTTGAGCGCCTCGCGCACCGTCTTCAGCGTGGCCGCGTCGCGGATGATGAAGGTCTCGCCCTTGCGGCGGACGTAGAGCAGCTCGCCGCCCTTCTTGTCCTTGAACATCTTGGCGAGCTGCAGGTCCACCATGCTGCCGTTCATCGTCGCGCTGTCGCCGGACAGCAGCACGTAGCCGGAGTCGTCATCGAGCGGCTCGGGAGGACGCGGCGGCTTCGGCGCCGGGGGCCCACCCGCCATGGCCAGCATCGGCGTCGGAGGCGTGGGAGGACGCGGCGCGCTCCCCATCATCGGCGTCGGCGGCGTCGGAGGCGTCACCCGCGTCGAAGGTGTCAGCGGCGTCGCGAGCGTCGTGGGCGTCCGAGGCGTCACCGGCGTCGCGAGCGTCAGCGGCGTCGTGGGCGTCACCTGCGTGCGCGTCATCGTCGTCCGCGAGCCGGCGATGACCAGTCGACCCGAGACATGGGTGGAGTCCGACGGGGCCTCGGGAGCGGCGGGGACCGGAGGCGCCGCACGGTTGACGGAGAGCACGGGCGACCCGGGCGCCGCGGGGCTCGGCGGCGCCTCGGGGGCCGCGTGAGCGGCGGGGCTCGGCGAGGGCACGGGGGCTCCAGGCGCCACGGGGCTCGGCGGTGCCTCGGGGGCCGCACGCGAGGCGGGGCTCGGCGACGGAACGGAGACACCAGGAGCCGCGGGGCTCGGCGGCGTCGCGGGGACCGCACGTGAAGCAGCGTCCGACGCAGGCGCGGGAGCGCGCGGGGCAGCGGGCGAGGCCGGCGTCGGCGCGGGCATCACGCCGGTGCGCGTCGTGCCCTGCTTGCGGGACGGCGAGGCGGGCGTCTGGGCGGCGGACGCCGAAGAGGGCGCGGCGGCGGGCGCGGGAGCCTTCGACGTGTCCTGTCCTTCGGGACGGGCGACGACCTGGAAGGGCACCAGGGCCACCAGGCCCAGCACGGACAGCGTCACCTTCAACCAGCGACGGGAATGGGAGGAACCGATGTCGACGTGCTCCAGCATGCTCAACCTCCTGTGCAACGCGTGAACGTGGTCCGAGGCGCCGAGCGCCGCGGCGCTTCCATGGGGACGGGCGACCCCGAAGGCGAGCAGCAGCTCGCCGTAATCCGCGGGCTCCGCGCCGGTGAGACGCAGGGCCTCCGCGTCACACGCCTCCTCGCGAGCCAGCGCGTATTCCTTCACCGCGCGACGCGCGAGCGGATGGAAGAACAGCAGCGCCTCCGAGAGCGCCGGCACCCAGCCGAGCCACAAGTCTCCGCGCTTCAGGTGCGCCACCTCGTGCGCCAGCGCCATGCGCAGCCCCGCCAGCGGCAGCCGTCGCACCGCCTTCGTCGGCAGCACCACCACGGGCTCCCACAACCCCGTGGCCAGCGGGCTCGCCACCTGGTCCGACACGAGCAGCGCGGGCACCCGCCGCAGCCCCGCGCTGTTGGCCAGCTCACGGACCTCCTCCTCCAGGTCCGGATGATTCAAGGGGCGCGCGTCCCGACGCAGCCGCGCCATCGTCACCCAGCTGCGAGCCTGCGCCCGCACCCGCCATGCCACGCCCCCGAGCCACGCCGCGAGCACCGTCCACAAGAGGAGCTCCTTCCAATGGGAAGCCAGCCCTCGCCCCCATTCCGCCACCTCGCTCCGGGGCGAGACCGGCGACACGACGAGCACGCCCGAAGCAAAGCCGCCCTCCTCCGACACGACCTCGTGCTTCTCCACGTGCACGTCCCGCGTGCCCACCCCGCGGTGCACCGGCGCCGCCACCTCCACGCCCGCTTCGTGCACGACCCGCGTCGACGGCTCGACGCCCTCCAGCGAGGAGACCTGCTCCGCCGACGCGCCTCCCAGGAAGGAGAGCGACGCGGGCAACACCGGCAGCGCCAGCGGATGAGGCCCCACCAGCGACACCACGAACTTGAGCGCCACCAGCCACCACAGCCCCGCGCGCACCGAGGCCGGCATCCGCGTCCACAGCCGCGTCAGCGCCCACACCAGCCCCGCGCACAGCGCGCCCTGCCACGACGCGCGCCACAGTCCTTCCGGCCATGACGACAGCCACGCGGCCACATCCACGAGCCATTCCGTTCGCATGGGCTAGTCCTTCTTCTTCTTCGAGCGAAGCCGAGCCACCACGTCCTGGAGCTGCGCCAGCTCCGCGTCGGAGACATCCTCCGCCTCCGACAGATACGCGGCGAACGGCGACAGCGAGCCGGACAACGTCCTATGCACGAAGTCGTCCACCACGCCCCGCAGCAGCTCCCCCTCCGGCACCGGCGAGGCGTACTGGAACACGCCGTCCACCTTGCGCCGCGTGAGGTAGCCCTTCTGCCGCAGCCGCTCCATCACCGTCAGGATGGTGGAGCGCGCCAGGCCCTGCGCCTCGCCGAAGCGCTCCGCCACCTCGCCCACCGTGGCCGGCCCATGCTCGGCCACGTACCGCAGCACCGACAGCTCCTGCTCACCCACCGGCTTCTTCATGGCGCGTCCCGTGACGACAACTGTAGTCACGAAGAAGGTACGCGTGACTACAAACGTAGTCAAGCGCGAGGCTCCAGGGGAGCGGCGCCCTTTCGCGGGCCACGGACGCGTCCCATGTTTGCGACACGGCCCTCCCAGGCCTGGGACGAAAGCAGGCGGCGTGGGCACGGAGGTGGAGCAGGTGACGAAGGGCGACATGAGGCGAGGGCAGGCGGGCCCGGACGCCCAGGCCTCCTCGCGTCCCGTGACGCCCCACGAGCGGCTGCTCCAGGTGGGGCGTGGCCTGCGCGCCGCGCTCGTCACCGATGCGCAGGGGCGTGTCGTCTGGATGGACGAAGTGCTCGCGCTGGCGGCCGGCTGGGAGGGCGGTGGAGAGCAGGGTCGCTCCTGCCGCAAGGTCCTGGCGCGCCTGCCCTGGCTCCTCGCCGCGGTGCGGACCGCGCTGACAGGCGAGCAGGGGCTGGGTGAGGGCAGCGGCCAGGGCCAGCACCTCTTCGCCGTGGTGGTGCCCGTGTATGGGGACGACGGCTCGCTCGTGGGCGCATGCGCCCGGCTCCAGCCGCGGCGGACCGCGCGAGCGGAGCCCGACACGCCGGGCACGGAGCACGTGCGCGAGCACTACGAGAGCCTCATCGACAGCATCGACGGCATCGTCTGGGAGGCGGACGCGGAGTTCCGCTTCACCTTCGTCAGCCGTCAGGCGGAGCGGCTCCTGGGGCTCCACGCGCGGCGCTGGGTGAGCGAGCCCGACTTCTGGGCGCGCCATGTCCACCCGGAGGATTGGGGCCGCGTCATGGCCACCTGCCTGGACGCGCTCCGCCAGGGGCGCACCCACGAGCTCGAGTTCCGCATGGTGACCGACAGCGGGCGGGCCGTGTGGATGCGGACGCAAGTCACCGCCACCGCGGAGGAGGGCCAGCCGGTGAGGCTGCGCGGGCTGATGGTGGATGTCACCGAGCAGCTCCGCTCGCGCGAGAGCGTGGAGCACACCCACTCCGTGCTGCGCGCGACGTTCGACTCCATCGCGGACGGCGTCATCGTGGTGGACGCGGAGCAGCGCATCATCGCCTACAACAAGCGCTTCCAGGACATGTGGGGCCTGAGCGACGCGGTGATGCGCGAGCGCATCGCGGAGGCGGCCCTCCGGCAGGCCGCGCCCCTGACGGTGGACCCGGCGGCGTTCGTCGCCCATGTCCAGGCGCAGTTCACCCCCTCCGCCGCCGTCAGCGTGAACGTCATCGAGATGAAGGACGGCCGCGTCCTGGAGAGCACGTCCCTGCCCCAGCGGATGGGGGACGCCATCATCGGCCGCGTGTGGAGCTACCGGGACGTGACGCAGGAGCGCCGCGCGAAGATGGAGCGCGAGCGGCTGCTCGTCGCGGAGCAGAACGCGCGCGAGCGGACCGAGGAGTCCTTCGCGCTGCTCGACACCTTCCTGAACCACGCGCCCGTGGGGCTCGCGTTCGTCAACCGGGACCTGCGCTACCTGCGCATCAACACCGCGCTCGCGTCACTGCACGGCCACTCGCGCGAGTGGGAGCTGGGGCGGACCGTCTGGGAGGCCAACCCGCTGATGGCGCCCCACTTCGCGCCGCTGATGCTCCAGGTGATGGAGACGGGCCTCCCCATGAGCGACATGGAGATGTCAGGCCACGTGCCCGCGACGCCGGAGGAGCTGCGCCACTGGCGCGTCAGCTACTACCCGGTGAGCACGCCCAGCGCGGGCGTCGTCGGCCTGGGCGCCGTCGTCGTGGAGGTGACCGAGGAGCACCGCGCCCGACAGGAGCGCGAGCGGCTGCTCAAGGAGGCCCAGGAGGCCATCCGCGTCCGCGACGACTTCCTGTCCATCGCCGCCCACGAGCTGAAGACGCCGCTGACGCCGCTCAAGCTGCACCTGCAGATGATGAAGCAGCAGGCCACCCAGGGCCACGCACCCAAGCCCCACCACGTGGACAAGGCGCTCTCCCAGGTGTCGCGCCTGTCGCTGCTCATCCACGACCTGCTGGACGCCACGCGCATCGAGGCGGGACGGCTGGGGCTGCGCCGGGGCCCCGTGGAGCTCCAGGCGCTCACCGACGAGGTGCTCGCGGAGGCGCGCCCGCTCACGGGGCAGCACACGCTGGAGCGGGTGGCCCCACCCGAGCCGCTCGTCGTCCTGGGGGACCGGGGCCGGCTGGCGCAGGTGCTGTCGAACCTGCTGGAGAACGCCTTCAAGTACAGCCCCACCGGGGGCTCCGTGCGGCTGAAGCTGGAGCGCGACGGGAACATGGCCCACGTGTCCGTGCGCGACTCCGGCATCGGCATCCCCGACGACCAGCGCGAGCACCTGTTCCAGCGCTTCTTCCGCGCGCGCAACGCGCCCATCTCCGGCTTCGGCGGGCTGGGCCTGGGGCTCTACATCTGCCGCGACATCGTCGAGCGCCACGGCGGCCACATCTGGGTGGACACCCGCGTGGGCCACGGCTCCACCTTCCACTTCACCCTGCCCCTGGCCCCCTGAGCTCGCGCGCCTTCAGCGCTGGAAGTCCACGCCCACGCCCGCGCCCATCGTCACGCCGCGCACCAGCACGTTGTCCGCCTGGGGGAAGTGCACCGTGCCTCCGGAGCCCCACGCATACAGGTGGTTGACCAGGCGCTGACGCACCTCCGCGCTCACCGAGTAGCGCGGCCGGTCCCCCAGCGCCGTCAGCACCGCGCGGCCCAGCACGCGGGTGCGCCCGCCGGGCAGCTCGAAGCCCGCGGACACGTCCAGGTCCGTGCGGCCGAAACCGTAATACTGCGCGGCCACGCTGCCGAGCAGCAGCGTGGTGTCCGCGCTGCCCTTGGCGATGGAGGCCTCCAGGTAGCCGGAGAAGCCCGTGGGCAGCACCTCGTCCGCGATGGGCTGCTCCGCCAGGCCCGTGCCGGAGAAGCGCCCCAGCTCGTAGTCCGGGCCGAACATGCCGAAGCGGAAGCGCCCGCCCTGACGGCGCCCCTGCACCGTCACGCTCAGCTGCGTGCCGCTGGCCAGCTGCCCCTCGAAGGCCACGCCCAACAGGCCGCCCACCGCGGGCGAGTGCGACTCGGCGAAGCGCGCGCCGCCGCCCAAGAGCGCCCACGCGCGCAGCCGCTCGCCCTTGTACAGCGCGAGGTCGCCGCCCAGCGAGGCGAGCGTCATGTTGGGGGACTCGCCACCCGCCTTGCCCGCGTCGTGCGCGGCGGACAGGCGCAACAGGTAGCGGTCGAAGCGGTTCGCGTCCTCGCTGGCCGCGCGCCCCAGGTCCAACATCACCTCCGCGGCGAAGATGCGCGCGGCGAGCACGTCGCTCGCGACGACTTCCGCGCGCACCGGCCCCTTCACCATCGTCAGCGAGCCGCCGGCCGGGTGGTAGTCGGGCGACAGCACGTTGCTGTAGCGGCCCATCAGGTAGCCCCGGCCCAGCGACTCCTCGACGAAGGGCTCCACGCGCAGGAAGAACGGGCGGCCCTCCTGGCCGATGCGCAGCATGCGCACCACCTGCCCCATGTCGCTCAGCTCGTCCCAGTCCTCACGTCGCAGGCGCGCGCTGTAGTCACCGTCCGCCTGCTTCGGCTCCTCGTCCACCATGCGCATCCGGAGATTCGCCCCCAGCCGCAGCACGAAGGAGTCCCCCTTCGTCAGCCCCAGGGACGGGTAGACGCGGATGAACAAGTCCTGCCCGCCGCCGGGCGTGCCGGACGGCAGGCTCAGCCCGCCCACCTCCAGCTGCCCGCCGAAGCCGAAGCCGTCGCCGCCCTTGCGGCTGCCCGGGGGCGCGGGCTCGTCCAGGCGCGCCTTGGACACGGGCGTCTCCTGGCCGGAGGAGATGGAGCTCTCATCCGAGGGCCCCTCCTCGGAGATGGTGGAGCTCTGGTGGGTAACGAGGGCGAACAGGACGAGGAGGGGGGCGCCAGTCATCGTCCCCCGAGTCTACCCGGCCCCGCCCTCCCGCGAAGTGCCCGGCCGCTGTCCCGGTGTGGGTGACACTGCCGAGCCTCGGCACACCCACCCGACGGGTGACACCCCGGGAGTGACGGGTGCGTCACCCTCCGCCGTACGGGCCGTCCTCGGAGTCCGCGGGGAGGATGGCGCGGTGGGGCCGCTCCTCGGCCGCGCCCACCAGCCAGCGCGACAGCAGGCGGATGCCGGAGGCGAACAGCCCGTCCTCGCCGCCGCGCAGCGCCTCGAAGAGGGACTCGTCCAGCACGGAGTCCTCCGGGTCGATGACCAGGTCCTCGGGCTCCAGCGACTTGAGCAGCGGGCTCTGGTCGAACACCGTCTCCATGGGGTGCGGGCGCAGCCGGTGCAGCCCCGCGCTCGCCACCGCGTCCAGCCAGTCCACCAGCCCCGCGTCCGCGCGCATCAGCGGCGCCAGCGTCTCCGCGCCGGACAAGCCCGCGTGCTCGGCCATCAGCGACACCCGCACGCGGCGGATGGCGCGCGACACCGCGTCCCCGTCGTTCTCCGCCTCCCAGCTCAGGTTCAGCTCCGAGTCCAACCCCAGGCTGCGGTTGGTGGTGTTGGCCGAGCCCAGCGTGAGGAAGCGGTCGTCCACCACCATCACCTTCGAGTGGATGTACGTGTAGACGTCCTCGCCCGTCTCTTCATCGCGCGCCGCCGAGCAGTACACGCGGAAGGTGTTGCCCGTCTCGCGCGCCACCCGCTCCAGCGCGCGCAGGAGCCGCACCTGGGCGATGCCCATGGCCAGCTGCTCGCGCAGCGCCTCGGGCTGCTTGGGCAATACCAGCACCACCTGGATGGGCGGACGTCCGGACTCGCGGAAGCGGCGCACCAGCGCCTGGAAGATGGCGCGGGAGGAGAAGTACTGGTTCTCGATGTAGATGAACCGGTCCGCCGCCTCGATGGCGTCCAAGAACAGCGCGCGCACCTCCTGCACGGCCTCCTGGGGCGGCAAGAGCGTCTTGCCGAACGTGCGGCTGATGGCCACCGGCCCCGGCGGCGCCGGCACGCTCGAGCTGAACGTCACGTCGTCGCGCGCCACCGTCGGCAGGTGCAGCTCGCCGCCGCCCGAGTGCGCCCATCTCGCCTCGAACAGCTCCGTCAGCCGGCCCACCACGGGTCCGGTGAAGACGGCCTGCACGTCGTGGTAGGGCCCATGCGGGTCCCTGCCGCTGTCGCAGCGCAGCGACGAGCTCAGGCGATGGTCGCGGTCGTCCCAACGACAATCACAGACATCCATGCCCCCGCTGAAGGCCTGCACGCCGTCGATGACCACCAGCTTCTGGTGGTGCGCGCCATACAAGGGACTGGACGGGTCGAAGCGGAAGCGCACGCGCTCGTTCGTCGTCCAGTTGAACAGCAGGTGCTGCATCCACTCGCGCTCCATCGCGAGCAGCAGGCTGAAGTCCCACGCGAGGATGTACACGTGCAGCTCGGGGTTGGCCCGACACAGCGCGTCCAGCATGGGCAGCAGGCGGACCTCGCCGCCGCGCGCCTCCTCCAGGTCTTCCCCCCTCAGGAGCGACACGTCGCTGTCGAACTGCCAGCCCGTCATCGCGATGTAGCGTCGGGCCTTCTTCGCGGCCCGGTACAGCTCACGGTAGTAGGCGCGTCCATCCACGAGAACGCCCGCGTCGCTCGTCTCCTCCACCGTCCAGCAGTTGCGTCCGGGAATGATGATGCGCTTCACACACCCAACCCCCTCGCCGCCCTCCCCTGGCGCCACGCGCTCGTGGCGCCTTCGCCGCCAAAGCTCCGGCCTCAGCCCACGAAGACGATGTGCTTGCCGGTGGCCAGCACCATGTCCTTCGAGGACATCACCTGCTTCACCTTCTTCACCTCGCCGCCCACCGTGTCGAACGCCGCCGCGATGAGGTCCCCCAGCGTCACCTGCACCTTGCGAGCGCTCTTGCCAGCCCCCGACACCGCACGGGCCGTCGTCGCCTTGACCTGCCGAGCCTTCCGGATGACCGCTCCACGCCGCTGAGTCTTCGCCATGGTTCTTCTCCAAGGATGAGGGTTACCGCGTAGTTCCGCCGCCACCGCCGCCGCCCGACTGCCCCCTGCCCTTGAGCAACCCACGTGCCGAGCTCCGTCCCCCTGTCCTCTCGCGGGTTTGCACCACTCGCCCCCTCCCGGAGGGCTGGAAGGACTGCCATTTTTTCAGTCCGTGCGGCGATCTCCGCACGCAATGTTCCCAGCCCTGCATGGGCACACCCACTCCCACGTCCCGCGCCCCACATGACTGTCTGGAATCAGACACGAGACAGTGAGACATGGGTCAGGCCCGCCCCAATCAAAAACAGCCACGGCAACGGAAAAGTTTGAACATATCAGTCAATTTGAAAATACCCGCGAAACCCTGTTCAATGCGTGGCACCGAATCGCGAGGTCATCCACGTATGGAATTGAAGACCCCTTCCGTCCATCCCACCCCTCCGGCCTTCGCGTCCTACCAGGGCATCGAGGTCATCGGTCAGTCCATCCTCGCCATCGTCAACGGGATGGAGCTGGCCCAGGCGCGGGCGCTGCGCATCCTCGCGGAGAACGGCATCACCCCGCTGGAGGCCAAGACCTGGTACCCGATGTCCGCCCTGCTGAAGTCCTTCAGCCTGGTGTTCGACAAGATTGGCCCCAGCACGGTACGAACGATTGGCCGGAAGATTCCAGACAGCGCGCACTTCCCGCCGGACATCGACACGCTGGAGAAGGGGCTGCGCGCGGTGAACATGGCCTACGGCATGAACCACCGCGGCAAGGGCAACATCGGCGGCTACCACTTCGAGCCCGTGGACAAGCGCAACGCGAGGATGCGCTGCGACAATCCCTATCCGTGCGACCTGGACTACGGCCCGCTGGAGGCCATCACCGACAAATTCCGCCCCAAGGATTCGCTTTGGGTGCGTATTGAACATGACCCCAGGAGTTGCCGTCGCCGGGGAGATGGGGCCTGTACGTACAACATCAGTTGGTAGCGCACACCGCTGGCCTCCAAGCCCACACATCTCCCCTGAGTGGGCCTGGGCGCTTCGACAAGACACTCCGCCAGGGCCGAGCGGAGTCCAAAAGCATCCGCATCTGGGAGGGACATCCATGAAGGCCGTGCTCCAACACATCGCGGTGTGCGAGGAGCGGTTCGCCTCACACCCCTTCTTCACGGACCTGAAGCAGGACCGCCCGATTGAGCAGGTGATGGCGTTCGCGCCGCGCCTGACCTTCTGGGTGATGACGTTCCAGGACGTGCTGCGCCTCAACGCGCACTTCATCCAGGACGCTCATCTCAAGATGCTCGCCACGCGCCACCACGCGGAGGAGGGCGGTCATGACCAGTGGTTCGAGGACGACATCGCCCAGCTCACCGGCGGCTCGCTGAGCATCGGCGCGCTGTACGGCAAGGCGCACGCGAAGACGCGCGACGCCGCCTACGCCATCATCAGCGAGGTGTACCGGCCGGTGGACGACCGGCTGCGCATCGTCCTGTTGTGGGCGCTGGAGTCCACCAGCCACGTGTTCTTCAGCCGCACCGCCATCGTCAGCGCGGCGCAGGGCGCGGACGAGCGGCTCAAGTACTTCTCCGACCACCACATGCAGGCCGAGGCGCAGCACGCCATGTTCGAGCAGGAGCTGGCGGCGGAGCTGGAGGCCATGGTGCTGGAGCCCGAGGTGCGCCGCGACGCCCTGGCCATGGTGGAGCGCATCTACGGCGCGTTCGACACCATGTTCGACGGGCTGCGCATCCACCTGGAGCACGAGCGCGCCGACCAGGCCGAGCCCCGTCAGGCGACGGTGGCCCCGGCGGCCTCGCGCGTCGAGGAGCCCTTCGAGGTGGACGAGACGGACTTCAGCGACGTGGCGCTCGCGGTGGACCGGGCCGCCTGAAGCTTCGGCCGGCGCGACGCGGCGCCGGCCAGGGGTTACTTCGAGGGCGGGGAGAGCACCAGGATGAGCTCTCCGCCCACGTGCTTGCCGGCCTTCTGGTAGACGGCGCCCTGACGGCCCAGCTCCACGTCCAGCGTGGGCTGGCGGGGGATGGCCACGCGCACGGTGGCGGTGCCGTCCTTCATGCCCACCAGCTGCAGCGACGCGTTGCTGCCGTTGGGCAGCTTCACCTCGGTGGACTGCTTCGCGGTGACGTCCAGCTTGTCGTTGGACAGCCGCTTGAAGGAGGTGAAGTTGAAGTTCTGCTTCTGGAACTGCTCCTTCATCTTCGCCAGCTCCGGAGGGTCCACCTCCGAGCCCTTCTTGGAGGCGAGCACCACCTCCACCTGGACGCTGACCTTCTGCTCCTCCTGGGCCTGGCTCACCAGCGGCATGAGCACGCCCAGGCCCAGCACGGCCAGCAACACCCGGCCGGACGACATGTGTCTCATCACAGGGGACCTCCCGAGGGCCGCTCCACTTCCGACTTCGGCTTGCCCAGGGGTTTTACTCCCTTGCCGCCACGAAGGCCGCCCCCAATGTCCTCGCCCTGCTCCTCATCCTCCTGGGACGGGTCGTCCTGCGTCTCCTCGTCGACCAGCCAGATGATGGTGCCACCATTGTCCGTCTCCATCACCACGGGCGCCACGCGCGCGTCCTGGTAGGGCTGGATGGACTTCACCGTCATGCGCTCGGCGCCGTAGCCCACCGGGGCCCTGTCACTGAGGAGCAGCGGCAGGCCCACCGCCACCAGCACCGCCGCGGTGGCGAGCGAGGAGACCATGGCTGTCCGCTGGTAGAGGAACATCTCCGAGAGGGCCAGCTTGAGCCGCTCCAGGAGGGGCGGCTTCTCCGGCGTCACCCGCGCCATGACCTTCTGGGCGAAGTCCTTGAAGTCGACGTCGTCCACCGCCATGTCCAGGCCGACCCGGAGCAGGCCCGACTCGGCGCGCAGGTCCGCCGCGCGCCCCGTGCAGTCTCGGCAGGCGGTGAGATGCCGCTCCACGTTCACCCGCTCCGCGGGCGTCAGCTCTCCGTCGACGTACGGAGAGAGCATGGGGACGAAACGCTCACATGCGGGATTTCCGGCCATAACCTTCACCCTGCTCGGTGGTGGAACCTGCGAATGCTGTGGCTGTGACGCCGGGTCCCCTCAGATATTCGAGGGCCCTTCATTCGTTTCCCACGCCGCTCTTCGCTTCGTCCAACTCCAGGTATTCACTCAGGATTTTCTGGACCTTGGCCCGGGCATGGAACAGGCGGCTCATCACCGTGCCCTTGGGAATATCGAGCGTGCGGGCCAGGTCCTCGTAGGACATGCCTTCGATCTCCCGGAGCAGCAGGATGGCGCGGTGCTTCTCCGGCACCGTGCCCAGGGCCTCCTGAATCTTCTCCGCCAGCTCCCGCCGCAGCGCGCTCTTCTGGGGGTTGGTGCCCAGGCGGCTGCCCAGGGCGCCGATGCGCGCCTCGGACAGGTCCATGGCCTGGTTCTCGTCGAACTCCACCGCCTCGCCTCCACCGCCGCGCTTCCTCAGCACGTCGATGCAGATGTTCACGGTGATGCGGTAGAGCCAGGTGTAGAAGGACGAGTCGCCCTTGAAGTGGTCCAGGTACTTGTAGACCTTGACGAACGCCTCCTGGGAGACGTCCATCGCTTCCTCCTTGTCCTTGAGCATGCCGAGCGCGACTGCGTACACCTTGCGCTGGTAACGCTCGACGAGGAGCTTGAAGGCGCGTTGGTCGCCGCTCCGGACGCGCTTGACGAGTGTGAGGTCGTCGGTTGCCAATGGGTGCGGCAACGTACCACAAGCCGGCGGGGGCCGAGACTTTTCGCACGTGGACCGCGCGCGAGCCCCGCCGCCTGCCCTAGAGGCTGACGAGCGCCAGCACGACGAGCGCGATTCCCACCAGGGCCAGCACCGCCCCGAAGGCCACCCGGTCCCACTGCCCCTGCGCCACCGAGCCGTCCTCGGGCTCTGAGCGGAAGCGGTGCAGCACGTTCCAGAGCATCATCGCGCCCAGCTTCTTGTTGGACGTGCGGCGCGGGCGGCCCTCGTCGTCCGACTCGCCCTCGTCCCGCTCCTGGGACTCCGCCGGCCGCATCGCGATGGGGGCGGGCGCGCCTCGCAGCGAGTCCGGGCCCCGGGCCTGGGCCGCGAGCCCCGGGTCGACGGCCCCCTCGGCGCGCACCGCGGCCTCCGAGTGGCGGACCTCCGGGGGCGGCTCCAGCCGGACGCTGGCCACGCGCTCGCGGGCCTCGTCGGGCGTCCGGGCCTCCAGCACCCACAGCCCCTGCGTCACGCCGTCCTTGCCCGTGTTCGCGTCGCGCAGCTCCGCGAAGCCGTGGCCCTCGAGCGACTCCCGGAAGGCCTCCTGGCCCTCCTTCTGGGGCGGCTGGGCGGCGGCCGTCTCCGCGTACGCGGCGAAGAAGGCCCACAGCCGGGTGGCGCGCTCGGAGCCGGACATGCCCGAGGGCTGCAGGTGCGCGGACAGGAGCGCCGCGTCCGAGCCGAAGCGCACGCCCAGCTCCTGCTTCCCCACCAGCTTCTCCAGTCCGGGCGGCACCAGCTCCGCCACCTTGCGCAGCGGGGCGCGCTCCTGGCCTCCCAGCGTCGGCTGGCCCGTGACGGGCACCTGGCTCCTGAAGCCGTCCTTGTTGCCCCCCGGGAGCCCGCCGCGCTCCGGCGCCTTGGGGCCCACGCGGGGGATGGGGCCCGTCGGCGACTTGAGGATGTGCTGGGCCAGCCGGGCGAAGGCCGAGGGGATGCGCGAGGAAGAGGACATGGGTGGTTCCTCATCGGCCGTGGAGTGGGACGGCGGCTGCTCGAGATGGCCGGAGCCTAGCGCGGGTCGCTCCGGAGAGCCGTTTCGGGAGATGAACGAAGTGTCCGCCACCGACGCGCGTGGCGGGCGGACAGGCTCGACGCCGGGCGCCATGCCGCCCGTCGGGAGGGCGGGCAGGCCGGCGGACGGCGTCCTCGGGTCCGGGCGCCCTCCCCGGGGCCCGTCTCCCCTGCCCGAGCGGGGGCCCTCGCGAGGCGCCCGGATGTCTCCGACGTGGCCCATCTCCCGGATTCTCGCGCCAGGAGCGGGGCCGGTTGCGCCCGGGGGCTACTCGCCCTCGCGTTCGACCTCGATGGGCGTCGTCATGCCGTTGGAGTCCAGGCGCACGCGGTAGACGGAGTTGAGTCCATCCGCGTCGAAGTCGCCGCGCGCCAGGCACGACACCTCCGGCTCGCCCACGGGGCTCTCCTGCAGCACCACCTCGTACTGGAAGCGCACGCCGTCCTGGGGCTCGAAGCCCAGCCGGTGGAAGGCCTCGTCCTGCGGGAAGGGCACCGCGCGGCCGCCCCGGGGCACCTCCCGGGGCGTGGGCCCGGCCAGCTGGTAGTTGCCGTGCTCGTCGCGGTAGGCCTGCACCGCGTCACACAAGGCCAGCACGTTGAGGCGCGCCTCGCGGTCCGTCAGCGGCTCCGCGGGCGCCGGCGAGAGCCGGTACGCGAACACGAAGGCGGCCCCGGTCGCGAGCACGAGCCCGACGACGGCGAAGGGCCACTTCCTGCCCATACCGCTCGGTGCGGGTGTCTTCGCCATGGCGCCTCAGCCCTCCTTCGTCCACGCGGCCCAGTCACGCGGCCCGCGCAGCACGTCCACCAGCCGGGCTTCCCAGGTGCCGGGCTCCGGGTGGAAGTCGTAGCGCCAGCGCGTCTGGGGCGGCAGGGACATGAGGATGGACTCGGTGCGCCCGCGCGTCTCCAGGCCGAAGACGGTGCCCCTGTCATAGACGAGGTTGAACTCCACGTACCGGCCGCGCCGCACCTCCTGCCAGACGCGCTGCTCGGGGGTGTAGGGCGTGTCCTTGCGCTTGTGCGCGATGGGCAGGTACGCGTCCACGAAGGCCCGGCCGCAGTCGCGCACGAAGTCGAACTCGCGCTCCAGCTCGCCCCCCATGTTCTCGAAGAAGACGCCGCCCACGCCGCGCGTCTCGTCGCGGTGGCGCAGGAAGAAGTACTGGTCGCACGCCGCCTTGAAGCGCGGGTACCAGGCCGGGTCGTGCTTGTCACACGCGGCCTTGTGCACGCGGTGGAAGTGCGCCGCGTCCTCTTCATAGAGGTAGTACGGCGTCAGGTCCGCGCCGCCGCCGAACCACGCCTTGCCGCCCTGGTGGATGAAGCGGTAGTTGGCGTGCACGGTGGGCACGTGGGGATTGCGCGGGTGGAGCACCAGGGAGATGCCGCCGGCCCAGAAGCTGCGCCCCTCGCCCTGGAGCTTCTTGGCGAACTGGTCCTCCAGCTCGCCGAAGACCACCGAGGTGTTGACGCCCGCCTTCTCCAGCACGGCGCCGTCCTCCAACACGCGGGTGCGCCCACCGCCGCCGCCGGGCCGCTGCCACGGGTCCTCGCGGAAGCGGGCCGAGCCATCCAGCGTCTCCAGCGCCTGACAGATTTCGTCCTGCAGGGACTGGGTGAAGGCGGCCATCCGCTCCTTGAGACTCTCCACGTCCACCTTCGTCATGCTCGGCTCCCGGCGATGCCCACTCACTGCGCGGAGTAGTCGGCCGGCGCCTCGAAGTCCACAGGAGGAACGGGGGGCGCGTTGTGTCCGGCGGCATCGAACGCCTCGATGCGGGCGCGGTAGCTGCGGCCGTCCTCCATGGCGAACGTCCCGCTGCACGCCTCATGGCCGATGAAGGCCGCGTTGTTCGTCACCGGCACCACGTACTGCTGCACGCTGGGGCCCGGGCGCCGGGGCTCCAGCTTGACCACCAGGTAGGCGGGGCTCTCCTCGCGCAGGGACAGGTTCAAGCGCACGAAGCGGGCGGTGCCCTGGGCGGTGCGGCGCAGGAAGCCCTCGGAGACGGCGGGGCGCTTGAGCCAGCGCGGCGGCTGGGTGTCGGCGCCCTTGCCGGTGTGCCACTCGGGCAGCACCGCGCCGCCACGGCCGTTGAGCAGCGCCACGTTGGGCAGCGCCTCGTCGATGCGCAGCGTGTAGCGCTTGTCCGCCTCCAGCTTGCCCACCACCTTGAGGATGATGGTGGCCCGGCCCAGGCTGCTCTCCCAGCCGCGCTGCGCCTTCACCTCCGCCTCGTGGCCATCCGCCACCAGCCGCAGCTTCTTGCCCACCAGCGCCACCACCGGCTCGCGGGCCGTGCCCACGCCCTCCAACAGGAAGCGGCTGTTGATGGGGACGATGGCGCCCGGCGTGGGGAAGACCTGCACGCCGTCCCCCAGGCACTGGGCGAAGGCGTCGCGGGCGAGGAGCAGCACGAACAACGGCACGAGGAATCGGAGCACGGTGGAGCCAAGTCTGCGCCCCTGCGGGGTGGATGCCAAATCCGTTCCCGGGCCCCGGCGATATGGGGCCACGCCCCGTGCGTTCCAGCACGTGAATCCCACGCCATCGCCCCGGGCGTCGGACCGTGCTTCACGTCACTCCACGTACGGGGCCACCTCCGGACACATCATCATGCGCTCACGCCTCTCGACGTGGGTGACGGCCTGGCTCCTGCTGGGGGCCAGTGGCTGCGCCGTCACCCGCGACCCTCGACAGCAGTTGCTGGAGACCACCAGCGCCAACGCCGTCTACAAGCTGTCGCCCGAGCCGCTGCTGGAGGCGACGCGCCAGCTGCTGGCGGAGCAGAAGTACGAGCTGCTCCCGAGCGTGGACCCGCTCTACGTCCACACCACCTGGCGCATCGAGGGCAACCTGGACAGCGGGGCGAGCTGGTCGAAGATTTTCGTCCAGGTCCACCCCACGTCCAACGGGCGCGCGGTGGTGCGCGCCTACCGCATGGCCTACACGACCATCGGCCGGGCCATGTCGCACCCGAGCCTGGGCGCGGGGGACCGCGACTCCAAGCTGGCCCAGGTGCCCACGGGCACGTACGTCCTGGGCGAGCCGCTGTCGCCGACGAAGCCCGTCGTGCGCCGGGCGCCGGACTTCGAGTGGGAGGTGCTGGAGCGGGTGGAGCCGCGCTTCGCCGCGTTCCTGCAGACGCGGGCCCAGCACTACCTGGCGTTGGGCAGGGACCCCAGCGAGCCCACCGAGGAGTGAGCGCGCCCGGGCGTCAGTGCATGCCCCCGTCGTCCTCGCGCAGGACGATGGGGCCGTACTTCGCCTCGTAGCGGTTGAGGTTGTCCTGCATGGCCAGCATCAGCCGCTTCATGTGCTTGGGGCTGGTGATGATGCGCGAGCGCACCTTGGCCCGCAGCTGCTGCGGCTGGACGTAGATGAAGTCCAGGGTGAATTCCGTGTCCGTGTGGTTCACGAGGGCCATGTTGGCGTACTGACCATTGGCGACGTCCTCGTCGATTTGAATCTGCAACTGCATGTCCGGGGGCTTCGGAGTGTCCGCCATGAGGCATGTGGCATAGCGCCTGGGCCCTCGCGTGACCAGCGTGTCTTCATGATGGACACCTTGCTCCCCATGGACGCGGCGAAGACGGGGCCCTTCGACCTGGGGCAAGGCCCGGAGGCGTGCCTGCTCCTGCACGGCTTCACCGGCAGTCCCTGGGATGTGCGGCCCCTGGGCGAGGCGCTGGCGGCCCGGGGCATGCGGGTGGTGGCCCCCCTCTTGCCGGGACATGGCACGACGCCCCAGGCGCTCTTGCGCGTCACCTGGCGGGACTGGCGGGAGGCGGCGCTGGAGGCGCTGGACGACCTGCGGGGGCACTCCAGCGTCTACGTGGCGGGGCTGTCCATGGGGGCGTTGTTGGCGCTGGGGCTGGCGGCGGAGCGGCCGGAGGCGGTGCGGGCGTTGGCGCTCGCGGCGCCGGCGATCCGCTTCCGGGGGCCTCGGATGATGCTCATCCGACAGTTGTCGCGCACGCCGCTCTTGGAGTGGGCGCGGCCGTGGGTGGAGAAGACGGGCACGGACATCTCCGACGCGGCGGCGTTGGCGGAGGCGCCCGTGCTGTCGGCGTTCCCGGTGGCGCGGCTGCGGGATCTGGTGACGCTGCAGGACGAGGCGGCGCGGCGGGTGGAGCAGGTGCGCTGTCCGGTGTTGGTGGCGGTGGCCGAGCAGGACCACGTGGTGGACCCGGAGGGGGGACGGTGGCTGGCGCGGCGGCTCACGGCGTCGCCGTGTGTCCGCGTGGTGTCGCTCAGGCGCGGCTTCCATGTGATTCCGCGGGACACGGATGGGCGGCTGTTCGCGAGGGAGGTGGCGGACTTCCTGGGGCAGTGGCGTGACTTCGGGGAATGGGAGCCACAACCCGCGGGCGCATGAGGTGGGTTCGGGGCGCGGCGAAAAGCCGGGCGCCCGTGTATCAAGAGCCCACCCATGTCCGACACGCCTCCCGTCGTCGAGCTGAGAGACGTCACCAAGTCCTATGTCGAAGGCGACACCGCGCGCGAGGTGCTCTCCGGGGTGAGCCTGTCGCTCTGGCGCGGTGAGTTCGTCGTGCTGCTGGGTCGCAGCGGCTCGGGCAAGTCCACGCTGCTCAACCTCATCAGCGGCATCGACCTGCCCACGCGCGGCGAGGTGCACGTCGATGGGAAGAACCTGGGCGCGCTGAGCGAGCGGGAGCGGACGTTGCTGCGCCGGGAGCGCGTGGGGTTCATCTTCCAGGCCTTCAACCTGCTGCCCACGTTGACGGTGGAGGAGAACGTGCGGCTGCCGGTGGAGTTGAACGGGAGCGACGCGGCGAAGGCGGGAGCGCGGGCGCGCGAGCTGTTGGAGCAGGTGGGGCTGGCGAACCGCGGGGGCAGCTTCCCGGACCGGCTGTCGGGTGGAGAGCAGCAGCGCGTGGCGGTGGCGCGAGCGCTGGCGCATGCGCCGCCGTTGCTGTTGGCGGATGAGCCCACGGGGAACCTGGACGAGGCCACGGGGCGGCAGGTGCTGGACTTGCTGGAGGGGCTCACTCGGCGGGGACAGGCGTGCGCGCTCGTCGTCACGCACGAGCCGGGGCTGGTGGCTCGCGCGGACCGGGTGCTGGAGATGGTGGGCGGGAGATTGGTGGAGCGCGAGGCGCACCGGAAGGAGCGACCGTGAACCGGTGCATCGCGCACACGGGCGCGTGGGTGGGCGGTCCGGGCCTCGAGCTGGGTGGAGCGAGAGGCGCCGCGAAAGAAGCGCGCGTGAACTGGTGCGGTCGGGGTTCGGAACGGCGCGTCGCGCCTCTGGGCGACCGGAAGTGGGCGCGTTGTCCGGGCATCGAGGGAAGCCGCGGCACTCATGCAGCACGGGATGGGAGGCGCCCGTGAGGAACCTGCTCGTTCGCTCCAGCCTGCGTCACCTGGGGCGGCATCCGTGGCTGACGGCGCTGTCGCTGCTCGGCATCGCGCTGGGCGTGGCGGTGGTGGTGTCCATCGACCTGGCAAGCGGCAGCGCACTTCGTGCCTTCGAGCGCTCCACGGACGCAGTGGCCGGGCGTGCCACGCATCAGCTCGTGGGCGGCACGTCGGGATTGTCGGAGGCCGTGTATCGCGATTTGCGCCTGCGACAGGACGCGCCCGTGGCGGCGCCCGTCGTCGAGGGCTACGTACAGGCCGCCGTCGGGGACCGGCGCACGCTCACGGTGCTGGGCGTGGACCCGTTCATGGAGTCTCCCTTCCGCGCGTATGCGGGAGGCGAAGCGGTCGGTGACGTGAGCGCGCTGCTCACCGAGTCGGGCGCGGTGCTCCTGAGCGAGCGCGCCGCGCGGGCGCTGGGTGTCCGCGCTGGAGAGCGGTTGCCAGTGCGAGTGGAGGGACGTGAGGTCTCGCTGCGTATCGCCGCGCTGCTCGCCCCCGCCGACGAAGACACCGCGCGAGCGCTGGAGGCCCTGGTGCTGACGGACGTGTCCACGGCGCAGGAGGTGCTGGGGCGCATGGGCCGGCTGACGCGCGTGGACCTGCGGCTGACGGAGGAACAGGCGGAGGCGCTGCGCTCGACGCTGCCCGAGGGCGTGGAGGTCGTCCGCTCGTCCGCGCGGGCGAACACGGTGGAGCAGATGACGCGGGCGTTCCGCACCAACCTCACCGCGCTCTCGCTGCTGGCGCTCGTGGTGGGGATGTTCCTCATCTACAACACGATGACGTTCTCCGTGGTGCAGCGGCGCGGACTGTTGGGACGACTGCGCGCGGTGGGAATCACGCGGAACGAGCTGTTCGCGTTGGTGCTCGGTGAGGCGCTGGTGCTCGGCGTCGTGGGCACCGTGGCGGGGCTGCTGCTCGGCATCCTGTTGGGACGCGGGTTGGTGGGGCTCATCACCCAGACCATCAATGACCTCTACTTCGTGGTGAGCGTGCGCGGGCTGGCGCTGGAGCCGTTCACGCTGGCCAAGGGGTTGGCGCTGGGACTGGGCGCGACGGTGCTCGCGGCGCTGGTGCCAGCATGGGAGGCCGCGCGCTCGGCTCCGGCGACGACGCTGCGACGCTCGACGCTGGAGGATGTGTCGAGGACTCGCGCACCCCGGCTCGCATTGCTTGGAGTCGCGGTGCTGGCGGTGGGCGTGGGGCTCTTGAGCTGGTCCACGCCGGCGCTGTTCCCCGCGTATGTGGGCTTGTTCGCCGTGCTGCTCGGCGCGGCGTTGTTGGTGCCGTGGGTGACGGAGCGCCTGTCGCTGTACGCGGCGCTGCCGTTAGGGCTCTCATTCGGATTGCTCGGGCGCATGGCCGCGCGCGGGGTGCGGACCAGCCTGAGCCGCACGGCGGTGGCGCTGGCGGCGCTGATGGTGGCGGTGGCGACGACGGTGGGCGTGGGGCTGATGGTGTCCAGCTTCCGGGGCACGGTGTTGTCGTGGCTGGAGACGTCGCTCCAGGCGGACGTGTTCATCTCGCCGCCGTCACTGGTCGCGCGGCGGGGTGGCGCCACGATGGTGCCGGGGCTTGCCGAGAAGCTCCGGGCGACACCGGGCATCGCGGGCAGCAGCACGTTGCGCGTGGCGCTGGTGCGCGCGGATGAGATTCCCACGGACCTGATCGCCGTCGACTTCAGCCAATCCCCAGCGCGGCCCTATCGCTTCAAGGAGGGCGGCGACGAGGCCGCGGTGTGGCGCGAGCTGGATGCGTCGGAAGACTCGCTCGTTGTCTCGGAGCCCTTCGCGTTCCATCGGCGCGTGAAGGTGGGCGACACGGTGCGGCTCTCCACGGACCGTGGGCCCCATGACTTCAAGGTGGCCGGTGTGTACTTCGACTACGGCTCCGACGTGGGGACGATGCTGATGCCTCGCGCCACGTATGACCGCTGGTTCGACGACCGGGGCGTCAGCGGCGTCGCGCTGTACGCGGCACCAGGACAGGACGTGGACGCACTGGTGAACATCGTGCGAGCGCAGGCGGGGGATGAACAGGCGCTGCTGGTGCGCCCGAATCGCTCGCTACGACAGTCGTCGATGGAGGTGTTCGACCGCACGTTCACGATTACGCAGGTGCTGCGGCTGCTGGCCATCGGCGTGGCGTTCGTGGGCGTGCTGAGCGCGTTGATGTCGTTGCAACTGGAGCGCTCGCGCGAGTTCGCGGTGCTTCGCGCGATGGGACTGACGCCAGGGCAACTGTGGGGACTGGTGTCGCTCCAGACGGGGCTTTTGGGGTTGCTGGCGGGGTTGTTCTCCATGCCGTTGGGCGTGGGGCTGGCGTACATCCTGGTGCACGTCATCAACCAGCGCTCCTTCGGGTGGACGCTGCGGCTCGCGGTGACGTCGGAGACGTTGGGTCAGGCGATGTTGCTGGCGCTGGTGGCCTCGGCGCTGGCGGGGCTGTACCCGGCATGGCGGATGGCGAGAGCCAATCCCGCGCTCGCGTTGAGGGAGGAGTGACGCCATGAGCAACGGCCGAGGGCTCGTCATCGGGACGGCGGTGGTGCTGGTGGTGCTGGCGGTGGCGGCGTACTTCGTGACGCGCGAGACGGAGCTACCGCCCCTGGCGCGGGGCGGCACGTTGACGGTGGCGTCGGCGCTCGGCGGGAGCGACGGTGGAATGGAGGGCTATGCGCGGGCCTTCGAGCCGCGTGAGTTCCACTTCCCCGAGGACCACGGTCCGCATCCGGAGTTCCGCACGGAGTGGTGGTACTGGACGGGGAATCTGGAGACGGCGGACGGACGGGCGTTCGGGTATCAGTTCACGCTGTTCCGCAATGCGCTGTCGCCGACGGAGTCGCAGCGTGACTCGGCGTGGGGAGCGCGGCAGGTGTACCTGGGGCACTTCACGGTGACGGACGTGGCGGCGGGGCGGTTCCACGTCGCGGAGCGCTACAGCCGGGCCGCGCTGGGACTGGCGGGGGCGAGCACGCAGCCGTTCAAGGTGTGGTTGGAGAGCTGGGAGGCCACGAGCGCGGGCGCATCAATGTGGCCGGTGCGGCTGCGCGCGCAGGGTGAGGAGGTGACGTTGGAGTTGTTGTTGGAGCCGGGCAAGCCGCCGGTGCTCGAGGGTGAGCGGGGGTTGAGCCAGAAGAGCGCGGAGCCGGGGAACGCGTCGTACTACTACTCGATGACGCGGATGCCCTCGCGGGGCACCGTGAAGGTGGAGGGACAGACGTACGCGGTGACGGGTGAGAGCTGGATGGACCGTGAGTGGAGCACCAGCGCGCTGGGACCGGACCAGGTGGGCTGGGATTGGTTCTCGCTGCAGCTCTCCGACGGCAGCGAGCTGATGTACTACCAGTTGCGCAAGAAGGACGGCTCGGTGGACCCGTTCAGCTCGGGGACGTGGGTTCCTCCCGTGGGCGCGGCGGACAGTGCGTCGGTGCATCTGACCCGGGACGACGTGGAGCTGTCGGTGCTGGGTACGTGGAAGAGCCCTCGCGGTGGGGAGTATCCATCGCGGTGGCGGCTGCGGGTGGCGAAGCTCGGGTTGGAGCTGACGGTGACGCCGAAGCTCGCGGACCAAGAGCTGCCGGTGAGCGTGCGCTACTGGGAGGGCACGGTGACGCTGGAAGGCGCCCGTGCGGGCCAGCCGGTGCGCGGACGCGGCTACGTGGAACTGACCGGCTACGCGGACACACACGCCACCACGCGTCGGCCGGAGACCCGGGCCCGTGGGACACCGGAGACTCGCGGCGGTAAATGAGGCACACGCCTCGAATCCGATACAACCCTCAGCGCCATGACAAACACTCACAACAAAGCCTAGGCTTCTCCCCTTACCCGGGGGGACGTCATGAGCAATGACAGTGCAGTCAGCACCAGCCAAGGTACGCCCGCAGTCACCGATACCACCGCGCCAGCCTTGGTGGCCGTCGCACCTCGCGTCAGCGACACGCCTGCTTCCGTCCAGCAGGCGAACAAGCCCTGGCTGGCGTACTTCACCACCGCCCTCCCGCTGGCCAGCGTCGCGGCGGCGTGGCACCTGCCCGCTGGCTGGAACTTCATCGGCGTGGCGCTCGCCCTCACGGCCTTCCTCGCCGCGCTCGGAGTGACCATCACGGGCTCGCCCCTCGGTGTGCTCATCAACGAGCGCAACCTCATGAGCCTGTCGCGCCTCCAGGCCGCCACGTGGACCGTCATCGTCCTCTCCGGCTACCTCACCCTCGCCATCCTTCGCGTCCGGGACGGCATCTCCCCTCCGCTCGACATCGCCATCCCCCAGGAGCTCTGGTGGGCCATGGGCATCTCCACCACCTCCCTGCTCGGCACGCCCCTGCTCCTCACCAACAAGCGCTCGAAGACGCCTGACTCCCGCGTCGTCGACAACACCGCCGCCCAGCTCGCCGAATCCCCCGAGGACATCCAGTCCCAGAGCCAGGGCGCCCTCTATGCCAACAAGGACATCCACGACGCCCGGCTCGCCGACATGTTCCAGGGCGACGAGGTCGGCAACACCGCCCAGCTCGACCTCGCCAAGGTGCAGATGTTCTATTTCACCGTCATCGCCGCGGTGAGCTACTTCGTCAGCCTCGCCACGCTCCTCCAAAAACCCGGCAGCGTGTCGAGCCTGCCCGCGCTCTCCCAGGGCTTCATCGCCCTGCTCGCCATCAGCCACGGCGGCTACCTGGTCAGCAAGACCACCGACCACTCCAACTCGAAGCCCGCCTGACGCACCGCCCACCGTATGCTCGGGCCCGCTCGTGACGCCGCGCGCCCGAGCACGGAGGAGCCGTGCCCAGACCCCTGGTGGACGTGGACTCGGCGCCCGCGTCCGCCTTCTGCCTCACCGACGCCCTGTCCCCCTCCACCTCCCCGTGGCACACCCACCGTCGCCACCAGCTCCTCTACGCCGCCAGCGGCGCCCTCCACCTCGAGGTCGCCGAGGCCCAGTGGCTCCTGCCTCCCCAACGCGCCGCCTGGCTCGCCGCCGGCACCCGCCACCGCGTCCGCACCACCCAGCCCGCCACCCTCTGCACCGTCTACCTGAAGCCCTCGCGCGTCCCCTCCGCGCCCTCCGGCGACTGCCGCGTCTTCGTCCTGCCACCCCTCGCCCGCGAGATGCTCCTCCACTCCACCCGCTGGGGCCCCGAGCGCTCACCTCGCGACCCCGTCGCGGAGAGCTTCTTCTCCACCCTCGCGCACCTCTTGTCCGAGTGGAGCGCGGAGCCTCGCGACTGGCGCCTGCCCCGCGCTCGCACACCCGAGCTGGAGCGCGCCATGGCCTACACCCTGGCCCACCTCTCTGGCCCCGTCACCCTCGCGGGCGCGGCGAAGGCCGCGGGACTCTCCCAACGCACCCTCGCCCGCCGCTTCGATGACGAGGCGGGCACCTCCTGGCGCCGCTTCCTCCACGACGCCCGCATGCTGCGCGCCATGGAGCTGCTCGCCGAGGACGGCGCCCGCGTCACCCAGACCGCCTACGCCGTGGGCTTCGAGAGCCTCGCCGCCTTCACCCACGCCTTCACCGCCTTCACCGGCGAGCGCCCCCGCGACTTCCGCCAACGCGTCGCCGAGGGCACCACGCCGCTCCCCTCCCCTACCCGCCGCAAGCGACGCGGTTGACCAGGCCATACACGCCGTAGCCCACCAGGTACGGCAGCTTCAGCTCCGGGAACGCCGCCACCGCGCGCTGCTCCAACTGACCGTAGTGCGTCGACGCCTGCGCACCGCACAGTTCCGGCTTGCGCTCGCCCAGCTCCGCCGCGTACCCCTCCACCAGCGTCACCATCCCGTCCAGATACCGCCGCTGCGCTTCAATCGCATCCATCACCGGCGCGCTGTCCCCCCGCCCGCCATGCACCGTGGCCCGAGGCCACGCGGACAACTCCCCCAGCGCCGCCTTCCATGACGCCACGTCCGGCACCACCTTGCCCTCGCGCACCCCACCCTCCAGCCACGCGTGCGCGCCGTGGTGCACCAAATCCCCCACGACGAGCGCCTCGCTCCCCGGCACGTACGCCACCGTCTGCGTCACCGTCACACCCGAGTGCTTCAGCTCCGTCAGCTCCACCTTCGCGCCCCCTTCGAGCGGCAGCGAGTAGCTCCCCGTGAAGGTGACCTCCACCGTGGCCTCGGCCGGATAGGTCTCCTCCGTGAAGGCCTTCGCGACATTCACCCAATAGAACTTCTTGTACGCGTGCACGGCGGGAATCGCCTCGGCGGTGGCCTTGCTCGCCACCACCTTCGCCCCCACGCGCTGGAACACCGCCGCGCCGTTGAACTTGTCCGGGTTCGGATGCGTGATGACCACGTAGCGGATGGGGTGCGCGGTGCGCGCGCGGATGTGCTCCAGCACCTTGTTCGCCTCCCCTTCCGTGAACTGCGCGTCGAACACCACCACCTCCGCGCCCGTGTCATAGAAGAACGAGTGCGTGTCGAACCCGCTCGCGTCACTCGTGTAGCGCTCGAGCCTCGCCTCCCCCAGCCCCGCCTTCGTCCCCGCGCAGCCCATCCCCAACAGCGCGCCCAGCAGCCACACCACCTTCTTCATCTCGAACCCACGCATCGCAATCCACCTCGTGCCGAAAGGCCGGACCCACCCGAGGGCCCGGCGAACGAGGCGAAGATGCGCCAGCGGCCGTTGGCGCGCTTGCGCGCATCGGCCATCGATTTGCTCCCATCCGCCACCCCGACCGAAGCCCCCCACGGGTCCGAGTCGTGCGGGCGCCAACACACCGCCCTGCCAATGGCATCCACACCGACCGGGGACGTGGAGTAGGTTCCCCCCACATCCCCGGGAGGACCCACCTCATGCCGAAGACGAAGTACGTGCTGGCCCTGGACCAGGGCACCACTGGCACCCACGTCTCCATCCTCGACTCGAAGCTCAAGGTGGTGGGCAAGTCCTACAAGGAGTTCACCCAGCACTTCCCCAAGCCGTCCTGGGTGGAGCACGACCTGGATGAAATCTGGGCCACCAGCGAGTGGTGCATCGCCCGGGCGCTCAAGAGCGCGGGGCTCACCGGCCGGGACATCTCCGCGGTGGGCATCACCAACCAGCGCGAGACGACGGGCCTGTGGACCCGCGACACCGGCAAGCCCCTGCACCGCGCCATCGTCTGGCAGGACCGGCGCACCGCGGACCTCTGCCGCCAGCTCAAGGAGCGCGGCGTGGAGCCCCGCGTACGCGAGACGACGGGCCTCGTGGTGGACCCGTACTTCTCCGGCACCAAGCTCACCTGGCTCTTCGAGCACCTGAAGGGCGCGCGCGCCAAGGCCGAGCGCGGTGACGTGTGCTTCGGCACCATCGACACGTGGCTCGTCTACAAGCTCACCGGCGGCACCACCCACGTCACCGACGTGTCCAACGCCAGCCGCACCCTGCTGATGGACCTGCGCACCCTGCAGTGGAGCGACGAGATGCGCTCGCTGCTCAACGTGCCCGGCGCGTGCCTGCCGCAGATTCGCGGCTCGGCCGAGGTCTACGGCACCACGCGCGGCATGCGCAGCCTGCCGGACGGCGTCCCCGTGGCGGGCATGGCCGGGGACCAGCAGGCCGCCCTCTTCGGCCAGGCCTGCTTCGAGCCCGGCGAATCCAAGTGCACCTACGGCACCGGCGCCTTCCTCCTGATGAACACCGGCACGGAGCCGGTGCGCTCGTCGGCGGGCCTGCTCACCACCGTCGCGTGGCGGCTGAGCGCCACCGGCTCCACCACCTACGCACTGGAGGGCTCCAGCTTCATCGCCGGCGCCGCGGTGCAGTGGATGCGCGACGGACTCAAGGCCATCAAGCGCGCCCCCGACATCGAGGCGCTCGCCGCCAGCGTGAAGGACTCCGGCGACGTCGTCTTCGTCCCCGCGCTCGCCGGCCTGGGCGCGCCGCACTGGCGTCCCGAGGCGCGCGGCCTGTTCGCCGGCATGGACCGCTCCACCACGGTGGCCCACATGGCGCGCGCGGTGCTCGAGGGCATCGCCCTGCAGATTCACGACCTGGCCGACGCCATGCGCCGGGACAGCGGCCGCACCATCCCCGTCTTCAAGGCGGACGGCGGCGCCGCGGCCAACAACCTGCTCATGCAATACCAGGCGGACCTGCTCGGCGTGCCCGTGGTGAGACCGCAGAACCTGGAGACCACCAGCCTGGGTGCGGCCTTCCTCGGCGGCCTGGGCGCGGGCGTCTGGGACAGCCCCGAGGCCATCAAGCGCGCGTGGAAGGCGGACAAGACCTTCAAGCCGAAGATGAAGCCGCCCGAGCGCGAGCGGCACCTCGCCAAGTGGAAGCGCGCGGTGGAGCGCGCATGACGTCGCGCGGGCTCCTCCTGCTCGCCCTGGCCTTGCTCACGGGCTGCCCGGGCGACTTGCCTCCCGAGGAGTGCTTCCTCACCGGCGCGGCGGAGCCCCCCACGCTCGTCATCGCGGAGGGCAAGGCGGTGAGCGTGCGCGTCCCCGCCGCCAGTCCCCAGGTCTGCGACACACCCGAGGACGCCCACGCGCCCGAGTCCGTCACCGTGGAGGTCCACGGCCCCGACAACCTGCCCGTGCCCGCCACGGTGGAGCTGCAGACGAACACCTGGTTCGCCGTCGTGCGCTTCACCCCGACGGCGACGGGCCGCCACCACGTCATCGTCGCCTTCGCGCCCGTGGGCAGCCTGCGTCAGTTCGATGTCCACGTGGCCCAGGACGAGCGCTCGCGCACCCCGGTGGCGACCCTCGACGCGCGCCCCACCTGTCTCTTCGTGGACCGCACGCGCAGCGGCACCTGGCTGTGCGACCACCTGGCCCTGCGCGAGCCGGGGACGCTGCCCCAGCTCGTGGGCCGTGAGACCCAGCCCGCCACCGCCGTGGCCGGAGACGTGGTGTGGGCGATGACGGACACGCAGGTGCGCCGCTACGTCGACCCGGGCACCGGGCCCCTGGTGCTCACCGGCACAGCGCCCCTCCCGCCCGGCTCGTACGACACGGACCGCACGCCCCACTCGCGGCTCGCCACCGAGGACGAGTACCTGGTGGCGGACGCGACGACGCTGCACCGCTACATCTTCCGCGAGGCAGAAGGGGTGCTCGCCTTCTCCAACACCCCCTGGAGCTCGCTGGCCACGCCGCAGCTCACCTTCGGCACCGACAGCACCCGCGCCATCCTGGTGCGCGGCGGAGACACCGTGTGGCTGGTGAGCTCCGCGCAAGACCGCGTCACCTTCACCCCGCGCACCCAGGCCTGTCCCTTCCAGGTGGACGCGCAGGGCTTCTATCGCCCCAGCACCACGCGCGCCTGTGAGGTGCTCGCTGGAGACCCGGTGGGCCATGGCGAGGGCGTGGTGTGGACCCGCGCCGTGGTGCAGACCTCGAGCGGCTTCATCCCCGTGCTGCACCTCCATGAGGTCAGCGCCGAGCACGGCATCCGGGAGACGGGCTCGCTCTCCCTGGACGGCAGCATCGCCACCTTCGGGCAGGAGCTGCGGCCCGGGCCGTCCCATCCGCTCCTCGAGGGTTCGGACGGAGTCGGCCTCGTCGCCACGCCCAGGTGGAACGCCGAGCGAACCGCGCTCGTGCTCGCGTTGCTACCCACCCCCGGACGCGCGGGCCGCATTACGCGCATCTCGGACCATTTCACCTGGACGGTGAGCGACAGCGGCGCGCCGGGGGTGCGCGTCCATCCGTGGACGTCGTCCCCCTGACGGGGTGCTTTCCTCGGGCGGCCAAGCGGATATGAAGGAGGGCACCATGTCCCAGAAAGCCCCCCTGCTCGCGCCCGAGGCCCTCCAGTCCTTCCTCGCCCAGCATCCCGAGTGGAAGCACGAAGGCGGGATGATTCGCCGCACCTATGAGGCCTCGTCCTTCCTCGCGGGCATCGCCTTCGTGGAGCGCGTGGCGCATGCGGCCGAGAAGGCGGACCACCACCCGGACATCGACATCCGCTGGCGCAAGGTGACGCTGGCGCTCGTCACGCACGACTCCAACGGCCTGACGTCCAAGGACACCGACCTCGCGCATGAGGCGGACCGGCTCTTCGCCCAGGTGGTGCCCCAGAAGTGAGCACCTTGGCGGTGAGTGGCTTCGTCGTGATGACGTCCAGGGTGCTCTCGGGGATGCGCGCGCTCGTCGGGTGCGCGGTGTTGAGCCTGTCGACCGCCGCGCTCGCGCAGGACGAGCAGCCCACGGAGCCGCGTCCGGAGCGGCTGTACTTCAACCCCGGCTCGCTGTTGGGCTCGGCGCGCGTCGTCGCGCTCGGCGGCGCCTACGTGGGCATCGCCGAGGGCGCGGCGGGCTTCCCCAGCAACCTGGCGGCGCTGGCCCACCGGGGCCCCGCGCTGGAGAAGGACTGGGATTTGGGCGTCACCCTGTCCTGGCTGGACCTGCCGTTCACCAGCGGACGCGCGCGCGACGTGGACAACGACGGCCGCGCGGACGAGTCCCAGGACCGGCGGCAGCTGTTGGGCGGCCTGCTGCTGCAATACAAGCGCTTCGGCATCGGCTTCGCGCTGCGCAACAGCGCCGTCACCTACTGCGCCACGGTGGCGTGCGCGACGGACAGCGAGCGCATCCGCGTGTCCATGACGCAGTCGGTGCTGGCCGGCGCGGTGTCCTTCGGCCAGGACGACTTCATCCTCGCGCTGGGCATCTACGCGGCGCAAGCCACCTTCCGGCTGTCCTCCGGCGGTGAGGACTGGCGCTACGGCGACACGGGCGTGGCCGTGGACATGCTGTACCGGCCGCATGGTCGCGCCTGGCGGCTGGGCGTGACGGTGCGGCCGGAGGTGGTGGCGGACTGGCGCCGCAAGGACGGCCAGGCGCCGGTGCTGGCGGACCGCACGCTGTTCAGCGCGGTGGTGTCGCCCGCGGTGCTGTCCCTGGGCGCGAGCTGGCGGCTGGGCGAAGGCTCGGAGCGCTACAACCGCCTGTCCCCCGCCGCGCGGCGGCAGCTGCTCGTGGACGGGGACGCGCTCCCGGTGCCGGAGGAGGAGCCCCGGGACGCGCCCGCGGGACGGTGGCTCATCAGCGCGCAGGTGGACCTCTTGTCCGGCGTGGACAACGCGGTGCCGCTGCGCACCTTCGCGTCCACGGCCCAGGAGCAGCTCGTGGGCCACACCTCCGAGTTCGCGCCCCGGCTGGGCGTGGAGCACGACACCGTGCCAGGGATGATTCGCCTGCGCGCGGGCGTGTACGCGGAGCCCTCGCCCTTCGATGGTCGGCCGCCGCGTCCGCACCTCACCGGCGGCTTCGAGGTGTTCGTCCTGCGCTACTGGGAGGACTGGTCCATCAACGCCTCCTTCGACCTGGCGAGCCGCTACACCAACGTCGGTCTGTCCATCGGCTTCTGGCGCTGAAGAGAGGCGCGCGCCCGCACGTGGGTAGCGCGCTGGCCTCCGTGGCGACGCGAGGTGCGCGACCAGGGCACGCGGCCACTCCCCGAGGGAAACCCAGCGCGCGCGTCGAAGCGGGCGAGCGAGCAGACATCGCACACGGTATTGCTGGCACCTACCAGCATGGAGACCCTCCGAGTGCGGAGGGGGCTTCATGCAACAAGGGCGGCGGTGGTTGCGGACTGTCGCGTGCGCGACAGCGCTGGGTTGGGCGGGGTGGCTGACGGGCTGTGAGGACTCGGAGCCGGAGGAGCCATCCGACTGTGTGAGCGAGCCACGACGCGGGGGCTGTCCCGAGCCCGCGCAAGAGCTACCGCCTCCCGAGGAGGACGCGGGCACGCCGCCTCCCGAGGCAGACGCGGGGACACCCGACGCGGGTCCGCCGCCCCTGGAGCCTCCGCCTCCGCCTCCACCGGCGACGACGGGGAGCACGCTGTGGCTGGCGCGCGAGGGCACCGCGCAGGATGACCTGGCGCTCGGCGCCGCGGTGGACACCAACGGCGACATCCTCTCGGCGGCGCAGTACGAGCTGGACGACCTCCAGGAACGTCAGCCCACGGACGATACCGTGCGGCTGGTGCTCACCCGCCGCGCGGAGACGGGCGACGTGCGGTGGACCCGCGCCTATCCGGTGCGCGTGGCCCAGACGCCGGAGTCCCTGCGCGCGGAGGTGAATGCACGTGTCGCGCCGGCTCCGGAGGGTGGGCTCTTCGTGGCCGTGGATGCCCGGGGGCTGGTGGACTTCGAGCCCCAGGAGCTGGGCGACGGCGCGTTCCTGGCGCGGCTGGATGCGGCGGGCAACCTGGTCTGGACGGCGCGTGTCCCCGGGGGCGACGCGACGGTGGCGGACCTGCTGCTCGACTCCCAGGGGCGGCCGATGGTCGCGTTCAACACCTCCGGCTCCACCGACTTCGGCGAGGGCGTGGTCGGCTCCGGCGCGGTGGTGGTGACGTACTCGGTGGACGGCAAGCCCGAGCACGCGCTGAACATCGGACGCGCGGAGGGCGAGGGCGCGCGCATCCTCATCACCACGATGGCCCTGGGGCCTGACGGGCACGTGGTCGTGGGAGGGCGCTACATGGGCGCGGTCCGCTTCGGGACGCAGCGCTCGGAGGGCGCCTCCGAGGGCAGCGCCTTCGTCGCGGTGTACCTGCCGACGGGTGCCCTGGTCTGGGCGCGGCCGCTCGCGCAGGCGAAGGGCACGGTGAGCGACGTGGGCGTGGATGCGCAGGGCACGGTGGTGGCGCTCGGCTCCTTCCTGGGCACGGTGTCCTGGGGGGCGGCGAAGCTCCAGGGCCACGCGTACCGGGCGAGCCCCTTCCTCGTGTCCGCGGATGCGGCGGGCAAGGAGCGCTGGAGCCGCAACCTGGGCGATGGGCTGCAGGCCGGAGCGCTCGGGGTGAAGCCCTCGGGCGAGCTCGTGGTGGGCGGCTTCACGTACTCACTCATCGTGGATGGCGCGGCGGGGCCGGATGGACTGGGCTCGGCGCAGCCCGTGGCCCTGCGCTACGGCGCGGATGGCGCGTCGCTCGGGTTGAAGCTGTACATCTCCGACCCGCCCCAACCGAGAGGCGAGCTGTACGGCGTGGAGGACATCCGCTTCGTGGGGATGCTCCCGGACGGTGATGTCCTGCTGTTCGGCCACACGGACCGCAACTCGGACTTCGGCACCGGCCGGCGCGCGCCGGCGCGCAGTGACTTGTTCATGCTGCGCATGAAGCAATAGGCGGCGCGAGGGCCTCGAGCGCGACTCGGGGCCCTTCGCCTCCGCTCGGAGGACACGGGCTTTCGGCTCACGCCGCGACGAGCGGCGTCGAGCCTCGTGTCGGGTCCACCCTGGTGTGATGGGTGCGCGGCGCCGGGGCGGCTGAGCCCACCGGGCCTCGAGACAGACACATCAGCGGCGCGCGAGTGGCCTTCGCGCCGGAAGTCCCCGGTCAGCCGCCGCTCGGAAGACACCTGCATCCCGAAGCGGACGGCTCACCGGAGCGTGTGGACATGGCGCCTAGCGGCGCGTGGTGCGACGCGAGGTCTTCCGGGCCGCGCCCTTGCGGGCCGCCCCCTTGCGCGCGGTGGTGCGGCCACGGGCCGGGCTCTTGCGAGCGGTGCGGCCGGCCGTTCCGGTCCGACGCGCGGTCGTCTTGCGAGCACCGCCCCGCTTGCTCCGGGCCGGGGTCTTCTTGCGAGCAGTCTTCCCGCGCGTGGTCGTGCGCTTCGCCGCGGCCTTGCGGCGCGAGGTGGTCTTCTTCGCGCGAGCACCGGTGCGGCCCGACGCCTTCTTCGTGGCGCGACGGCGCCGCGAGGACGACTTGCGCGTCGAGGACGTCGAGGGAGCCAGGGCCATCTCCGAGGGGGCCAGGCTGTCGGTGATCTGCGAATTGACGGTCTCGTGAGTCATTCCATCTCCTCCGGTGAACGAGAACAACAGGCGATACGAAACGCAGCGTACGCCTGTGCGCGCGCGATGAGAGCCCTCCCCCTCGCGAAGATGAACGACAGCGGACGAATGGCGCGTCGGGCTTCGCGCATCAGGGTGCGTAGCCGAGTTCGCGCTCCGCCTTCTCCACCTGTTCGAGCGCTTCCTTCAGTCCTCGTGATGAAGCCACCGCACGCGCGCGCCGCAGTCGCTCCTCGACGCGCGCCTTCTCCCCCAGCAGCGCGTGGGCCCGGCCCAGCTCCAGCAACGCGTCGACGGCGGACCACCAGTCCTCATGGGACTCCGAGTTGGAGAGGGCCTGCTCCAGATGGGGCAGCGCGGCGGGGACATCGCCTCGACGAAGGTGGAGGCGGCCGAGGGAGATATGGGCCTCGCGCTGGCCAGCGGGGTCCTTCACCCGACGAGCCAGGGCGAGGGCCTTCTCCGAGAGCGCCAGGGCCTGGGCGTCCTTGGGGTCCTTGCGCGAGCGCACGTTGGCGAGGGCGACCAGGGCGAACATCTGGCCCGTGTTGAAGCCGACCTGCTCGCGCAGCCGCAGGGACTGTTCGTACAGGGTGATGGCGGAGTCGAGCTGGCCCTGGTCCTCGTCGAGGGAGGCGAGGTGACGAAGGTTGTAGGACTCCATCAGGACATCGTTCGAGGCGCGGGCGAGGGCCAGGCCGCGAGCGTAGGTCGACCTCGCGGCCTCGGCCTGGCCCTGGAACTGTTGGGTGAGGCCCAGGTGGAACAGGGCCTCGATGTGCCCTCGCGAGTCACCGGAGGACGCGGCGAGGTCCCGGGCCTGCTCGAAGAGGGCGACGACGGGGGCCCACTCGCCCTGGCCGGTGAGGAGCACGATGAAGTAGTGGAACATGCCCTCCGCATCGAGCGCGGCGACGCGGGCACGGGCGTCACCGGAGGCCTCGGCGAGGTGGCGCGCGCGGCGCAGCACGTCGAGCACCTGGGTGGTGTCCATCCCGGGCTGATGACGGAGCATGCGGGACATGACGCGACCCTGCTCGGCGAGGATGCGGGCTTCTCCTCCCGGGTCCTTCAGGGTCCGGGCGCGCTCACTGGCGAACTGACCGAGCGACACGGCGTCATCGAAGCGGCTCTCCAAATCATAGGCCTGCATCACGGTGACGGCGGCCTCGCTGAAGGGGCGCCCCTGCTCCGCGGCGGTGCCGACGCTGGTGGCCTGGGCGGACCGGCCAGTCGCGCAAGCGGTGATGAGTGATGCCAATCCCACACAGATGACCTGCCGCATGTCCGAGTCCTCCTGGAGAGGCGTCGTGCCCCCCATCACGGACACGAGGCTAAGGAGCGGGCCGCGCCGTGGGGCGCCGATGGGATGAGACGCGGATGGGAGGGACGAGCCGCGGGCGGGGGAGGATGAGTGTCCCGCTGTCGAGGGAGCCTCGGATGGGGTTACCCTCTCCGACATCATGACGGCCGAGGAGAGACAGAAGCTCGTGGAGCGCGCGCGGGCGCTCCTGTTGGAGCAGGTGGTCCATTGGGAGTCCCCCATGCGAAGGGACGAGGACGACCGCATGGGCTACGGGAAGCTCGCGGTGGCGGTGCGTCAGGCGCTCGCGGGGGACACGGGCGGGATTCCGACGCTGCGGCGGGTGTTCGACGAGGCGTTCTTCGCCAGGACGAACTCCCACAACGAATACGGGCTGGCCTCGCTGGGGCTCGCGCTGCTCGGGGACCGCGAGTCGCTGGAGCGCATCCGCGCGGTGTCTCCCATCAACCTGAACCGGACGGCGAAGCCCCTCGCCCTCGCGCTGCTCGAGGAGGACTGACGGCTCACAGCGGATGGCCGAGCACCTGCTCCAGCCGGGCCCGGTACGTGCGGCTCAGCGTCAGCTCCTGGCCGTCCTTCAGCACCAGCCGGTGGTCCCCGGACAGCGTGGGGGACAGGGAGACAATCCGGTCCACGTTCACCAGCGCCGAGCGGTGCACCCGCGCGAACCGCCGCGCCGGCAGCCGTCCCTCCAGCTCCGCCATCGTCTCGCGCAAGAGATGTGTCTCCGCCCCGACATGCAGCGTGACGTAGTTCCCCGCGGACTCAACCCAGTCCAGGTCCTCCACTGGCACCAGCAGCGTCCGCGTCGCCGACTTCACCACGAGCCGCTCCGCGGGCTCCGGCCTCAGCTCCTGGAACATCCGCTGGAGCTGCTGCCTCAAGTCCCCCGCAGGCGCCGCCAGTCGCTCCCGCACCCGCGTCAACGTGCGCCGGAAGCGCTCCACCGTGAACGGCTTGAGCAGGTAGTCCACCGCGGCGGCATCGAACGCGCGCAAGGCATGCTGCGGCCACGCGGTGACGAAGACGACCACCGGAGGCGGGGTCTGCCCCAGCTCCGCGAGCACGCCGAACCCGTCCCGCTCCGGCATCTCCACATCCAGGAACACCAGCGCCGGCCGCTCGCGCGCCAGCACCTCCAGCGCCTCCTGCCCGTCCCCGCACTCCACCACCGGATGCAGGTCCGTCTCCGAGGCCAGCAACGTCCGCAGCCGCTCGCGCGCCAGCGGCTCGTCATCGACGATGAGCGTGCGCACCGTCATGCCCGCGTCCTCCGATAGGGCAGCGAGAGCGAGAGGAGGAACCCGCTCGGCGCACGCGCCATCCACGTCACCGACTGCTCGGCACCATGCAGTCGCTCCAGTCGCGCCCGCGTAGCCCCCAGCCCGATTCCCTCCTCCAACTCGGTCCGCCCCGCTGGCGGTCCCACCCCGTCGTCCTCCACCTCCAGCGCCAACCTCGCACCGTCACGCCGGACCCGGACCCAGACCTTCCCGGGTCCCCTGCGCGGCGCGATGCCGTGCCGGATGGCGTTCTCCACGAGCGGCTGGAGCAACAACGACGGCACCAGCGCGTCCCTCACGTCCTCCGCGACATCGACATTCACCTGGAGCCGGTCCGAGAAGCGCGTGCGTTCGATGTCCAGGTAGGGCGAGAGCAGCTCCAGCTCCTCCGAGAGCGGGACCTCGTGTCGCCCGTCGCGCTCCAGACTCGCGCGCAGCAGCTCGCTCAACTGCCCCACCATCCGGTCCGCGGACTCCACGTCCCGATGCATCAGCGCGGAGATGGCGTGCAGTGTATTGAACAGGAAGTGCGGCTGGAGCTGACTGCGCAGGAGCTGCAATTGGGCCTGCGCAAGCTGCGCCTCCAGCTGGGACGCGCGCACCGCCTCCTCGCGCATCCGCCGCGCATACGCCACCGCGGCCTCCATCCCCACCAGCGAGAAGTAGATGAGCAGGTCGAAGTCCGTCGTCTTCGACGCGATGAACAGGAAGTAGGTCCACGCCGCGGAAGCGCCGCCGCTGACCTCCACCACCAGCCACTCGCGCAGCACCGCGAACAGCCCCAGCGCCAGCACCGCGAAGCCCACGCCGGGCAGCACGTGCAGCAGCAACTGCACGAACCACGGCCGGCCCGTCGCGCGGATGCGGCGCGCCACCGCCAGCACGAACGGCGTGAGCACCGCCCAGGCGTACCAGACACACGCCCCCGTCAGGAGGGCCTCGCCCAGACGCGGCGGCTCCCCGTGCGAGGCGCGATACACGAAGAGCTGCGCCCCATAGAGCAGCGCGAGCACGGTGTACCCGGCCCAAATCACCACCGGCCAGAACCACCGGGAGGACAGTCCCCACCGCGCCCCGGTGGACGAGGCCTCGGCGGGGGACACGGGACTCCATGACACGGTAGGGCTCGTCGACATGGTGGACGGCGTGGACTCTAGTCCGCCCACGCGTCCCTTGCCGAAGCCCGCCCCTCAGCCCTTGAGGAACGCCGCCAGCTTCTCGTACGCCACCGCGAGCGGCGCAATCGGCGCGCTCTCGTTGGCCTGGTGCGCCTGCGCCGTCTCGCCGGGCCCGTAGTTGATGGCGTCCACGCCCCACTCACCGAACCGCGCCACGTCCGTCCACGCCTGCTTCGACGCCGCGGGCAGCCCCGTGATGGCCAGGAGCTTCTGGAACAGCGGGTTGCCCGCCACCACGGGGCCGCTGGGTGAGGCATCCGTGATGATGACCTCCGCGCGTCCCGCGACGAGCGCGTGCACGTCCGCCTTCGCCTGTTCGATGCTCTTGCCCGGCGCGAAGCGGTAGTTGAGGTTCAGCTCGAACGACTCGGGGATGACGTTGCGCGCGCGGCCGCCCTTGGCGAGCGTGGCGTTGATGACCTCGTAGAAGCGGAAGCCCTGCACATCCACCTCCACCCGCTGACGCGCCAGGAGCTCCGTGAGGAACGGGCCTGCCTTGTGGATGGCGTTCTCCCCCTGCCACGGCCGCGCCGAGTGCGCGCTGCGCCCGCCGAAGCGCACCGTCACCTGCATGGAGCCGACACAGCCCACCTGCACCTCGCTGTCCGTGGGCTCCATCGCGATGCCGAACTTCACCTTCGCCAGGTCCGGGCGCGCCGCGAACAGTGGGATGAGGCCGCTCTCCGCATAGGCGCCCTCCTCGCGCTCGTAGAAGAGGAAGGCCAGGTTGACCGGCAGCGTGTCGCGACGGAGGTCCTCCGCCAGCGCCATCATCACCGCGAGCCCACCCTTCATGTCCGACGCGCCCAGGCCGAAGACGCGCTCTCCCTCGATGCGAGGCTCACGACCCTGGTCACTCGGGTGCGCGGGCACCGTGTCCAGGTGGCCGATGAGCGCCACCGTGGGACGAGGGTCCTCCAGTCGACCGAGCAACAGCGTGTGCCCCACGCGGAAGACCTCCCCGGGTGGGAAGTGCTGGAGCGCCCAGCGCTCGACGAAGTCCGCGATGGGGCCTTCCTGCGTGATGGGACTGGAGATGCGGCACAGCTCGAGCGTCGTGCGGGCGAGCCTCGTGGCGAGGTCTTGAGAGGACATGCGGACACCACCATAACCCCACCCCCTCCCCCTTCGCTGGACTCCCCGCGCTCCGGCAACGAACCGGTCTCCCCAGGACTCCGGAGCCTCCGGATTGACGGCTGGTGATTCCGACGTCTCACCCCAAGGCAGGGCGTGACACTGATCGCACGTTCATCGAAGCTCCCCGTCCCCAATCCTCCGAGGATGAAATGTCGTCGAACAGCGAAGCGACCCAGGCCCTGCTCTCCCTCTGCGGGGACAAGCGCCGATGGAAGGCGGAGCTCACCGTGGACGCGGTGAAGAAGTTGCTCGCCGAGGGCGCGGACGTGAACGCTCGGGACGTCAATGGCCAGAGCGCCTTGCACCACGCCGTCCAGGGGCAGTACCAGAAGTCGGATCCGCTCCCGGATGCCCAGGTGGTGCGCGCGCTCATCGAGGCGGGCGCGGATGTGAATGCACGGGACAACCACCAGCAGACGCCGCTGACCCGCGCCTTCCCCTCGGAGAAGACCCCGGAGAACGAGGCGCTGGCGCTGGAGCTCATCGCCCTGCTGAAGGCCGCCGGAGGGAAGGTGCCCTCGGACGTGGTGGACGGGAACGGCGCTGCGTTCCGCTGGACGACCGCCAGGCTCCTGCGGGAGGTGCTCGACGCGGGGGCCCGCCTCGACGCGCGCAACGAGAGGGGCGGCACGCCGCTCCACAGCGCCGTGGTCTCCGGAGACCCCGACGTCATCCAGCTGATGCTGGAGCGCGGTGCCGAGGTGAACGCCATCGACGGCCAGGGCCGCACGGCGCTGGGCATCGCCCTGCGCACCAAGGAAGAGGTCTGGGTCGCGCACAACAAGCGGACGGCCGGGTTCAACGCCGTCATCCAGGCGCTGGAGGCCGCGGGCGGCAAGGCCAGCGTCTCCATTCCCCTGAGTGACGACGTCTTCGCCCCCTACCCCATCGACGAGGACGCCTTCCGCAAGGTCCTGACGGAGCAGAAGCAGAAGCTCTCGTTCAAGCACGCCATCGCGTCCGCGCAGGAGGCTATCACGGGGCTGCACGGCTACGGAGACCCGGCCGAGGCGCTCGGCAAGCTGGAGACGCTGCGGGACACGCTCACCACGCCGCCCAGAAAGGTCCACATCAAGGAGCCGCTGAACCTCCGGAGCGCCTTCTTCCACCACGGTGACCTGGAGGTGGACGGCGACCTGGACATCGGCAAGCCGTTCGCGGTGACGGGGGACGTCATCGTGCACGGCGTGGTGTGGGACTCGGGCAATGACTCGCTGGTGAACATCCTCGGCAACCTGAAGTGCCACGGGCTCTACTCGAGCGGCGAGTTCAGCGTCGCCAAGGACATCGAGGCGCGCGACGTGGTGCTCGGCTACTACAACGACCACATCCTCGCGGCGAAGACCATCCGGGCCCGCGTCGTCATCGAGGATGACCACGCCTTCGATGCCCGCACCGAGGCGCAGCACCACTTCGACATCGACACCTACGCCCAGGGCTACGGCGACGGCGTGGGGGACCAGCTCAAGGCCCTCTTCGTCGACGAGGTCCTCGAGCCCGCCGAGGAGACGGACGACGAGGAGGACGGCGAGCCGGCCCGAATCGACAAGGGCGCGCTCTTCAACCGCATCAGCAAGGGACTGCCCGTCTTCCGCGAGTAGCCCCGCGTCCCACGTCAGAACGTCCGGATGAAGTCGAGCTCCACGCCGGGATTCTTCCCGGCGTCGGAGTCCGTCACCGCGGAGGCCGGCTTCTCGGGCGCCGCCGGACTGCCCGCCGCCTGCCACGCGGACACGTGACGGAAGGAGTTCGCGTCGAAGCCCGACAGCATCAGCACGTTGGGCACGCGCGACGGCAGCGGCGAGGCGTCATACGCCGCCAGGTTCCACAGCACCACGTCCACCGGCCCCAGCGCGCGGTGCCACGCCTGGAGCGCGGCCTGGAGCGGCGGCACGCTCGCATCGAACGCGATGCCTCGCTCGCGCAGCCACTCCACCCTCGCCGGCGACAGCGTCTGCACCTCCGGCGGATGGAACTGCATGTCGGAGAAGAAGTAGAGCGTGCGCGGCCTCGGTCGGGACGGCGCCTCCAGCAACTGGGCGACCAGGTTCACCACCGAGTTCGCCACCTGCGTGCCGCCCCAGCCCTTCCCCTCCCGCAGCCGCGTCGCCAGTTCGAACACGCCTTGCTTCGGCCGACGCTCCTCCACGAAGACGTCATCGGAGAACGTCGCCGCGTACCCCAGCTCACGCGCCATCACCGCCGACAGCACCACCGCCACGTCTCCGACCTTCGCGGTGCTCTTCGCGCCGCCCAGGGCCGCGCTGAACATCGAGCCGGAGATGTCCGCGAGCCCCAGACTCAACCCCTGTGGCAGCAGCCCCTCACACACCCGCTCCAGGATGGACTCGAACACGGGCGCGAGCGCGGGCACGGGCGCGGCCTGGAAGACCCATTCATCACCACTGAAGTCCATGCGATTGCTGCCATTCATCGCCGCCTGCCAGCCCATGTACACCTGATGCGGCCACAGGCCCGCGAACCGCCGTCGCCGCGCCTCCGCCAGGAGCACCTCCACCGGGATGCCCGCCAGGTACATGGCCCGCAGGTAGCCCTTGAAGGCCAGGTCCGGCAGCAGCCCCGGCACGTCCAGCACGCGCCGCCACGTCTCCCCGGTCGAGCCCATGAAGGACAGCGCCTGCTCCGTCGACAAGCGCCCGTTCACGAAGTGCTCCACGCTCGCGTCACCGCCGAAGAACGCGCGCCGCGCCTCCAAGAGCTCGAGCCCCGCCGCCAACGCCCCGCGCTCCCGCGTGGGCGCATGCAGGTACCGGTAGAGCTTCAGCGTGCGCTCATCGAGATAGGCCTTCGCCACGCCCATCGCGTCCACGAGCCGCAGGCTCGCGTGCTGACCGTTCTTCCGACGCCGCATCACCGGGAACTGTCGGCGCGCGTACTTGAGCAGCTGATACACATCCATCCCCGCCAGCGCCCGGGCCATGCCCTTGCGCGCCGACTGGGGCACCTCGCCCAGCCCCAGGTTCTCGAAGTGGGTGAGGAACAGCGCCACGTCGTCCGCGCGGTGCTGGAGACACCGGAACGTGTACTCCTCCGTGAAGGGCCCGTCCGGGTCCGCCGCCGCGAGGATGGCCGGCGCCACGCTCCCCTGGATGCGATTGCCCTTCCCCTTCACGGGGTCTCGCATGTACGCGCCGAACTTCCAGCCGAAGCCACGCTCGTGCCGCTCCGCCGCCAGCAGCGCCGCCGCGTAGGAGCGGATCTCCCCCACCTGCGTCCGGTAGAAGGACTCCTCCAGCAGCGCCGCGCCCTTCGTGAAGGTCAGGTGCAGCAGCGGGTCTGTCTTCGACAAATCGAAGGCGGCGGCCCCCTCGTGCGTCAGTGAGCCCACGACGTCACGCAGCACCCGAGGCATGTCCCCTCCGACCGGAGAAAAAAGTCGGCGCCCCATCCCCGTGGCAAGCCAGCGGGGATTCATGGACGAAGTAGGGGCGCCAGATGCCCGAAAGCCTAACCGAGCTCAGCTCGCCGGTGCGAGCACTTCCTCGAACTCCGTCGCGCCTTCCAGCAGCGACGCGCAAAGACACGCGGGGCCCTGCAACGCGGTGAAGCCATGCGCGCTGCCCTCCAACTTGTCGAGCGTCTCACCGGGCCACACCTCGTGCCCGCCGTCCTCGCGCAGCCCGCCCTCCAGCACCAGGTTCCACTCGCGACCCAGGTGCGTGTGACGCGGGTAGCGCACGCCCGGGTTCAGCCGCAGCACCGCGGCCATCATCCCCTCGCGCGCGGGGCCCGTCTCCACCGGGAACAGCTCCGAGCCCTCCACCGGCCCCGGCATCCACAGCGACGCGTCCTCCAGCGACTCGAGCAGCGCGCTCGCCCGCTCCCGCGTCACGTCGAAGAAGGTCGCCAGCTTCTCCGCGAAGCGCTCCAGCCGGCGCGGCCCCTCCATCCGAGCCATCAACGCGGCCAGCACCCCGGCCGGCGGCTCCACCGGCGACTCCAGGGTCAGCAGGCCCCCGCGCACCGAGGCCAGGCGGTCGGCCTCGACCCGGCAGCGCTCGCACGCCGCCAGGTGTCGCTCCAGCGCCTCCCGCGAGGAGGAGTCCAGCGTCCCCAGTGCCCACTCGGCCAGGATGTCGTCGAGGTGCTCCGTCATCGCGTTCCATCCCGTCCCGTCACACCAGCACTACGGAAGCCGCCGCCCTGGTGGATTTCCCTCGGGCTACACCGCCACCGCGAAGTCGCGGAGGGCCGAGTTGAGGCTCGTCTTCTTGTCCGTGGACTGTGTCCGCTGGCCGATGATGAGCGCGCACGGCACCATGTACTTGCCCGCGGGGAACTGCTTCTCGCGCATGCCCGGAATCACCACGCTGCGCGCGGGGACGCGGCCCTTGTAGACGCGCTCCTCGGGGCCCGTGACGTCGATGATCTGCGTGGACGCGGTGAGCACCACGTTGGCGCCCAGCACCGCCTCCTCCTCCACCACCACGCCCTCCACCACGATGCAGCGGCTGCCCAGGAACGCGCGGTCCTCGATGATGACGGGAGACGCCGTGGGCGGCTCGAGCACCCCGCCCAGCCCCACGCCACCCGACAGGTGCACGTCGCTGCCCACCTGCGCGCAGCTGCCCACCGTGGCCCACGTGTCCACCATGGTGCCCGCGCCCACGCGCGCGCCGATGTTCACGTAGCCGGGCATCACCACCGCGCCCCGCTCCACGAAGGCCCCGTAGCGCACCGTGCCCGGCGGGACGACCCGCACGCCCGCCTTGTCCAGGTTCTTCTTGAGCGGGACCTTGTCGTGGAACTCGAAGGGCCCCACCTCCATCACCTTCATCTCCGACACGGCGAAGAACAGGAGGATGGCCTCCTTGACCCAGGCGTGGACCTTCCAGCCGTCCGGGCCCTTCTCCGCCACGCGCAGCTCGCCCGCGTCCAGCCGCGCCACCGTCTCGCGCACGGCGGACACGAAGTCCGCATCCTTGAGCTTCGTCCGGTCCGCGAACGCGGCCGAGACCTTCTGGGACAGTTCCTCGATGGGCAACATGGCGCCACCTTGAAGCACACTTCGCCGCGCCGCGCCGCACCAACCTGCCCGCCCTCAGGGGTGGGACGCGTCCGGCTCCGACGCCTGGCGTGTGTCCGGTTCAATCAGGCCCGCGGGCTCCGCCAGGGGGAGCGTCTGCGTCGTGATTTCCCCATGCAGCGTCCGAGGCGCCACCTCCGTCGTCTGTCCCCGCCCCTCCAGCTCCACCGCGCCCCGTGAAACATGTCTCACCCGAGACATGGGCACCTCGCCCCACGTCCGGCTGAAGGGCCAGCGGCGCACATAGAGGTGCGTGTCGCTCAACATCGCCACGAATCCCAGCAGCGCGCCGCCCTCGTCGCGCACGCGCATCCCTCGGATGATGGAGCGCCGCTCGTAGGGCGACGCCGTCTCGGGCCAGGCCATGCGTTCCACCTCCTGCCCCCCAAGGTGCACCTCCTCTTGCCCACAGAGGAGCACCCCTCGCGCGCCCGCTTCCTCGCCTGCTTGAGGCAACTTGAGCCCCAAGGATTCCGATAACTCTCTGTTTTGTCGCGTTGAGCAGTGTCCACAACTGGTCAATGGACCCCTGGCCGTGCCAGCATCGGGTCACCCCTCACCCCCCTGGAGGGCACATGAGCGCTACCCCCTCGCGCCCGTGGAGCCTCGCCGTGGCAGTGCTCGCGTCGTTCGTCGCCGGATGCCTCGGAGAGGCGACGCTCGACATGCAAGGTCTGCCGGGCCCCGGCAACCCCAACCCCCAGCCGCCGCCAGTGCAGCAGGACGGCACGCTCGACTGTGATTTGGACCGGGTGCCGGCGGGCGTGACGCTCGCGAGCATCGCCTCCGACTTCGAGCGCGAGGTGCACCCGGCCCTGGTGCGCCAGGTGTCCGGCTGCATCTCCTGTCACGCGACGACGAGCGGCCGGCTCTTCAAGGTGGGCCTCAACGGCGTGGAGAACTTCTACGCCATCCGCGCCGCCGGCTACCTCACGCCCGCGTCGGGCTCCATGCTGTCGCGCCTGGTGACGACGGACGAGAGCGCGCGCATGCCGCGCGGCGAGCCGGCGTGGAACGCGCGCGAAATCGCCGCGGTGGCCGCGCTCACCTGTCAGCTCAAGGCGGTGGAGACGCGCCAGCCCTCGTCGCGTCCGGACGAGGAGTTCCCGCCGGCGCTGCTGGAGCCCTACCGGGGCCCGGCCGTCGCCACGTATGACAATCCCTTCCTGGGCTTCGAGCAGCTCAAGGGCAAGGTGAAGGCCGTCTTCAACGACGACTGGGTGCGCGGCGGACAGGACCGCTTCGCGCAGAACGTGGGCCTGCTCGGGGGCGTGGACTACAAGGACCACTTCGTCGAGGCGCGCGTCGCCACGGCCGACTTCTTCCTGGGCCTGGATGACCTGTCGCGCGACGTGTGCCTCACGGCCGCCACCAACAAGACGGGCCCCTTCACGGGCCTGGACCTGACCTGGCCGCTGACGGACATCCCCGCGCCCACGACGAAGACGTATGAGATGGAGGCCGCCGCGCGCGATGGCACCACCATCCCCGCGGGCACGCAGATCCTCGCGAGCACCGGCGGCAAGTCCGGCAGCACGGGCTGGAACCTCTACACCACCGGCACCCTCACCACGCTGCAGCCCTACGTCTTCCCCGCGTCCGCCACCTACCGCTTCACGGTGAAGGCCAAGGGCGACCTCTGCGGCCCGGACCTGCCGAACATGCAGCTCAAGGTGGATGGCGTGCTGGTGAAGGAGTGGAGCGTCGGCAACAACACGGCCTACGCGGACTTCGTGCACACGCAGGCCGTGGCCGCCGGGGACCACATCCTCACGGTGGGCTTCACCAACGACTACGGCGAGACGGGCGTCTGCGACCGCAACCTGCACGTGGACGCGCTCGTGGTGTACGGCCCCACGGAGGCCGCCACCGGCACCCAGCGCGCGGACGCGGCGAAGGCCAAGGTGGACACGCTCTACCGGCGGATGCTGTACCGCGCGTCCACCCCCGAGGAGCGCGCCAATGGCTACGCGCTGGTGACCGACCTGTTGGGCATCGAGGCCAACGCCACCAAGGCCTGGAGCGGCCTGTGCGAGGGGCTGATGCGCGCGCCCGACTTCCTCTTCACGCTGCCGCCCTCGTACGAGCGCTTCACGGGCAAGGAGCGCGAGCGACTGCTGCTGGTGAAGCTGGCCATGGACCTGCTGGGCAGGCCGCCGTCCGCGCAGGACTTCACCGCGCTGGAGGGAGGACAGAAGTCGTGGGAGGCCATGGTGGACGGCTACCTGGCCTCGGCGGACTTCCGGACGAACTACTTCAAGCGCATGCGCGTGCGCACCGAGAGCGAGGGCACGCCCGACACGGACGAGCCCGCGCGGCTGTGGACCTTCCTGGTCGAGCAGGAGCGGCCCTTCGAGGAGCTGCTCACCGGTGACTACTCGGTGGATTCGAGCTTCCAGCAGGTGACGCGCCCCACGCAGCACGGCAAGACGGGCGTGCTCACGATGAAGGGCTTCATCAAGAACAAGCCGGGCCTGCCGCACTACAATTATGCGGCGCGCGTGATGACGGACTTCATGGGCACGATGTACGAGGTCCCCGCCGAGGTCTTCGACATGCGCGGCGCGGCCACCGCGTCCTCCACCGTGGACCCCAGCAGCATCTGCTACTCCTGCCACCAGACGCTCACCCCGCTGGCGCACCAGCGCCTGCGCTGGGACGACGAGGGCAACTACCGCACCCAGGACGAGCAGGGCGTCGCGCTGGACGACACGGACCGCAATCTCGCCGCCACCTACGCCTTCAAGGGCCAGGGCATGGAGGCCTTCGCCACGCAGGCGGTGAAGAAGGAGGCCTTCGTGCGCCGCACGCTCAACGCCCAGTTCGCCCTCCTGTTCGGCCGCGAGATGCGCCACGAGCAAGACGAGCGCGTCATCTACAAGCGCCTGTGGGACGTCAGCCACGAGCACGACGGCAACCTCAAGGCCGTGCTCAAGACGCTCGCCACCTCCCCCGAATACCTGCGCCAGTAGCGCCCCCAAAGGACCGCCGCCATGAACCGCCGCCGATTCCTCGCGGGCGCCGCCGCGGGCGCCGCCATCAGCACCCTGGACTGGCTCCGCTTCTTCCGCGCCTTCGGAGTGCCCGGGACGAAGAAGGAGCTGGGCTTCGCCGAGGCCGCCGCCGCCGAGGCCGACAACCCCCGCTTCCTCATCTACTGGTTCCAGGAGGGAGGCTGGGACGGGTACTCGATGTTCAACCCCGTCCACACGCCCAACGACTCCATCCGCGTCATCCCCGCGGGCGAGCTGCGCCCCACGCCGTCGTGGACGAACCACCGCTACCGCCCCAAGGGCTACGGCGCCTCGCCGCTGGACCCGCCGAGGACGCAGGGCAACATCCAGTACGGCTATCTGGCCCAGGACGGCCTGGACCTGTTCCCGGACCTGGCGGTGGTGTCCAGCCACAACGGCAACACCTTCCACTCGGGCGGACGGTGGGAGTACCACTACGGCAAGTACAGCGCGTCCCTGTCCGGCAAGCGCAACGCGGACGAGCGCACGGTGATGCAGGCGTTCTGCGAGGCGTACGGCACGGGCTTCCTGCTGCCCCACGTCTCGTGGCACCGGTGGCTGTCCGACGGTGAGCTGTCCATCCCGTCCTATCCCGAGGGCACCGGCTACTACGAGAAGCTGGGCCCGGTGCACGCGCACACGCTCTACGGCAAGACGCCCGCGGCGATGCGCGAGCGGCTGGCGTCGCTGGGCAACGTGGCGCAGGGCCAGCGCGACGCGCGCATCCGCCAGTTCACCGACAGCCTGCAGGCGAGCTTCCTGGCGGAGAAGAACAGCGAGTCGGTGCGCGCCTTCAACTCCGCGCTCCAGATTCACCGCGCGCTGACGGCCGGCGGCAGCATCAACCTGGACCCGCGCACGCTGTTCACCGACCCCACGCTGCGCGCCGAGTTCGGAATCACGGCGGCGGACGAGGCCACCGACTCCTCGTCCATCAACGGCAACCCCGCGCGCACCAAGGAGACGCCGAACACCAACGTCCAGGCGTTGATGACGTACGAGATGATGACGAAGGGGCTGTCCATCGGCTTCTTCATCGAGAACCGCGGCCTGCGCCAGTTCGACACGCACCGCGACCGCCGCTCCATCATGAACAACAAGGGCCAGACGGAGCAGCGCGACATGATGCGCAGGAACCTCTGGAACCCGCTCAAGGCGCTGGTGGCGAAGCTCAAGGCCACGCCCTACGGCACCACCGGCAAGAGCTACTACGACTTCACCACCATCGTGCTCGCCTCGGAGATGGGCCGCACGATTCAGGGCGACGTGGAGGGCATCATCGCCAAGGCGGGCGTGACGGACGCGCAGAAGTACGAGGAGATCATGCTCCAGGACTGCTGCCAGCACTGGCGCGTCAACAGCGTGGCCTTCCTGGGCGGCACCGTGCGCGGCAACACGCAGTACGGCCGCGTGGGCAGCGCGTCACTGGATGGCATCCCGATGATGCCCAACGGCACGCTGGACCCCGCGTACGACGCGGACACGGGCCTGCTGGTGCCGGGGCGGACCAAGAACGCCACCAGCTTCGTGTCCGACGCGGGCCACGTCTACGCGACGGCGCTCCACCTGTCCGGGTTGGACCCGGCGGCGCTCAAGGCCGCGGGCAAGGGCAGGAACGACCGCCCGCCCATGACGTTCATCAAGCGCTGAAGGCCCGCATGGTGCGGGGGCCGCCACCGTGCATCCGGAGGCGGCCCCTAGGACTCCGGCGGACTCAGGCGTCGAGGACGCGCGCCACCGCGTCCACCACCTCCTGGTCCGTGGGGAAGGCCAGCGACGCCTTCCGGATGACCACCTTGCCGTCGACCGCGACCTCGTAGCTGCCCGACGGCCCGGGCTTCAGCTCCGCCTCCACATCCAACTCGTCCTTCAACGCGACCGCCGCACGGGCGGCCCTGGGCTTGTAGCCTCAGGAGTTGCAGTACGTAATCGTGACCTTCTTGTCGGCCATGGCGTGTCTCCTCGCGCGGGGCTTGGCCCCGTCCCCAAAGAGATAGTGCGTTCGAGGCCCGTGAGCCAGCCAGGTTGCTCCCCGGGCCGACGGAGGACGCGCCGTGACGAGGGCCCCGCCTCGCGCCGGGAACAGGACGCGCGCCGTCCGCGGCGCTAGGTTCTCCTCCGCCATGACGGACTTTCGTGAGCGCGTCGCCGCCGCCTATGACGTCGAGTCCTTCCGCCGCGAGGGCCAGCGGCTGGTGGACACGCTGGCGGACTACCTGGCCCAGGCCGAGCGCGGCGAGGGCCTCCCGGTGTTACCCTGGGCCGCGCCCGCGGTGAGCGTGGACCGCTTCCCCGCCGCCTTCCCCGAGGAGCCCACGGGCGACTTCGCGGAGCTGGTGGCGCGCGTGCTCTCCGGCTCCAACCACCTGCACCACCCACGCTACGTGGGCCACCAGGTGACGGCCCCCGTGCCGCTCGCCGCGCTGTGCGACGCCGTCTCCTCGCTGCTCAACAACGGCATGGCCGTGTACGAGATGGGCCCCGTCTCCACCGCCATGGAGCGCAACGTGCTGCGCTGGATGGCGGCGCGGCTGGGCCTGCCGGAGACGGCGGACGGCGTGCTCACCTCGGGCGGCTCCCTGGGCAACCTCACCGCCCTGCTCGCGGCCCGCCAGGCCAAGGCCGGCTATGACGCGTGGAACGAGGGCGCCCACGCGGGGCCGCCGCTCGCGGTGCTGGTGCCCGCCTCCGCCCACTACAGCCTGTCGCGCGCCATCCGCGTCATGGGCTGGGGCCAGGGCGGCGCCATCCCCGTCGCCGTGGACGAGCGCTTCCGCCTGCGCCCCGACGCGCTCGGCCCCGCGCTGGAGTCCGCCACGCGACAGGGCCGCAAGGTCATCGCCGTCGTCGCCAGCGCGGGCTCCACCGCCACCGGCGCGTTCGACCCGCTGGAGCCCGTGGCGGACTTCTGCGAGCGCCACGGCCTGTGGTTCCACGTGGACGCCGCGCACGGCGCCTCCGCCGCGCTCAGCGCCGCCCACCGCCACCAGGTGCGCGGAATCGCCCGCGCGGACTCCGTCGTCTGGGACGCGCACAAGGGCCTGCTCATGCCCGCGCTGGTGACGGCGGTGCTCTTCCGCGACGGCGCGCGCTCCTTCGAGTCCTTCGCCCAGGAGGCCAGCTACCTCTTCGGCGACACCGAGCGCCCGTGGAGCGACGTGGCCCTGCGCACGATGGAGTGCACCAAGGAGATGATGGCGCTCAAGCTGTACGCGTGCCTGAGCGTGCTGGGCACCCGCCTGTTCGCCGACGCGGTGACGGAGTCCTACGCCCTCACCCGCCGCTTCGCCGAGCGGCTCTCCCAGGCCGGCGACTTCCAGGTCCCCGTCCCGCCCGACTGCAACATCCTCTGCTTCCGCCATACCCCCGAGCACGTGCCGCCCGAGGCCTGGGACGCGCTGCAGGGCCGCCTGCGCGAGCGGCTGGTGACGCGCGGAGACTTCTACCTGGTGCAGACGAAGCTGCCCCAGGGCGTGTTCCTGCGCGTCACCGTCATCAACCCGCTCACCACCGACGCGGACCTGGACGCCTTGATGGAGGCGCTCAGGACGGCAGCTCGACGGTGAACTCGCTGCCGACGCCGGGCTCGGACGCCACCGAGACGACGCCGCCCAGCACCGACACCATCTCCCGCACCAGCGTCAGCCCCAGCCCCACGCCCGGCTTGGACTTGTGCTCCAGCGGCTCCAGGTGTGAGAAGGGCTCGAAGATGTGGGCCTGCTCGGAGCGGGGGATGCCCGGCCCGGTGTCGCGCACCCTGAGGCGCCAGCCCTGGGGCCGCGCCTCCACCGCCACCGACACCCCGCCCTGCTCGGTGTACTTCACCGCGTTGGACACCAGGTTGAGCAGCACCATCTGGACGATGCGCGGGTCCGTGCGCGCCACCGCCTGCCCCCGGGGCCGGTCCCACTCGAGCGCCAGCCCCTTGCGCCGCGCCTCCAGCCGCGCCTCCTCCACCACCTCGTCCACCACCTCGCCCAGGTCCACCGTCTCGCGCCGCACCACCAGCCGGCCCTCCTCCAGCTGGTTGTACTGGAGCACCATCTCCACCATGTCGCGCAGCCGCAGCGTGGAGCGGTGCATCCGGTCGAACATGTCCAGCGCCCGGGGCGGCAGCCCTCCCAGCTCCCGCTGCAGCGCGTGCTGGGTGAGCTGCAACACCGACAGCGGCGTGCGCAGCTCGTGCGACACCAACTGCAGCAGCGTGCTGCGCGACGCGCTGGCGCGCTCGGTGGTCTCCAGCGCCACCTCCAGCTGCCGCTTGCGCATGCCCAATTCGCGCGCCATCGCCTCCAGGTCCACCGAGCGCGCGGCGAGCAGCCCCTGCAGCACCTCGCGCGTGCGCTTCATCACGGCCAGGTTCGTCACCCGCGCCACCAGCTCCTCGGACACGAAGGGCTTCACCACGTAGTCCTGCGCGCCGCCCCGCAGCAGGTCCACCCGCAGCGCGTCATCCGCGCGCGCGGTGAGCAGCAGGATGGGCGTGGACTCCAGCCCCGGGCGCGTGCGCACCGCGCGCACCAGCTGGTCTCCCCCCATGCGCGGCATCATCAAGTCGCTGACGATGACGTCCGGCATCATCCGCTCCGCCTTCGCCAACCCCTCCAGGCCGTCCTCCGCGGTGGCCACCTGGAAGTCCTTCGCCAGCGTGTCCACCACGTAGCGGCGCATCTCCTGGGTGTCCTCCACCACCAGCACGCGCGGCCGGCTCGAGTCATCCGCCCGCGTGGCCACCACCACCTCGCGCGCGGGCGGCCGGAGCACGTCCAGCTCCGCCTGCGCCGCCTCGACGTCCACCTCGTGCGCCGGGGCGTCCGCGCGCGCCGCGAGCTTCACGCCCGTGGGCGCGAGCAGCGGCAGCTCCACCACGAAGCGCGCGCCGCCACCCGGGCGCTCCTCCACCCAGATGCGCCCCTCGTGCAGCGCCACGAAGTCCCGGGCGATGGCCAGCCCCAGCCCCGTGCCCCCGGTGTCGCGCGTGGTGGCCGCGTCCCCCTGACGGAAGCGCTCGAAGATGCTCTCGCGCTGCTCGACGGGCACGCCCGGCCCGCTGTCCTCCACCACCAGCCGCCCCTGGCCCGACTCCGCGCTCACCGCCACGCGGATGTGCCCGCCCTCGGGCGTGAACTTGGCCGCGTTGGACAGGAGGTTGAGCACCACGCGCTCCACCTTCTCCGGGTCCACCTGCGCCGGCAGCATCGCGGGCAGCTCCAGCGCGAAGTCCAGCTGGCGCTCGGCCACCAGTCCCTCGAAGTTCTCCGCGCCCAGCCGCACCAGCCGCGCCAGGTCCACCTCCTCGTACGACAGCCGCATCTGCCCCGCGTCCAGCTTCGCCACGTCGAGCAGCGCGTTGACGTGCCTCAGCAGCACGCGCGCGTTGCGGCGCACCACCTCCAAATCCCGGTGCGCCGCGTCCGGCAGCGTGCCCTGCTGGAGCAGCCGGTCCACCGGCCCCAGGATGAGCGTCAGCGGCGTGCGCAGCTCATGGCTGACGTTGGCGAAGAAGCCGGTGCGCTGGGCCTCGGAGGCCTTCAGCTTCGCGTACAGCGTCTCCAGCTCCCGGGAGCTCTTCTCCAGTTGCACCCGGCGCTCCTCCGACAGCCGCGCCGCCTCCGTCACCTCCACCACCCGCCCGCGCAGCGGCACCAGGTACATGCCCGTGGCCACCGAGGCCACCGCCGTCACCACCTTGATGCCGCCCCCCAGGTAGTAGGCCGAATACCAGACGTTCCACACCTCCATCAGGTGCGTCAGCCCACACGCGCCGATGAAGACCCCGAACGACAGAATCATCCCCCCGAAGGGCAGCCGCGCCCGCCGCACCAGCGCGTACAGCGTCAGCGAGATGAAGAAGTACGCCGCGCCGATGAGCGTGTCCGACAGGACATGCATCGCCACCAGGTCCTGTTTCCACAGGTAGCAGTGCCCGTGCGGCATGTTCCAGGCACCGTAGAAGAAGTCCCGAAGACCCTCTGTGAGTTGGGAGAACCGCTCCAGGGAAACAGCGCCGCGCACCGCATGTCCGAGCTGGTCGTTCATGGCGTTCCCTTCCACTGTCACGCATGGCGGGGGCCCCCACGGCCACTCCCCCGGAGGAAGTATTCCATGCAAAACAGGTGACTCTTGCCACCCCCATCTCACACCGGGGCGAGGGGAAAGGGCATGAGACGTGGGTACACGCGCCGGGTGCTGGACAGTCGCCCCCCGGGTCGAAATGCGATAGAGCCCGAGCCGCCATGCTCGTCTCCCTGGTCATCCCCGTCTACAACGAGATTCCCACCCTGGCGGAGCTCCTGCGCCGCTGCATCGCGGTCGACTTCCCCAAGGAGATTGTCCTCGTGGACGATTGCTCCCGGGACGGAAGCCGGGAGCTGCTGCAGCAGCTCGCCGAGCAGGGTGTGGGGCTGTTGGGGGGCACGCCGAAGAACCGCAACGAAATCCGGGTGCTGTTCCAGGAGCAGAACCAGGGCAAGGGCGCCGCGCTGCGGCGAGGCTTCGCCGAGGCCACCGGGGACATCATCCTCGTGCAGGACGCGGACCTGGAGTACGACCCGCGCGACATCCCCCGGGTGATTCAGCCCATCCTGGACGGGGAGGCCGACGTCGTCTTCGGCAGCCGCTTCACGGGGACGCCCCGCCGGGTGCTGTACTTCTGGCACACGGTGCTCAACAACCTGCTGACCACGCTCTCCAACATGACGAGCGGGCTGAACCTCACCGACATGGAGACCTGCTACAAGGCCTTCCGCGCCGAGGTCCTGCGCTCCGTCGAGGTGGAGGAGAACCGCTTCGGCTTCGAGCCCGAAATCACCGCCAAGGTGGCCCGCGGCAACTGGCGCATCTACGAGGTGCCCATCAGCTACCACGGGCGCACGTACGAGGAGGGCAAGAAGATTGGCTGGAAGGACGGCGTGCGCGCCCTCTACGTCATCGGCAAGTACGCGCTGAAGCGCTAGTCGCGGGACGGGGTGACCTCCCGGGTCGTCCGGCGCGGGCCTCGCGTGCACGAGGTCCGCCCGGAGACACTCCCGCTTCACGGCTAGCGTCGGGTGCCGCTGTCACTGGTGCCCGAGGGTCCCGCGTTGGTGCCCGTGGTGCCGCCGGTGCTGCTGTTGTCGAGCCCCGCGCCCGAGCCGCCGGTGCCGCCGGTCGTGTTCGGGTTGCCGGTGCTGGTGCCGCTCGCGCCCGTGCCACCAGTGCCGCCCGGGCTGGTGCCGCTGGTGGCCGGGTCGTTCGTGCTGCTCGTGCCCGTCGTCCCCGTGGTGTCCGTCCCGCTCGCGCCGCTGCCACCCGCGCCCGTGCCGCTGATGTCGGAGCCGGTGCTGCCCGAGCTGGTGCCGCTGCCGCCCGCGCCCGTGCCGCTGAGGTCGGAGCCCGTGCCGCTCGAGCCCGAGCCGGTGCTGCTGCCGCCCGCGCCCGTACCGTAGACACCGGAGCCGGTGCTGCCCGGTTGGGTGCCCGAGCCCTGGACATCGGAGCTGCTGCCGCTGCCCCCGATGCCGTCGTTGCTCGAGCCCGCACCGCTGTTGTCCTGCGTGGAGCCACTCGGGACGGCGTCCTGCGAGCCCCCCGTCATCTCCGTCGTGCTGCCCGAGCCACCCGTGCCCTGCTCGTCGCGTGCATCGGAGGACTGCCGGGACTCACAGGCCCAGCCCAGCGCCATCGCCGGCACCAGCGCGCCAATCAACCACCCTCTTCGGAAATCTTTCATGGTCGTGTTCCCCACCACTGTGGACCACTCAATCTGAAACCGATGGACCCGGGCGACAGGGGCGCGGCGATGGGCGTCGGGCCGCCGCTCGGAGAGCAGGACGCCCAGGCACAACGCCCCTTCCGTGGACTGAGCGGCAAGGGAGCGTGCTTGCGCGACACGGGCGCCTCCCCGCGCGAGGCGGTGGGCGCCACGGTGCTCAACCGACGTGAAGGGGACGCAAGGGGCGGCTCCCTCGGGCCCGGGGGTGCTCACGGCCCGCGCGGACCCACGCGCCGCCCACGAGCAGCAGCACGACGCCGAACGCGAGGAAGCCCAGGTCCCACGCGAGCTGGTGGGGTCCGGGCTTCACGTGGTGCAGCCCGAGGAACTGGTGGTCGATGAGGCCCTCGACGACGTTGAACAGGCCCCAGCCCATGAGCGCGCCGCCCAGGAGCACGCGCCCGCTCCAGGGGACGTCCGCGCGCGTCCCGGCGCGCCACAGCAGCGCGAGCCCCGTGGCCGTCGTCAGCCACGTGAAGGCGTGGAAGAGGCCATCCCAGAACATGTTCACCTTGGAGCTGACCAGGTCCATGACGGGCACCTGGCTCGCGAGCATGTTGTGCCACTGGAGTATCTGGTGCAGCAGGATGCCGTCGACGAAGCCCCCCATGCCCACGCCCAACAGCAGCGCGGCGGCGAGCAGCGGACGCCGGTTGCCGACGACTTCGTTCCCCTGGCTCGGGCTCACGAGGACTCCTCCTGGGTGAAGGAGCGTCTCGACGAGGCGCGGGGCCGTGCATCGCTCCACGGCGACCAGACGATGAGCACGACGAGCCACAGCACCACGAGCAGCGGCATCAGCGTCAACGCGAGGCGCCCCAGGAAGTGCTCGTTGTAGATGCCCGCCTCGACCCTCGGTCGACAGGTGTCACAGGCCCAGGCCCCCGTCGCCAGCAGGCCCGTGGCCAGGACCCCCGCGGCCCTGCCCCATCCGGAGATTCGCTCCATGTCCCGCAAGCTGGGGACGCGCGGCGCCATCCCCCAGCCGAGTCAGGATGGCCGGCCGCTCGGTGGGCTCCGAGCTGGGATGGGCCTCCGCGCGCTCCCTCCGAAAGAGGGCGACGCTCCCTCGCCCGTCGGACGGCGTGGCAGGCCAGCCCCCCTTCGCCTCGTGGAGGAGGCGCGCGCTTCGCCAAGGGGGCGAAGCACGCGCCCTCACCCCACGGTCCACCTACCCGTGGGCCCGGGTCTCCTCCGTAGGAGAAGGCTCGGGCGGCGGCACCGAGGGAGGCGCGCCCAGGAGCAGCGCCTTCGCCGCGTCCACCGCCTCGCTCGTCCCCGTCAGCGCGAGCACGTCGCCCACCTGCAGCACCTCCTGCGCGGTGGGGACGGACAGGCTCTGCTCGCCGCGCTGGATGGCCAGCACCGTCGCGCCCGTGAGGCCGCGCAGGTTCACCTGGGCCAGCGTCTTGCCCGCCCCGGGGCTCGACTCCTCCAGCCGCACGGAGGCCGGCGCGCCCAGGCCCGGCAACAGCCCCTGCACGTGGTCCAGCGCGTGCTCCTCCGCGCCCGGCTCCTTCGAGTGCGACTGCGCCGCCAGCGCCGCCACCAGCACCTGCGCTCCGGCGCGCACATGGCCGTGCAGGTTCGTCGCTCCGCGCCAGAAGGCGACGCCCAGCGCGCCCACCAGCACCAACAAGACGAGGGGGCCCGCCAACCCCTTCAAGAAGGGCTGCGTCACCACCACCACCGGGATGGCCACCAGCAGGACGATTCCCACCTGCAGCGTGACGAGCAGCACCCGACGCGGCGCCGCGGCCAGGTCCAGCTTGCCGTCCTTGCGCGCCGGCAGCGCCGCCTCCGACAGGATGGTGCCCAGCCGCCGCGCCATGCCGATGACGCCCAGCACGAACGGCACCGCCAGCAGCACCGCGCCGCCCAGGATGAGGTTCTTCGACAGGTCCTCGTCCACGCCCGTGCGCACCTCGACGAAGTGGGCCATGCGGTCCGCCATCAGCGCCGTGCCGATGACCAGGACGACCAGCAGCACCGCGTCCAGCACCAACAACCGGATGAGGCGCCGCACGCCCGCGCCCAGCGTCTCCCGACGCGGCGCCTGCCGCAGCCGCTCCACCCACGTGCCGTACAGCGTGACGAAGGTCTGCAGGGGCTTGGGCAGCTTGCGGTCCACCCACGACGCCACCGGCCCGGAGGCCTTGATGAGCAGGGGCGTGGTGAGCGTGGTGATGGCCGACACGGCCACCGCCACCGGGTAGATGAACGAGCCGGTCGCCTTCAAGGACAGGCCCAGCGCGGCGATGATGAAGGAGAACTCGCCAATCTGCGCCAGGCTCAGCCCCGCCTGCACCGACGTCCGCGTGCTGTTGCCCGTCAGGAACGCGCCCAGCGCCACGCTGACCAGCTTGCCGACGATGACCACCACGGTGAGCACGAGGATGGCCAGCCAGTGCTCCATGATGAGCGCGGGGCTGATGAGCATGCCCACCGACACGAAGAAGATGGCCGCGAACATGTCGCGCACCGGCTGCACCAGGTGCTCGACCAGCTTCTCCTCGCCCGACTCCGCCACCAGCGAGCCCGCGAGGAACGCGCCCAGCGCCACCGAGTAGCCGAACGACTGCGCCAGGAGCGCCACCGCGAAGCAGATGCCCACGCTCGCCACGAGCGTCGTCTCCGGCCGGTTCAGCTTGATGACCGCGCGCATGGCCCGCGGGATGATGAACAGGCCCACCGCCACCAGGCCCACCAGGAACGCCACCAGCTTGCCCGTGGTCAGCGTCAGGTCCTTCACGGACAGGCCCGCGCCCGTGGAGATGGCCGTCAGCGTGGCCATCAGCAGCACCGCGATGAGGTCCTCGACGATGAGCACGCCCACCACCAGCTCCCGCAGCTTCCCGCGGATGCCCTGCTCGTCGAACACCTTGGCGATGATGGTGGTACTGGACACGGCGATGATGGCGCCGGTGAAGATGCTCTCCAGCGTCGTCCAGCCGAAGGCGCGCCCCACCACGAAGCCCAGCCACACCATGATGCTGCACTGGATGACGGCCGTGATGCCGGCGGTGAACCCCACCGAGAACAGCTTGCGCAGGCTGAACTCCAGCCCGAGCGAGAACATCAGCAGGATGACGCCCAGCTCCGACAGCGTCGTCACCACCTCCTGGTTGGCGACGAGCGGAATCGGCAGGTAGGGGCCCACCACGAGGCCCGCGAGGATGTAGCCGAGCACCACGGGCTGGCGCAGCTTCTGGAAGACCACCGTCGTCACCGCGGCGACGCACAGGACAATGGCAATGGCCTGGAGGACCTCGTGGGCTCCGTGCATCAGGTCACCTCAATCTGGAAGACTCGGATGGGACGCGCCCCAGCTTTCCGAGGACTCGGAAGACAAGGGCCATCCCTCGGGGATGAAAGGAAAAGACGACGTCACGCCGGGCTTTTTCGCCCGGACCACCGCGCAGGTCCACGCGCGACCCCGGCCCTTCGGAGGGCCAGCGTCGCGCACGGGTCAGCCGAACTCGGGTGGTCCGCGCAGCGTCCGACTGGCGATGGAGGGACGGTCCGCGATTTCCCCGCTCGACGTGGGCGCCGCCGGGGCGCGACGTTCGCGCAAGGTGACGCGCGTGAAGGCGTGGTGACGCTCGCGGCCCCAGCGGTACAGGGCCAGCAGGTCCGGCTCCAACCCCGTGCGGGTCCGCACCGAGGAGGCCGCGGAGACGACGGGCCCCGCGCCCACGTGGAGGCCTGAGTCCCAGCCGCCCAGGTCCGTGATGTGGAACTGCGCGCCCCAGCGCCGCGAGGACTTCTTGGAGGACCTGGCGCCCTGGCGCACCGAGGTCACGCCGGAGTCGACGTAGAAGCCGCGCTCGGGGGCGCTTCGGGTGGGGCACTCGGCGTCCCCGGCGCGCAGGACGGTCGCCAGGACCAGGGCCATGCCCAGGGCCAGCAGCCCGGCCCGGACGAGCTCACTCCCGGAACCGGGCATTCGTGATGTCGGGCCGGGGGAGCGCATCGCTCGTTCAGGTACTACGCCGGACATGGCCCCGTAAAGCGCGGGTTATCCCCAGCCCGCCAGTCCGCTGGGCCCCACCGCGCGGACGAGGCGGCGAGCCCGTGGAGCGCCGTGCTCGCTCGCCGCTCCACGCATGCTTCGCGGGCCCGTCCCGGGGGTCGGGGGACGCCCATGGCGGGACACGACGGGCGTCCGCGCGCGAGCGTGTCCACTCGGGTCGGGCCGGATGCGCGTGCAGGTTGAGGGACGTGGCGCCTTCATGGGGTTTGAGGGTGACGCGGTTTTCGGGTCCGAGGCTCTCGGCGGTGTGGCCTCGGGCCGGCTTGGGGGGTCCATGGGGTAACGGCCTTGGGCCCGGAGTTCCCGCGAGATTCGCGGCGGCGCGCTCGTGCGCCCGTGGATCTCCACGCGCCCTGACGCGAGGTGACGACACCCCGTTCCAGGCGGGTGCGTCACCGGCCTGTAGGCCCATGTCCTCCTCTCCACGAATGAGTCGACCGGGACGCAGCGCGAAGGCGCGCGTGGACGATGACAACGTCCGCCCGTGCACAGCGATGGCAGGCGTCGGTGCGGCGCGTGCGTGGGCGTGCCGCCGAGGGGGAGCATCCCTAGGTTGAGGGTGTGCTTTCACGATTCCTGCTCTACGGGTGCACGGGTTGGGTGCTGGAGGTCCTCTTCACGGGGGCGAACGCGGCCCTGCGGCGGGACAGGAGCGCCACGGCGCAGACCTATCTCTGGATGCACCCCATCTATGGGGGGACGGCGCTGGCGCTGGAGGAGGTCTCCGCGCGGCTCAAGCCCCTGCCCCGGCCGGTGAGGGCGTTGGCCTACACGGCCCTCATCTTCGGGGCGGAGTACGCCACGGGGTGGCTGCTGAAGAAGGTGCTCGGCCGCTGTCCCTGGGACTACACGCCGCACCGCTGGAGCGTGCACGGGCTCATCCGCCTGGACTACGCGCCCGCCTGGTACCTCACCGCGCTGCTGTTCGAGCCGGTCCGCGACGGGCTGCTCCATGTCACCAGCGATGCCCTGCGGCACACGCCCGAGTACCGGGAGGCCGAGGAGGCCGGGGTGGTGCCGGCCGGGTGCCTTCCCGAGGGCGAGGCGGAGCAGGCCGGTGTGGTGGCCACGCGCTTCGAGCGGGCCCAGGTGGTGGAAGTCTCCCCCTGAGGCGGGGGTTCGTGGGGGGTGGCCCTTCCCCCGCCCGAGTCCGCTGGTCGACTGCTCCCCAGGCGGTTGTGAAAGGGCTTCCGGCTTTTCTTCCTCCGTGCCGCGTCGCGTAGTACCTTCGCGGCCGCATTCCCCCACGCGCCAGCGGGAAATTCCGCCGACTCTCCGAAAGTTTCCGCCCTCGTATGTTCGACTGGCTTCACACCCTCTTTTCGCGCGACCTCGCCATCGACCTCGGCACGGCGAACACGCTCATCTACATCCGCGGTCAGGGCATCGTGTCCAACGAGCCCTCGGTGGTGGCCGTCCAGCAGGACGCGCGCGGGGGCAAGAAGGTCCTCGCGGTGGGCAAGGAAGCCAAGGAGATGTTGGGCCGCACGCCGGGCAACATCGTCGCCATCCGGCCGATGAAGGACGGCGTCATCGCCGACTTCGAAATCACGGCGGCGATGCTGCGCTACTTCATCCAGAGCGCGCACAACCGCAAGACGCTGGTGAACCCGCGCATCATCATCGGCATCCCCTCTGGAATCACGGAGGTGGAGCGCCGCGCGGTGCGTGAGGCGGCGGCGAACGCGGGCGCGCGTGAGGTCTACCTGATTGAGCAGCCCATGGCGGCGGCCATCGGCGCGGGCCTTCCGGTGACGGAGCCCAGCGGGAACATGATTGTGGACATCGGCGGTGGCACGTCCGACGTCGCGGTCATCAGCCTGGCCGGCATCGTGTTCGCCAAGAGCGTGCGCATCGGCGGCGACAAGCTGGACGAGGCGATCATCCAGTACGTGAAGCGCAAGTACAACCTGCTCATCGGCGAGCGCACGGCGGAGCTCATCAAGATGGGCATCGGCACGGCGTATCCGACGGACGAGGTCATGACCATGGAGATCAAGGGTCGCGACCTGGTGGCCGGTGTGCCGCGCACGCTGACGGTGTCGAGCGACGAGGTGCGTGACGCGCTCGCCGAGCCGGTGAATGGCATCGTCGAGGCGGTGAAGCTGACTCTGGAGCGCACGCCGCCGGAGCTGGCCGGTGACATCGCCGACAGGGGCATCGTGCTGGCCGGTGGTGGCGCGCTGCTGAAGAACCTGGACACGCTGCTCCGTGAGGAGACGGGCCTGCCGGTGTTCCTGGCCGAGGACCCGCTGTCCGCCGTCGTGATTGGCGCGGGCAAGGCGCTGGAGTCGCTCGACATCCTCCGCCAGGTCTGCCAGCCGGGCTGAGCTTCGGCCCTGTCGTGAGCACCGCGGCGCCGTGCCTCCTGGAGGCCGGCGCCGTTCGTGTTTTTGGGGTCAGACCTCGGTGAATCTCACGCCGGTGACGTGGGCTCGCTCCAGGGCGAGCTTGAGGTCCTCGGAGACGATGAGGCCCAGGTCCCAGCCCCAGGTACGGAACACCTTGGCGTCGCCGACCTTCGACTTGTCGATGCGCATGCCGATGACGGACCTGTACTCCCCCACCCGCTCGGGCTGACCGTCTTCGGGCTTCCAGTACAGGACCTCCTCGGAGGCCTCGTCGTCGATGCAGCGCAGGAGCTTCGTGGCCACCAGGATGAGGTACTGGTCAGGCAGCCCCTGGATTTCGACGGGGAAGAACTGCACCGCGTCAGGTGCCAGTTCCATGAAGAGCGTGACGGCGCGGACATGGACGACAGGCGCCATGCCAAGCCCCGCGGTGCTGAACTCCAGGTGCCGCCCGGGCTCATCGATGGGGATGCTCAAACGCCCTTGGGGTGGAAGCGCTCGCCCAGAACGGAAGACATATGGGTCCTCCAGTTCCACGCCACGCTCATCCAGCGGGTCTCCCAGGTCCCAGTTCCCGGACTCCATCACCTGCGCGAGCTTGAAGTAACGCTTGGGCATATCTGGCCCTCTACCTCACTTTCCTCGCGTCACCAGTTCATTGAGTCTCGTCCCCTTCGTCCTGACTTCCATGGACAGGGCCTGGAGCTCGGTGGTCAGCGCCTTGCGACACGCCTCCACGGTGCGACAAGCCCTCGTCGCGCTATTGAGTCGCTCATAAATGGCTTCGTGGTACGGCCGTGGGTGAGGGCCTTTGTGGCCTCGCACCTCCACGATGTTCTCCGGATCCTTCAGCTTCATTCCCGCCTTCCGGAAGATTCTCCTGAACTGAGGGGTCCAAGGCCCACCCTGGACAGCGGAGATGCTGTTCTTGTCCGTGGCGATGTGATGACGATGCGGCTTGCTCGCACCATTTCTCTGGCCAGCCATCGCCAGTGCATTGGGTGCGAGCGCGATGGTGAATCCCTCGCCCGACACCGCGACTGAACGCACCGCCCCCACGGCCGCGAACTGAAAACCCGCCTGAGACTCGACCGCCAACGCGGCCTGTGCGGAGCCCGGCAACCGTGCTGACTTCGCCGCCAGCCCCGCCGTACTGCCGATAGCGGCGGTGGCCAACATCACGAAGATGCGTGCCGCGTTCTCACCCAGCACCGCACCAAATGCGGAGCCTGCTTCGTCGAGTTGCTCAAAGGTGGTGGCACGGTCCACGTCCCTGACGAGCACGCACCATCCACCGATGATGCCCAACACCGTGTCGACGCCCAGGTAGGCGATGGCTGTCGCCGTCAGCAGCGTCGCCAGCCCCTTCGACACGGGCTCGGGCAAAGCCCACAAGAGCATGTACATCGTCACTGAGGCCATCACCACCGAGAGGACTTGCCGGGGGTTGGTCATGTCATCCAGCGCCTCGGCTGACTCGTCCCAGACCGAGCCCATGGCGATGGCCATCGCCAGCACGTACTTGCCATCACTGCCGAGCAGGGGACCTTCCTCCAGCAGACTCAGACAATCGCCCGGCGTGCCCTTGTTCCGACACCATCGGCCATAGGCCTGGGTCATCTCCTCGTCCGCATAGGCCTCCAACAGGTGGGGCCCCTCACCCGAGGGCACGTCTCTGGCCGAGAGACGGTGCGTCCGGTGCTCATAGAGGTACAACCCACTGCGGGACGGAAGCCCGAACAGCTCACGGGCCTGATGCATCGGGTTGTTCGAAGGAACGACATCACGCGACAGGGACTTCATCGCGTCCTCGAACTCGTCATCCTCGAGTCGGGCCTCGACCAGCTCCGCGCCCTCTTCCTCATGTGGCGTCAGGGTGAAGACCTCGCTCCCTGTGTCGAGGCGAACGACCCGGGACGAGGAGCACCCCACTCCCACCAACAGCATGAGCAGCGCAACGTACCAACGTGGCGACATGGGCCCTCCGTGTCAGAGCCCGAACCATGCCTCGCGCCCCTGACACGGCCAGGGAAGACCCGCGCCGTTCGTGTTTCTGGGGGTCAGACCTCGGTGAACCTCACGCCTGTCACTTGGGCGCGCTCCAGCGCGAGCTTGAGGTCCTCGGAGACGATGAGGGCGACAGCCCAGCCCTGCGTCCGGAACACCTGCGCGTCGCCCACCTTCGAGGCGTCGATGCGCATCCCACTGACAGATCTGTAGTCACCAACCCGCTCGGGCTGGCCATGCTCGGGCATCCAATACCGCACCTCGGTGGACGCCTTGTCATCGATGCAGCGCAGGAGCTTCGTGGCCACCAGGAGCTGGTACTGGTCCAGGTACCCCTTGATGGCGACAGGAAGAAGCTGAACGTCGTCGAGCGCCAGCTCCGCGAAGAGCGTTGCGACTCGCACATGCACCACGGGAGCGACCCCCAGGCCGGCGGTGCAGAAGTCCAGTCGGCGCCCAGGTGCGTCGATGGGAACCGAAAGGCGCCCTGGGCTGGAAACAGGTCTTCCCGCCGCGAACACATAGGGGTCAGCCACCTCCTGACCGTGTTCGTCCTGCACATCGCCCAGGTCCCAATTCCCCGCGCGCATCTCCTCCGTCAGTCTGAAGTAGCGATTCGACATCGTGGGCCATCCTCGCGACCTGCCTCCGAGCCGGCAAGGGAGCACGAGCGGGTTTGACACCCACACAGGCCCTGGATTGTGGTGCGCCCATGAGCACATCCACGGTTCGTCACACGTTGTCGAAGGTCCTCGCCGCCACGCTGCTCGTGTCCTCTCCCGCGCTCGCGGACTGGGTCGGTGACCTGCGCGTGAAGAGCGCCCCCGCGCCCGGGCAGAAGACCGCGCCTCCTGAGACGAAGGGCAAGATGTACGGCCGCGCCGGCATGCTGCGCATGGACCTGTCCCCCGTCGAGGTCCCTGGCGGCATGTCCATCCTCTTCAACTGGGAGAAGCGCACCGGCTCCACCCTCTTCCACGAACGCAAGGCCGCCACCACTCGCAACCTCGACGACATGTCCGTGAAGATTCCCGGCGCCTGTTCCGGGAAGAACCAGGACTTCGACGCGTGCTTCAAGGAACAGGGCTTCAAGAAGGTCGGCACCCAGAAGGTCAACGGCCACCCGACCGTCATCTATGAAGGTGTCCCCCCCGGTGCCGAAGGCGCCGTCGAGCGTCAGAAGGTGTGGCGCCCCACCGACCTCCCCGAGGTCGCCTACGTGCGCAGCCAGACCTTCGATACCAAGGGCAAGCTCCAGGCCGAAATCGACGTCACCAACATCAAGGTCGGCGAACAGCCCGCCTCCCTCTTCGCCATCCCCGCCGACTACGAGGAGCTCGACGCCCCCGGCCCCAACGACTCCGTCATGGGGACCTTCAAGCCCGAGGACTTCAAGGGCAAGTCGCCCGAGCAGATCCAGGAGATGATTCGTCAGCGCATGGCGGCCCCCCAAGGCGCCCCGCCCGCCAAGACGAAGTAGCCCGCCTCAGCTCGCGCGAGCCACCACGCCGCCGTCCCCCAACAACGCGGGACGGCGGTGCTTCGCGTACAGCGCGTCCCGCCACGCGAGCAGGTCCGGGAACGCCGCGGCCAGCGACTCGTGATGCCACACCTCACGCGTCCCCGGCCCCACCGACAACCACGCGTCATCCACGGGACGCACGAACTGGAGCATCAGCCCTGCCGTGATGTCCGCGTACGTGAAGCCCTCCATCAAATAGGGGCGCCCGTTCAACTCCGCGCGAAGCCGCTCCAACGCGGGGACGGCCTTCTCCTGAAGCACCCGCTCGGGGTCCGCTACCGCGTGGTGCTTGCGCGAGATGAACCGCACCCCCAGTCGAGCGACCGGCGCGGACACCCCGCGAAGGAACCCAGGGATGTACGCGGGCAGGCTCTCCCGCTGCGCCCTCGGGTTCTCGAGCATCCGGCGCAACACGTTCGCCCGGGCGATGCCCAGCACCGCGTCGCTCACCAGCTCCCAGCGCTCGATGGTCTCCATCGCATCCGCGGGGAACAGCGGCGCACCGCGCCCCTGCGCCTCCGCCCTGCGCGCAATCGAGAACGAGCCCGTCGTCGCGCCCTCCGGCTCCACCAGCAACGGCACCGTGGGACGCGTGCCCTTCGGCGTGCGCCAACGCAACGCCAGCTCACCCGTCAGCGGCGTGTGCTCGCGGTAGCGGTAGTCGACACCGTGGTGGTCCAACGCCCAGAGGGCCTTCTCCGTCCAACCCGAGTACCGCAACCCATACAGAGTGCGCATAGGCCCCAGAACCTACGCCGGACCTGGCCGGGATGTATAACCAGGACATGGCTCCTCTACTCCGACTCCACCTGCGTGACATCAGCCACTCCCTGGTGGAGGCCTGGCGCCAGGAGTTCGCGGGCCTCGACAACGTCACCATCTCCCGAGGAGACATCTTCTCCGAGCGAGAGGGACAGGTGTCCCCCAACGACCCCATCGACATCCGCGCCGACGCCATCATCAGTCCCGCCAACAGCTTCGGGTTCATGGATGGCGGCATCGACGCCGTGTACACGTACCAGCTCGGCCAGCAGGTACAGGACCGCCTGCGCGAGCTGCTCGAGAAGGACTGGGGCGGCGAGCTCCCCGTGGGCAGCGCGGTGCTCGTCCCCACCGGCCGCGAGGAGATTCCCTGGTGCATCAGCGCGCCCACCATGCGCGTGCCCACCGATGTCAGCGAGACGGTGAACGCCTACCTCGCCATGCGCGCCTCGCTGCGCTGCGTGCTCGCGTACAACAAGACGGCGAAGACCCCCATCCGCACCATCCTCACCCCGGGCCTGGGAACCGCCATCGGCCGCATGCCCGCCCTCCGCTGCGCGCGACAGATGAAGGACGCGTGGCTGCGCACCGTGGTGGGACCGGACTTCATCCCCGGCACGCTCCGCGCAGCCGCGACGGACGACGCCCGGCTGAAGCCGTAGCGCCGCGCGGGCCCGCATCCCCGTGCTACAAGCCGGGCCCATGAGCCCTGCCCGCGAGCCCCGCTCCTCGACGAAGCAGTCCGCCCGCCCCGCCTCGAAGCGCGAGAAGCCCCCTTCCTCCGGGAAGGCCGCCCGGAACGCCCTCGCCGCGAAGTCCGTGGCCTCGGAGGCGGCTCCTCGCGGCAGCAAGCGCGGCAAGTCCTCCACCCAGAATCCCCCGGCCAGCGCAGCGACCCGTAAGTCCTCGGCCACGAAGCCCACCCCAGGCTCCGCGCCGCGCAAGTCCGGCGCCGCGCCCAACCCGCCCATGCCATCCAAGTCCGCGCCCGCCGCGAAGACGACACCGGCCGTCCCCGCCCCCACGGACGGCCTGCCCATCGTCTTCTTCGAGACCCCCGCCGCCTTCGACCGCTGGATGGAGAAGCACCACACCACGCGCGGCGCGTGGCTCAAGTTCACGAAGAAGGGCCACAGCCCCACCTCGGTCACCTACCAGGAGGCGCTGGAGGTCGCGCTGATATGGGGTTGGATCGACGGCCAGAAGGGCCGCTTCGACGAGACCGCGTACCTCCTGCGCTTCACCCCGCGCGGCCCGCGCAGCATCTGGTCGAAGATCAACCGCGAGAAGGTGCTCGCCCTCATCGACGCCGGGAAGATGCGCCCCACGGGGCTGGCCGAAGTCGAGAACGCGAAGAAGAACGGCCGCTGGGACGCCGCCTACGACTCCGCGCGCACGGCCACCATCCCGGAGGACCTCGCCCAGGCCCTGGCCGCCAACCCGCGCGCGCAGGCGTTCTTCGCGACACTCAACTCCGTCAACCGCTACGCCATCCTGTTCCGCGTCCAGAACGTCAAGAAGGCGGAGACCCGCGCTCGCAAGATCGCCGAGTACGTCGACATGCTCGCCCGGAACGAGAAGATCCACTCCTGATGCCCGACTCCAGTTCCTCCCCCGTGCTCGCCGTGCGCGAGCTGTGCAAGACCTACGCGGGCACCGTCGCCGTGGACGGCATCTCCTTCGAGGTGGGCCGCAACGAAATCGTCGGGCTGCTCGGCCCCAACGGCGCCGGTAAGACCACGACCATCAACATGGTGCTCGGCGTGCTCGAGCCCACCTCCGGCTCCATCCACATCCAGGGCGTGGACCTGGAGAAGCACCGCTCCCAGGCCCTGGAGCGCACCAACTTCGCCGCCGTCTACGCGCCCCTGCCCGGCAACCTCACCGTCGTGCAGAACCTGCGCTACTTCGGGCTCATCTACGGCGTGAAGCACGTCTCCGAGCGCATCGAGACCCTGCTCAACGAGTTCGACCTCGTGCGCTTCCGCGACACCAAGAGCGGCGTGCTCTCCTCGGGCGAGCAGACCCGCGTGGCGCTCGCCAAGGCCATGCTCAACCAGCCGCAGCTGCTCCTGCTCGACGAGCCCACCGCGTCCCTGGACCCCGCCACCGCGAAGGACATCCGCGCCCGCATCCGCGACTTCGCGGCCCAGGGCACCGGCGGCGTGCTGTGGACCTCCCACAACATGTACGAGGTCGAGGAGGTCTGCGACCGCGTCCTCTTCATGTCGCGCGGCAAGGTGCTGCTCCAGGGAGACCCTCGCAAGCTGCCGCAGGAGCACGGCAAGGCCACGCTCGAGGAGCTGTTCATCACCGTCGCCCGCGAGCCGCTCGCGCTGGGGAATCACTGAAGCCATGCGACTGTCCCGCGCCGCCGCCGTCGTCCTGCGCCAGTACTACCTGCTCAAGGGCAGCCCCTCGCGCGTCTTCCCCCTCTTCGCGTGGGTGGCCATCGACATCGTCCTGTGGGGCTTCATCACCCGCTACCTGGGCACCATCACCCACGAGCCCGGCATGGACCTGGTGCCCGCGCTGCTGGGCGCCGTCCTCCTCTGGGACTTCCTCACCCGCGTCATGCAGGGCGTGACGATGGCCTTCTTCGAGGACGTCTGGTCGCGCAACTTCCTCAACGTCTTCGCCACGCCCATGTCCATCAGCGAGTACGTGCTGGGGCTGGTGCTCTCCAGCATCGCGACCAGCTCGGTGGGCCTCATCGTCATGCTCGTCGTCGCGGGCACGGTGTTCGGCCTGTCGATGCTCGTCTATGGCGCCATGCTGGTGCCGTTCCTGCTCGTGCTGTTCCTCTTTGGCATCGCGCTGGGCATCATCGGCACGGCGGTGGTGCTGCGACTGGGGCCGTCCGCGGAGTGGTTCATCTGGCCCATCCCCGCGCTCCTGTCCCCGTTCGTCGGTGTCTTCTACCCGCTGTCCACGCTGCCCTCGTGGATGCAGGGCCTCAGCCGCATGCTGCCGCCCTCGTATGTGTTCGAGGGCATGCGAGCCATCGTCGCCGGTGGCTCGGTGTCCTGGTCCACGGTGGCGCTGGGAGGCGGCCTCGCCATCCTCTACATCCTGCTGGCCGCCTTCTTCTTCACCCGCGTCTTCCGCCACGCCGTGCGCACGGGCCTCATCGCCCGCTACAGCGCGGAGAGCGTCAGCTAGGGCGCCGCGGCGTCCATCAACTGCTGCGACAGGTACACGTGGTGCAGCGCCCACCGACGCGCGTTCAGCATCGGGTCGGAGTCGTTGCTGTGCCCGCCGTCCGTGTTCTCGTAATACAGATACGGCAGCCCCATGGACTCCAGCTTCGCGGCGAACTTGCGCGCATGTCCCGGGTGGACGCGGTCGTCCTTCGTGTTCGTGGTGATGTACGGCTTGGGGTAGCGCACGCCCGGCTTGAGGTTCTGGTAGGCCGAGTACTTCGAGATGAACGCCGCGTCCTCGGGCACCGCCGGGTCGCCGTACTCGCCCACCCAGGACGCGCCCGCGGGCAGCTTCGGGTAGCGCATCATGTCGATGAGCGGGCTCTCGATGACCGCCGCGTTGAGCAACTCCGGCCGCTGCGTCATCACCACGCTGGTGAGCACGCCACCGTTCGAGCGCCCGTAGATGCCGATGTGCTTCGGCGACGTCACCTCGCGGCGCACCAGGTCCTCCAGCACCGCGGCGAAGTCATCGAACGCGCGCTGGCGCTTCTCGCGCAGGGCCGCCTGGTGCCAGCTCGGACCGAACTCACCGCCGCCGCGGATGTTGGCGACGACGTACGCGCCGCCCCGCTCCAGCCACAGCTTGCCCATCTCCGGCAGGTAGACGGGCGGCTTGGACACCTGGAAGCCGCCGTAGCCGTACACCACCGTCGGCGTGACACCAGCCGCCTTCGGCTTCACCGGGCGCACCAGGAAGTACGGCACCTTCGTCCCGTCCTTCGACTTCACCCAGAACTGCTCCACGCGGTGCTTGGAGGCATCGAAGCGCGCGGGCAGTGACTTGATGCGCTTCACCTTCCCCGCCGCCGCGTCGCCGAGCCACAGCGACCCAGGCTCCAGGAAGCCCTCCGCGCCCGCGAACACCTGGTCATGCGCGGAGGACGTGTCGACAATCTCCACCGACGCGTTCTTCGGCATCGCCAGCCGCTTGCGCGTCCAGCGCTTCTTGCCCGGCGTGTAGACGTCCAGCGCGCCCTTCACGTCCTCGTACACGTTGACGAGCAGCAGGTTGCGCGTGGCGGCCACGCGCTCGATGCCCTGGCGAGGGCCGGGCTGGAGGATGAGCGTGGGCTTCGCCTTCGCCGGGTCCGCCTTCAGCGCCGCCAGTGGATAGGCCAGCAGCGCGCCCTGCTTGAAGCCGCCCCAGTCCTCCTCGATGGTGAAGACCACCTGCCCCTGGAGGAAGGCCTGGAAGGACACCTTCCTCGGGAACGGCAGCCGCACGGGCGCCGCGTCTCCCAGGAGGTACAGCTCCGACTCGTAGAACGTCACCCCGCGGTTGACGAACACCGCCTGGAGCACGCCCTCCTCGTCGCGCAGGATGATGGGCGACGCGGAGACATCGGTGCGCTCGCCACGGAACACCTCCGTCGCCTGCTCCACCGGCGTGCCGCGCTTCCAGCGCTTGAGCACGAACGGGTAACCGGACTCGGTGAGCGTGTCACCGCCCCAGTCACGGCCCACGAGCAGCGTGTCCGTGTCCAGCCAGTCCACGGACTGCTTGCCCTCGGTGAGCTTGAAGCCGTTCTCGACGAACTGCTTCGTGCCCGCGTCGAACTCGCGCGCCTCCACCGCGTCCTTGCCGCCGTTGGACAGGCGCACGATGCAGCGCTGGTCCGCGGGGGGTAGACACTCCTTGCCCTTCCATATCCAGTTGGCGCCCTCGGTCTTCGAGAGCGCGTCCACGTCCAGCACCGTCTGCCAGGGGATGGTGGGGCTCGCGTAGCCCTCCGTGGTGGTGTGTCGCCACTGGCCGCGAGGGTTCGTCGCGTCCTGCCAGAAGGTGTCCACGCCGCCCGCACGGAACGAGGGACCGGGGATGCGGTCCGTGGCGGTGAAGATGCGCAGCGCCTCGGCCTGGAAGGGCTCGAAGCGCGGGTCCTTCTCCAGCACCACCTCCGTCTTCGCGTTCTGCGCGCGCACCCACTCCAGCGCGCGCTGTCCCTGCACCTCCTCCAGCCACAGGAAGGGGTCCTCCTCCGCCATCGCCGCCGAAGCGGTCAACAGCCCGGTCAGCAGCGGCGCGACAAACAACCTGCCCATGGTCCTCGTCTCCTGGTGGGGATGCGGCGGGCTCCAACACGGCTCGGCCGCGCCCATTCCAGGCCACGGCCCCTCGCCCTCCCACACAGCAGACAGCTTCCCTTGATGCCCCGGGTCCTCGCCACTCACGCCAGGTCCTGACGACGGCTCAAGGGCCCTGGAAGCCCTTCGCGCGGAAGGTGAGCACCAGGGTGTCGCGGTGTCCCGCGGCCTCCAGGGGCTGGATGGGCGTGCTCTCGTGGATGACGCGCTCGTCGTCGAGCAGCAGCGCCGACCAGGGCTCCGTCAGCGTGAAGCGGATGCCATTGGGGCCGGCGGCCTCGAACACGCGCGTCTCGCCGCCCTTGATGCCATCGCGTCCGACGAGCAGCACCACGACGAAGTCCACGCCGTCGCGGTGCGCGCCCTCGGGCGTCGGCCGGCCGATGCCGTCCGTGGTGTCGATGCGGAACTGGTGCGCCTCCACGTACCAGGGCTGCGCGCCCTTGAGCGCCGAGCCGCAGGCCGCCAGGCGGCTGAGCAGCCGGGGCCACTCGGGGTGCTCGACGACGGCGGACGTCATCGGCTCGAACCAGCGCTCCAGGCCGCCGTGCAGCGCGTTGTACTCGACGGGCTGCCAGTGCGCGCGGTGGGGCACCTGGGTGACGGTGTCGCCCTCCACGACGAAGCACGAGTGCCTGCGCGTGCGATACCGGCCACCGTCGCGCAGGTAGCCGTCCGTCGGCAGCGCGTCCCACGTGGGCCGCCACGAATCCAGCTCGGCGGCGGGGATGCCCACCAGCGCGGACAGGCCCGCGCGGTCCAGCACGGCGTAGCCCCTGTCTCTCAGGGCGTTGACGGTTTCGGAGGGAGCGCTGATGGGGGGCGAGAAGCTCATGCGTCTTGCCGGCGAGACATCGTCCTTCCGGACACCGCCGTCAACCCTCGCGTGAGCCTCCGGCTCGTCGGACCCCCAACCGACACCGGACTGTTCCGGTGGGCATGGACCTCGACTGTGCACCCGTGCCCCGCTCCCCGAGGCACGGGCTCGCGCGCGGGCTACTTCTTTCCGTACTCCAGCTTCACGCCCTTGCGCTGCGCGTAGATGTACGCCTCCATCGCGCGCATCCGAGGGTCTCCATCCGCGAGCGGCTTGCCGCGCACCGGGTTCTCGATGCACCAGTTGATCATGTCCCTGAGCAGCGCCACGCGGCCCAGCTGCACCTGGTACTTCGGATACGTCTCCGGGTGGGTGTTCGATGCATCCGGGTGACACATGTCACAGGATACCGCGATGGTGCCGCCCACGGCCGCGGCGTCGTGGAACACGCGGTGGCCTTCCTCCACGAACTGCTGCGTGGACGCCGCCCACACCGCCTCATCGCGAGGCGTGAAGGCGCCGTAGGAGTGGCCGTCCTGGATGTTCGCGCCGGCCTCCTTGCGCACCTCGCGGCCGCCGCTCTCCGCCGTGACGCCGCCCTCGCGCACCACGCCGCCCGTGGAGGGCTGGTTGGTGCCCATGGGCGGATTGGGCTGTGGCTGCTTCTGCGGCTGCTTCGGGGCCTGCGCCACCACGCGGCGCACGGGCGGCGGGTCCCACGTGGCGTCGGGATTCTTCTGGTGCCACGCGGCCATCAGCTCGTCGGACACGCGCTGGGCCTGCTCGCGCGTGAGCGACTCGCCCTCCTTGACGCCCTTCACCTCCAGGGACGTCTGGCCGTCGCACATGCCCACCACCAGGTTGCCGTCCTTCGACACGGGCACCTGGTGACGCGGCAGCGGCTCTGCCTTCAGCGAGGACGCCTTGGGGCGCTCGGCGGGACTGGTGGCCAGCGCCACGCCTCCCGCGAAGGACAGCAGCGCTCCGGTTCCCACCCACAGCTTCATCCGGAAGTTCATCGTGTCGCCTCGCGCTCAGTAGCTCGGGAGCTTCGTTCGGGGCGGCGCGTCCTGCTTCCCACCCGAGCCCAGGTAGCTGGCCCGGACGGTGATGGGGTTGCGCTCCCAGAGGTTGTACAGCTTGTCCACCAGACCCGACTCCAGCACGTCCATGCGTCCGTCTCCGCACCCGTCGAACTGGCTGAACGGGTCCGGCCGGTTCATCTGCACCGTGAGCTGCGGCAGGCCCTCGGGCGCGTATGGCCACGGCCACGCGGTGGACAGCATCCCGTGGAACTGGATGTTGTTGATTCGGTTCGACAGCAGTTGGTGCGTGTGCCCGTGGATGACGGTGACCTTGTCGAACGGCTTGAGCAGCGCCTGCACCTCGTCCGCGTCGTCCGTCCAGAAGTTCCAGGGGCGGTAGTACTTGTAGAGCGGCGAGTGGCTGAAGACGATGACGGGCGTCTTCTTGTCCACCTTCGCCAGGTCCTGCTTCATCCAGGCGCGCTGCTGCTCGCCCACCTCGAAGCGGGACTGGATGCCGTTGTCCAGGCCCGCGACAATCTGCATCCGCTCCTTGGGCGTGAGCTTTCGCTCCGTCCAGAAGTCCTTCTCCAGGATGGAGTTGAGCACCACGAAGTGCACGCCCTTGTGGTCGAACGAGTAGTTCGGCGCGCCGAACAGGTCCTTCCACATGTCCCCCATGTCGAGGAACCAGTCGTGCTCGCCCACCATCATCTTCACGGGCGCCTTCACGCTCTTGAGGATCTGCGCGCCCAGCTTCAGCTCGCCCGGCGCTCCCAACTGGGCGAGGTCCCCGCCGAAGAGGACGAAGTCCGGCTGCGGATCCAGCCCGTTGACGTCATCCACCGCCTTCAGGATGGAGCGCACGAAGCGGTCATTGAGCTTCTGCTCGTACAGGTGCGTGTCGGAGATGTACGCGAAGGTGAAGCGCGGCTTGGTGCCTTGCGCCTCGGCCACGTTGACCAGTTGGAAGCTCTGCGGCGTGCGCAGGCCCATGCCGGCGACGATGCCGGCGGACATGCCCGCCACGCGCAGGAAGGCCCGACGGTCCAGGCGCTTGAGGCCCTCGAAGAAGGCGTCGCGCTCCTCGTGGTGCTTCGTCTCGATGCTGCGGAACTTGTTCCCCATGGACGGCGCCTCCTCAGGGCTGCTTCGTCGAAGCGGGTTTGGGCAAGGTCTCGGTGCCATACGCGCCGATGTCCGCCGGGTTCTTCACCGCCAGGTCCGGATTGGGCGCCAGGTCTCCCAGGTTCCCCTTCTTCCCCATCGCCACCGCGGTGTCGCGCTCCGGGCGTTTGTTCTTGCGCGAGCGCTGCTTCGCCAGCTCCTGTCCGTTGAGCTTGGTGAAGCGCTCGTCGGTGAGCGTGAAGAGGAAGGCCACCAGGTCGTCGATTTCGGGCTCCGTCAGCCCCAGTCGCTGCATCCCCCCGTCCAGGAACGGGTTGGCCACGCCGCCCTTGTTGTAGTGGTCCATGACGTCCCACAGCGTCGCGAGCGTGCCGTCGTGCATGTACGGGCCGGTGATGCCCACGTTGCGCAGGGTGGGCGTCTTGAAGGCCCCCACGTCGTTCTCCTGCTTGGTCACCAGGAAGCGGCCCAGCTCGGAGAAGCGCGTCTGGAGCGCGAGCTCGTCGATCTGCTTCTCGTCTCCCAGGCGGACGATCTTCAAGCCCTCGCGGGCGAGCTGTGGGAAGTCCTGCTTGTGGGCGGAGACGCCGATGTTGTGGAACTTCTGGTCGCTGAACAGCGGTGACACGGCGTTGCCCGCGTGGCACGAGTTGCAGCGCGCCTTGCCGTTGAACAGCGCCCAGCCCCGGCGCTCCGACTCGTTGAGCGCCTTCGTCTCGCCGTGGATGAAGCGGTCGAAGCGGGCGCTGCCGGAGAACTGCGTGCGCTCGAAGGCGGCGATGGCGGCGGCCAGGTCGTCGTAGGTGATGTCGCGCTTGAAGACCTGCTGGAAGGCGGTGACGTACTCGGGGATGCCCTTGAGCTTGGCCACCACGGCCTCGGGGGACGGCATGGCCATCTCCACCGGGTTGAGGATGGGCAGCTTGGCCTGGTCCTCGAGCGTCGCCGCGCGCCCGTCCCAGAACTGCGAGGCGTTGAAGAGCGCGTTGAGCACCGTCGGGCTGTTGCGCATGCCGAACTGGCCCTTCACGCCCGCCGACACCGGCAGGTGGTCCGTGAAGCCCTTGGCCGGGTCGTGGCACGTGGCGCACGACACGCTGTCATCCAATGACAGACGCTTCTCGTTGTAGAGCTTCTCTCCCAACGCCACCTTCTCGGGCGTGGGCGCCGCGCTCTCCGGCACCGACAGCTTCCACAGCACGGCCGACACCCCGGGCGGCAACGGCGAGGGTGGCGGAGCCGAGCGCTGGGCTTCGGGCGCGGCGTGGCTCTCGTGGACCCACAGCAACACGGCGAGCGACAGGGCAACGCCCCACGGCGTTCGCATGGTCACCCCTCCCAACCGGCGACGGACGGCGCCGCGAGAAAGTCGCGGCGCCCGAAGCCGGAACAGCTCTTTCCGGAAAACACCATTCTCCCTGCCTTCGGGTCCAGGTGACTTTCGGAGGAGTGTCGACCTGTGGAAACCCGCGAGGGCGTGATGTCCGCTAGGGAATGAGCGCAGTGCGTCAGCGCGCGGGCAGGCGGAAGTCGCGAGCGCGAACGAGCAGGCCGGAGGCGGTGGCGGGCGCGAGCACGGCCGCGGTGATGACGAGCCAGTCGACGGGGCCGCGCGCGCGGGGCGCGTTGTAGACGGCGGCCTGGACGAAGGTGAGGCACGCGTCCGCGGCGGTGAGGCACACCAGCGCGGTGGCCAGCCCGTCGCGCCAGCGGCGCACCAGCGAGAAGAGCCCCGCGGCCAGCGCCACGTCGAAGAGCACCCAGCTCCACTGCACGCGCAGGGACGGGAACCAGCGCGTGGTGGTGGGCAGCGCGAGCAGCGCCGTCCAGGGCACGAGCAGCACCGCGAGCCCGTGCACCAGCAAGCGGGGTCGCCTGAGCAGCGTGGCCACGCCGAAGCGTACGAGGCTACCGCGCGCGAAGGCTCGCAGCGCGTCGTAGACGGCGAGCACGCCGCCGCGCGGCTCCGGATACGAGAGGTGGAGCGGCACCCAGGAGTCGGGGCGGAACTTCGCCTTGAAGGTGCGCAGGCCCTCGAAGTCGAACAGGGGTCGGCCACAGGCGCGCGCCAGGCGCAGCCACGGGCGCACCGGGCCGGAGAGGGGCGCGAGGCCCAGCGTCACGTAGCGGCGGTCCTCGGCGGCGGCCGTGCGCATGGCCGCGTCGACCAGGGCCTCCGCGGTGCCATTGGGGGACTCCGGATCTCTCACCAGGTCCTGGAGGAACCAGCCGTCGCGCGCGTAGACGGGGGAGATGAGCAGGAAGCCCATGAGCTCGCCCTTCGCCTCGGCGACGAAGGCGCGCCGCTCTCGCGCGAAGGAGTCCGGGCGAAGCTGCACCAGGAAGCCCATGGGAGCCATGCGCCGCGACGCGAGCCACCGCTTCTTGAGCCGCTCCAGCGCCTGCCGCGAGGGGTGCTCCGGGTCCTCGAGTGCCTCCGAGGGCAGCTCGCGCACCACCACGCCGTGCGAGCGCGCGCGGCGCAGTTGCTCACGCAGGCTCTTGCTGCCGCGCACCACGGTGTCCCAGCCGGAGGGGTCCCACACCGGCTGCTCGCCGATGGAGAGCGACTCCATGGGGACGGCCTCGGTGAAGCGCGGTTCGGTGGCGAAGAAGCACACGCGCCGGCCCTCGCGCCGCGCGGCCTCACGGAAGCCCGCCGCAGCGCGCGCCAGTGATGCCTCCGCGGCGATGGGAGCTCCGGCGGCCACCCACGCGCCGCCCGTGTCCACGTACGCGACGAAGGCGTCGCCGGCCGGGTCGAACCAGTAGCGGAAGCCCGGCATCAGCACCTGGAAGGACGTGGCGTTCCAGCCGAACCGGCGCAGCAGCTCCAGCGCGCGCTCCCGCTCCGCCGCTGCGTGCTCTTGCTCGACGTCCACGGCCCTGGTGCTCCTCGGGCCCAGCGGGCCCATGCTCAATGTGCGGCGGCATCCCCAGGCGGGCACCGCGCTCGCCAAGCCGGCCTACCCGGGTGCTGAGGCCGCCTCCTTCGCGAGGGTAGCGCGCACCCCGCTGCCGAGGGACGTTGGTGCTCCTCACACCATGAGGCCCGCAGCGTCGCGCGGTGAGTTCTGCTCATGTGCCGGAAATGAGGCTCGGAGCCTTCGCGAGCCGTCCCGCTCCCGGTCGCTCGCCAGCATGCCCACCGCTCCTCGTGTCGAAGCGTCCCCCGCGAGGCTCGTTGGCGCTCCATTGAACGGGCTCATGTCTTTGACAGGCATTGAACGAATCACGAGACACCAGACGACGGAAGACATGGTTGCTCGTGCATGAGTACGATTTCACCGGGGCAGGTTGAAATTGACCGCCCGGTCCCCCCATCGACCCCGCCTCCGTCGAGCGATACAACCTCGCCCATGTGAGGCACACGCCGGACCCGCGTCGCCCACTTCAGGAGCACCCCATTTGAAACACTCCAGACATTCGCGCGTGCGAGTCATTGGCACCGGAACCGCCGCCCTGTGCAGTCTCCTCGTCTCCTGGCTGTCTCCCCTGCCCGCCTCCGCGGAGCCCTCTGCCGGCGTGCGCACCAACACCGCGCGACTGATGGGCTCGGACGCGGCGGAGGTCATCGACGCGCCCGTGCTCGGGCTGCAGCGCTCCGCGTTGCCGTTGTTCGCGGGGCTCGCGCTGGACACCTCCGTCTACGCGGACCTGCTGCTCGCGCCCAACCTGGGCCTGCGCTGGGCGCTCGCGACCGGCACGCACCGATTCGTGCTGGGCGCGCGCTACACGCACTTCGTCGGCGCCTCCGTCTACTCGGGCATCGTCGAGTCCCGGACGACCGGCCTGCAGCGCTTCGAGCCCGAGCTCCAGGGCCCTTCGTTCTACGCCGTCTATGGCCTGTCGCTCGGCCGGCTGCTGGTGCAGGGCGAGGCCCGCTACGCGCGCTACACCACTGACTATCTCTCCTTCACCGGCGGCGCGGCGCTCAACGTCGTGGGGCACTGGTCCGTGGTCGCGGAGGCTGGCGTGCGGGTGAAGGGTGGCGCGAAGCTGCGCGCCGCCGCGGGTATCCGCTACGGCGGTGAGGGCTTCGGCCTGGGGCTCGGTGCCACATACGTCGACCTGAGCGACCCGGCCGTCCCCGGCGAGACGCTCCCCGTCCTTCCCGTCCTCGATGTCTCCTGGTCCTTCCGATGATGCGCACGCTCTTCGCCTGCTGTGTCCTGATGTTGTCCGGCTGCTCGGCGCGCATCGACATCGCGACCGAGCCCTTCGACGTGCGCGTGCCCGTCACCTCCGTGCTCCAGCCCGTCTACGCCGAGGTGGCGCTGGACCTGCCCGAGGAGTCGGTGAACACCGAGGACCTGGACCTGGTGGTGGAGGAGGTCTCCGCCACGTTCACCCTCGTCAACCCGTCCCCGTCGCTGACGCTGCGCACGTCCATGCGGCTGTCGTTCACCGGGCAGGCCACGCCGGACGAGCCCCTCGTCTACTCGGACCTGAACCGGCCCGCGTACTACGCACAGGCGGCGGAGATCCTCCCCACGCGGGACTTCGACCCGGAGACCCGCACGCCCATCCGACTGGACCATCCCGCGCTGAAGGACGCCGTGGGCAAGCGGCGCGTCTGGTTCATCGTCAGCAACACCGTGGTGCGCAGCGGGCTGGGCACGCCCCGGTTCCCCGTCGAGATTGTCCTCGAGGACATCGTGTTCCAGGCCGTGCTGACCAAGCCCTTCCCGGGGTTGGGTGGCGCGCTGGAAGCGGGCGGGCTCTAGCGCCCCACTCCGGGCCCCCGTCTTCTTCCGCGGAGGAAGCGCCTTGCCCCTCGCCTCGTCCGTCGGGATGAGGCGAGGGTCGGGCTTCGCACGTCCGCGCGCGGCACCCTCGATGCACAGCCGGCCTCCTCGCGAGCACGCGGCGGAGGGGACGATGCACGGAAGCAGGAAGCGGGGATGGCGAGAGGCGGGGGCGATGGCGGTCCTGGCGTTGCTGCCGCACTGTGGCGGCCTCACGTCACCCGAGGCGGTGACGCCCCTCGAACAGCAGGACGACTCCGCGACCGGGGGCGGCAGCTTCGTCGCCGTCGCGGATGCGCATGTCGCCTCCGCCAGGCCCGACAAGAACTTCGGCGCCGCGGCGCAACTCTACGTGGATGACGCCCCCGTCGAGTATCGCTCCTTCCTGCGCTTCGAGGTGTCGGGGCTGAAGGGCACGGTGAAGCGCGCGGTGCTGCGGCTGTTCGTGACGAACGGCTCGGGCAATGGGCCTGTCGTCCGATTGGTGGACTCCGATTGGAAGGAGGACAGCGTCACGTTCGACCGGCAGCCCGCGGCCGTGGGCCCCGCGTTGTCCGACGCGAAGGAGGTGCGCGCCGGCCGCTGGGTGGAGCTGGATGTGACGGCGGCGGTGACGGGGAACGGCACACGGGACTTCGGGCTCTTCTCCACGGACATCGACGGCGCGGACTTCGCCTCGCGTGAGGACGTGGACCCGGCGATGCGGCCGCGTCTCGTGGTGGAGACACGGGAGCCGACGGCGACACCTCGGACACCGGCGCCGGATTGGAGCTGGCATCGTGGTGGAGCAGGCGACGAGCGCGTCACGGCGATGGCGAGCGCGGAGGATGGGCTCGACTTCCTCGTCGCGGGCGCCTTCAAGGACAGCGGTGACTTCGGCGGCGAAATCTTCCAAGGCGAGCGAGGACTCGTCGTGGCGCGATATGGCGCGGATGGCTCGCACCAGTGGTCTCGGGCCTACGCGGTGGGCGAGCGCGTGGAGGCGACGGGGCTCGCCGTGGCGACCTCGGGTGAGGTCTGGGTGGTGGGCGCGTATCAAGGCGAGCCGGACCTGGGCACGGGCGCGCTGACATACATCGAGGAGACGTCGGTGGCGTCCGGCATCTTCCTGCTCAAGCTGTCCGCGGAAGGAACACCGCTGTGGTCCCGAGGCTTCCGCGCGGAGCTCTCGGATACGCGCTCGGGGCTCGCGAGGGCGCGGGCGGTGACGCTCGACTCGCGGGGGAGTGTCATCATCACGGGCCACTTCACGGGCGAGCTGGGCCTGGGGCGTGGGCGGCTCTACGCGGACCCGGGCAACCGGACGCGGGATGACTCCGTGCCCGCGCTCTTCCTCGCGAAGTTCCATGCGAGTGGGGCCCACGAGTGGTCGCTCGCGTTTCCAGGTGGGGACGAGGGCTCGAACGCGGAGGCCCTCGCCACGGATGGAGCGGGCTTCATCTACATCGGCGGGCACACGGACTCGTGGCTGCTGAACGCGACGGCCGGAGAGACGCCGTTCCTCGGCAAGCTCTCCGCGAACGGCACGCCGCAGTGGTTCCGCGCGTTCAACGGGGCCAAGGGCAGCATCCGCGCACTCACGCCCATGGCGCGTGGGGACGTGGCCTTCGTCGGTGACGTCAGCGGCCAGTTCTCCTTCGACGGGAAGGAGGTCGAGGCGAGCGAGGACGTGCTGCTCGGCACGTTGCACGAGACAGCAGCGGATGGCTGGGCGCGCATCATGGGCGGCGCTGGAGCGGCGCGAGGCCATTCACTGGGCCGCAGCTCGAAGGGCGAGCTGGTCGTCGCCGGCTGGACGCGGGACTCGAAGCTGGACCTCGGAGGCGGCGCGCTCGGGAGCACGGCGCTCTCACGGGGTGAAGTCCTCCACTTCGTCGCGCGATACGACAGCGCGGGGAAGCACCTGGACTCCCGTGAGCTGGGGAGCACCGCGCCGGACAGCGTGGCCCTTCAAGTCACGTATGGAGGCCAGGCCCGGCTCTGCGTTCCCTTCACGGAAGCCCTGGCGCCCGGAGACACGTCGTACACCTCGCGAGGCGCGGGAGACCTGCTGTTCCTCCAGCTCACGCCCTGAACGCACCACCACCGCTCAGCTCACGCGTCGTCGTCCGCGCCTTCGTCTCCCTCGTCGCCCTTCCCCGCGGGAGTGCGCCCCAACAACCGGTCGATGTCCCCGCGCGCATCCGTGGCCTGCGCCTCGGAGATACGCCCCACGGACTCCATCCGGTCCACAATCCAGTGCGCACGCCGCCACAGCGCGCGCGAGCCGGAGGACGGAGCACGCTTGCGAGGCGCGGGCAGCATCGCGGCGAGGATGGCGCCCTGGGCCACGGAGACCTGCGACGCGGACACCCCGAAGTGCTCGCGCGCTCCAGCGTCGATGCCATAGACGCCATTCCCCCACTCGACGACGTTGAGGTACAGCGTGAGGATGCGCTTCTTCGACAGCGCGTCCTCCAGTCGCCGAGCGAGCACCAGCTCCTTCGCCTTGCGGAACAAGCTCCGGTCCGTCGACAGCCAGAGGTTCTTCGCGAGCTGCTGGGTGATGGTCGACGCCCCGCGCCCCAGTTGCCCCTTCGCCCAGGCCTCGCCCAGCGCCTTGCGCATCTCCGTCGTATCCACACCCTCGTGCAGATAGAAGCTCGCGTCCTCGGAGATGAGCACCGAGTCCACCGCGTGCTTCGGCACCGACGCGAGCGGCACCCAGTGCTGGCGCCGACGGACCTTCTTCCCCTCGGCCCGAGCCTCCTCGGCGCGCTGGTCCATCAGCGCGGTCGACTTCGGGTTCTCCTTCTCGAGCGACGCGGCCTTGGGGAGCGTGACGTACTCATACACGCCGAAGCCGAGGAGCAGCACCACCGCTCCGAGCACCAGCTTGAACCGCCACGTCCTACGGCGACGAGGCGCGGGAGCCTGCGAGGGCACAGCCGCCACCGAAGGCGTCCGGGCCGTGGCCTCGGTGCCCTCCGGCGAGCCTTCCGGTCGTCCATCCGTGGTCGACATCGGCGCCGTGCATAGCGCCTCGCGACCCGGACGTCACCTCCCCACGCTCAGCGCTGCGTCCTCGACGCGGTGACGGGCGCCTTCCAGCTGTCATCCACGGAGGCGAAGCCGGCCACCAGCTCGCCCGCCAGGTAGGCCCGCTGGCGCTTCTCGCGGCGGCGCAGCCAGTCATTCACGACGCGCCCCTTCTCGTCCTTGTGCACCTCCGGGCGCGCCTGGTTGAAGCGACCGCGCTTCACTCCGCCGCCCGCGCGGTGCACGAAGGTGACGGTGCCGTCCTTCCCCACCTTCTCGACGATGCCGATGTGCGTGAGCCCGTCGTTGCGACGTCCATCCTTGTTGCGGTCCAGCGTCTCGCGGAAGAACACCAGGTCCCCTGGCTTCGGCGTCTGGCGAAGCGCGCCCAGTGAGCCCGCCTTCCGGTAGATGGCCTTCACGCCGTTCTCCCCAGGCAGGGTGAGCGACGGCATCAGGCTGAGCCCGGGGCGGCGGTAGGCCAGCTGCGTCAGGCCCGAACAGTCATCGTTGACCGCGCTGCTCACCGTCTTCAGCGAGCCCAGCCCCACCCAACCCTTCGCGCGCCACACGGCCCGGTCCGACAGGGACACGGCAGCAGCCCGCTTCGGAGGGCTCCGCCTCGCGGCCTCGGCCGTTCCACCCCACAGCCACAACCCCACCAACGCCCCCAACCACACGCCACGATGCATACCCGCACGCCACAGCAATGGACGTGCCCTGGCCCTCGACGCCTCTCACGTCCGCTCGCGAACATCTCCCCACCCCACGCGCGTCCCCGCCGTGAGCAATCCCTTTCCCACCCTGCCCCGGTGAGTCGCCCTCCTGTCACCTCGACGCATCACGCGGCGCGGCGCTCGCCTAGAGTGCGCGGTCGCCCCGTGCCCTTCGCCTACTACGAGAACCTCGACCCCGAGCAGCAGCGCATCTACCGCATGAGCGATGGGGTGAAGTCCCTCCGGGTGAGGGCCCCCGGGGCACTGTCCCCCCTCGTCGACGCCGTGCGTGAGACATTGGCCGCGGGAGCCCGGGCCCCCCTGGAGCGCGCGAGCCGGGCCCTGACGGATGCCTTGTGCGAGCGGCTGGACGTGGCCACCGTCCGGGTCCAGGTGCTGGAGGTCCGCCCGTCCTCCGAGGAGGGCGAGCTGCACGGCCTGTACACCTGGGAGGCCGGGCGCATCCCTCGCCTCCAGGTCTGGATGCGCACCGCGAAGCAGGCGCGCGTCGTGGCCTTCCGCACGTACCTGCGCACGCTCCTGCACGAGCTGTGTCACCACCTGGACTTCCAGCTCCTGGAGCTGCCCCACTCCTTCCACACCGAGGGCTTCTTCGAGCGCGAATCCAGTCTCTTCCACCAGCTGGTGCCCAAGCCCACCCCGCGCGGCCGGAAGAAGGCTCGGGAATAGGGCTGGAAAAGGAAGGGTGAGGCGGACGACACCCCACCCGGCCGACGACAGGTTTCTTGCACCGGCGTGACAGAAGTGGGAACGCGCGCCCTGAGCGAGGCTAGATTCCGCCTCCCTATGGCGCATCCGACCGAAGACAAGAACTTCCGCCTTCCCCTCACCGTTCGCCCCCAGCGCTACGCGGCCACGCTGACCCTGGACCTGGAGGCGAAGACCTTCTCCGGTCAGCAGACCGTGGACGTGACGCTGGCGGACCCCACGCGCGAAATCATCCTCCACGCCATCTCCCTGAAGCTGGGGGACGTGACGTTCCGCGCGAAGGGTGGCGCGTCGCACAAGCCCTCCTCCATCCAGGTCAACGCCGTGAGCGAGACGGTGCGGCTGACGTTCGATGCGCCGCTGCCCCAGGGTGAAGCGCAGCTGGACGTCGCCTGGACGGGTGCGTTCACGGACGGCCTGCGCGGCCTGTACTCGGCGGGCAAGGTGGCGGCCACGCAGTTCGAGGCCGCGGACGCCCGCCGCGTCTTCCCCTCGTTCGACGAGCCGGCCTTCAAGGCGAAGTGGTCGCTGAGCGTCCGCGTGCCCCAGGGCCTCGCCGTGCTGGGCAACGGCCCGGTGGTGAAGGAGGAGAAGGACGGCGCGCTGACGAAGGTGACGTTCCAGGAGACGGAGGTGCTCAGCAGCTACCTCATCGCGCTCGTGGTGGGTCCGCTGGTGGGCACGCCCGTGGAGCACGTGGGCACGGTGCCCGTGCGCACCTGGGCGCTGGAGGAGAAGAAGCACCTGACGCGCTTCGGCCAGGACGTGGCGCTCGCGGTGCTGCCGCGCCTGCAGGAGTACTTCGACTTGCCGTATGCCTTCACCAAGGTGGACCAGGTGGGCATCCCGGACTTCGAGGCGGGCGCGATGGAGAACGCCGGCCTGATTACGTACCGCGAGGTGGCGCTGCTGCTCGACCCGGCCACCGCGTCCCTGGCCGTGCAAAAGCGCGTGGCGGAGGTCGTGACGCACGAGCTGGCGCACCAGTGGTTCGGCAACTGGGTCACCATGGTGTGGTGGGACGACCTGTGGCTCAACGAGGCGTTCGCCACGTGGATTGCCTTCAAGATTGTGGACCAGTGGCGCCCCGAGTGGCGGATGTGGCTGGACTTCGACTCGCACCGCACCAGCGCGCTGTTCCTGGACGCGCTCAAGTCCACGCACCCCATCCACGGCGAGGTGAACAACGCGGGTGAGGCCGGTGAGAGCTTCGACGCGATTACGTACGAGAAGGGCGGCGCGGTGCTGCGCATGATTGAAGGGTTCCTCGGCGAAGGCCCCTTCCGCGACGGCATCCGGCTGTACATGCGCCGGCACGCGCGCGCCAACGCGGTGAAGGAGGACTTGTGGAACGCGCTGGGTGAGGCGGCGAAGCAGCCGGTGGAGGAGCTGGCCACGGCGTGGGTGGGCCAGAGCGGCTTCCCCCTGGTGACGGCGCACGTGGAGGGCCGCCAGGTGACGCTGTCGCAGGAGCGCTTCTACTCGGAGCCCGGCGCGAAGAGCGCCGAGAAGTGGCCGGTGCCCATGGTGCTGCGCTACGAGGACGCCAGCGGCGTGAAGGAGCAGCGGGTGCTGCTGCGCGACAAGCAGGCCACCGTGAAGCTGGAGGCGGGCTCGGGCGCGGTGAAGTGGCTGTGCGCCAACGCGGGTTCCACGGGCTTCTACCGCGTGGCCTACGACGAGGCGACGCTCGCGGGCCTGTCGGCGAACCTGCACGCGCTGGCGCCGTCGGAGCGCATCTCCCTGCTGGCGGACCAGTGGGGGCTGGTGCGCTCGGGGCGGGCGACGGTGGGAGACCTGCTGGATCTGGCCGCGCGGTTCGGGAACGAGGAGGACGACTCCGTCCTGGACGAGCTGGTGGGGCGGCTGGCGTACGTGGAGAGCCGGCTGGTGGAAGGCGAGGACCAGGCGCGGGTGCGCGCGTGGGTGGCGCGGCTGTTGGGTCCGGGGCTGGAGAAGCTCGGGTGGCAGGCGCTGGCCGGGGAGACGGACCGGGTGAAGCTGCGGCGCGCGGCGCTGGTGCGCGCGGTGGGTGGCCTGGCGCGTGAGCCGAAGGTGCTCGAGGAGGCGCGGCGTCGGGTGGCGTCGATGCTGAAGGGCGAGCGCGACGCGCTGGAGCCCAACCTGCTCGACGCCGCGGTGTCCATGGCGGCGCGCTCGGGGGACGCGGAGCTGTTCGACATCTTCCTGCAGCGGATGCCTGGCGAGCCGGACCCGGCCACGCAGCGCCGGTATCTCATGGCGCTGACGGCGTTCGAGGAGCCCGCGCTGGCCGAGCGCGCGCGCGCGCTGTTCTTCTCGGACACGGTGAAGACGCAGGACGTGGCGAGCTTCGCCACGGGCCTGCTCGCCAACCGCACGGGGCGCGAGTCTTGGTGGGCGCAGATGCGCAAGCAGTGGAAGGACGTGGTCGCTCGCACGGGTGGCGCGCCGATGCTCGTGCGCCGCATCGTGGAGTCGCTGGGCATGCTGCACACGCGGGAGCACCTGGACGCGGTGCGGACGCTGCTCAAGGAGCAGCCGGTGAACGACGCGCAGCAGGCCACGGCGCAGACGCTGGAGCGGCTGTCGCAGGACGTGGAGCTGCGGGAGCGCTGCGGTCCGGAGGTCAGCGCCTGGCTCAAGCGCCAGCCGTAGCGTGAGCAGCCATTCGAGAGGCACTCGATGAAGACCACCCTGACACCCAACAGCCTCTCCAGCGTGCGTGAGTCCCTCCGGCGAGCCAACGCCGAGCTCTCACGCACGTATCCGGGGGACTCCCCCCGTCGCCAGCCGGTGCACGTCGTGTACGGCGGCGCGCACCTCTTCCGCGCGGAGGCGGCGCGGAAGCTGGGCGATCTGGCCCTCGGCGCGCTGAAGGACTATGCGCCGGACGCGGCGGAGCTCGCGCACGGGCTGGGCTTGCCCCAGCGAGGGAGGTTCGCCCAGCGCGTGTACGAGCGCGTGGTGGACAAGCTCCAGCGTGAGCCGGTGGAGGACTACCGCATCGACTTCGAGGACGGCTACGGCCACCGCTCCGACGCGGAGGAGGATGGCCACGCCGTCTCCGCCGCGAAGGAGCTGGCACGGGGGCTCGCGCAGGGGACGTTGCCGCCCTTCATCGGCATCCGGGTGAAGTCGTTCAGCGAGGAGCTGTTCGAGCGGGCGTCGCGCACGTTGGACCTGTTCGTCACGACGTTGTTGGAGCAGAGCGGTGGGAAGCTGCCGCCGTCGTTTGTCGTCACGCTGCCCAAGGTCGCGTTGCCGGAGCAGGTGGCCGCGCTCGCGCGCATCCTGGAGGTGCTGGAGACGGAGCACGGCCTGGAGAAGGGAGCGCTGGGGCTGGAGTTGATGGTGGAGACGCCGCAGGCCCTGTTCGACCGGGAGGGGAAGCTGCACCTGTCGGCGCTGGTGGCCGCGGGGGCGGGGCGATGCTCCAGCGTGCACCTGGGGTTGTATGACTACACGGCGGCGCTCAGCGTCAGCGCGCATGTGCAGAGCATGCTGCACCCGGCCTGTGACTTCCTGCGGGATTTGGTGCAGGTGTCGCTCGCGGGCACGGGCATCCAGATGGCGGACGGCGCGACGAACGTCATGCCGGTGCCTCCGCATCGCAAGCAGGCAGACACGGCGCTCTTGCCCACGCAGTTGAGGGAGAACGCGGAGGCGGTGCAGCGGGTGTGGCAGATGTCGTATCGCCACATCCGGCACTCGCTGGAGCGCGGGTGGTATCAGGGGTGGGATTTGCATCCGGCCCAGCTCCCGGTGCGCTACGCGGCCGTGTATGCGTTCTTCCTCGAAGGACTGGACGCGGCCACGCGGCGGCTCAAGGCCTTCATGGAGAAGGCGGCGCAGGCGACGCTGGTGGGCGACGTGTTCGACGACGCGGCGACGGGCCAGGGCCTGCTCAACTTCTTCCTGCGCGGCTCGAGCTGTGGCGCGCTCAGCCAGGAAGAAGTGCTCGCCACGGGGCTCACGCTGGACGAACTGCGCAGCCGCTCGTTCAAAGCCATCGTCGAGTCACGCCGCGCGGGCAAGTGAGACCCACGGGCTCGCCATGACAGCGGGCCCGTGTCTCAGGTGCTCGTCGGGCCGGAGTTCGATGAGTCGCCGTTCCCGGGTGGAGGCTCCTCCCGCGCGTTCTCCGCGCGGTGGGCCTGGTACAGGGCGAAGTCGATGGCCAACGCTCCCGCCAGGAAGACCAGCGGCCCCAGTCGCATCGACAGGCCCAGCAGCCCCCACACGGTGATGGCGCCCGCCAGGATATAGGGCGTCTGGGACGGGATGGCCTCGCGGAGCCGAGGCACGGCGGCCAGCATGGCGAGCGACATCAGCGCCATGACGACCAGCGGCGCTCCAGGCCGGGCACGCCCGGACGTCGCGAACGAGGTGAACGTGTTGGTGATGCCCGGCTGCCACCCATAACGGCCCTCGATGTACGAGTGCCCCGTGGAGCGGCCGGTGCTGTCCACCTCGTGCACGAGGTTGTTGTCGTAGCCGTAGCCTCCCAGCGACGTCCACGTCCGCATCCCCGAGCCCCACGTGAGCAGCAGCGACACCGCGCACACGGCCGCGCCGCTGAGCACCCAGAGCTTCAACCGCGCGGCCCCAGGCGCGGGACGCAGCTCCGGCAGCGCGGCGGCCGACGCCTGGAACACGCGCCACTGCACATACCCGAGCACCACCGCGGCCGCGACCCAGACCAGCGGCACCAACCCGAAGCCGAGCGAGAGGAACGCGAAGGTGATGACCAACGACGTGTAGAGCAACAGGAACGTGGCGGACGTGGCCATCCGCGCGAGCTGCTCCAGCAGCGGAGGAACAGGTCGCCCCGCCGCGCTCCACTCCCGAGCCCCCAGCAGGAGGCTCCCGCCCAGCATCACCACCGACCACGGGATGCCAATCGTCCCGCTGATGAAGGGAAGTCCCGGCAGCAACACCGCCGCGGCGACGAGCCCCGAGCCGAGCAGCGGCAACGAGCCCCCAGGGAGCCGCTCACGCAGCCGAGGGTCCTCGAGCACCGTGCGCACCGCGCGCCCCGTGGCCTCGGCGGCCCGGCGCGCGGACTCCGAGGCATCGTCGGGCAGCTCCGTTCCCCGCGCGGAGGCCCCCACGCTCTGGCCACAGGACGGGCACGCGAAGACGCGAGCATCGGAAAGCGGCTGACCGCAGTGCGGACACGACGACATGGGCTCACTCCGGACCAACGGCGTGGGCCTCCCAGCCTAGCGCCTCCCGCCCCGGGCTCCACGCACGATGCGAGCCCGGGCGCACGCCCCTCGACCTCACCAGAGCATGTCCTGGTCCTCGCTCACGCCGGGGACGTGCGAGAGCTGGTGCGTCCGCCCCCCCACCGTCACCGTGCCGTCGAAGAAGCCCACCGGCTGGGCGAAGTGGCTGATGATGAGCCGCAGGTTGCGCTCCTCGCGGTGCACGTAGAACGGCGTGAAGCGCAGGTCCACCGCGCCATCCACCGTCGTCATCCGCCACGGCCCGAGCAAATCCTTCGTGTCGTACTCGAACCGCGCGCGCGCCAGCGGATACAGCCGGTCCCCCAGCCAGAAGGCGTTCTCGTTCGCCTCGGTCGCCGTCTCGTTGAAGCCCTCCACGAGGTTCAGCCCCACCGGCGTCCCATCCGCCAGCCGGCCCGCCGCGAACGCCCAGCGCCACGCCGTGTGCCGCGCCAGATACCCCTGCGTGTAGTCGATGCCGCCCACGCCCCCGTCCAACCGGAAGCGCTTGCCGCCCGCCTCCAGGCTGCCGAAGGACAAGAGCCCGTTGCGCTTCATCGTGACGTTGACGAGCCCGTCCCCCTGCACCGGCGCAATCACCGTCAGCGCGGGAGGCCCGCCCGCCACCAACATCTCCCCATTCCACTGGAACGTGTTGAGGCTGCCCGTGCGCACCCGGCTGACGTCCACCTCCACCTGGTAGCGCTCGTCCTCCTCGCCCCGACGGATGGCCAGCTTCCCACCCAACGTGCGGAACGACGCGTCGAGCCCCGCGCCGGGCTTGTCCCCCAGCGACACCATGGGCCAGGGAACCCCCAGGAAGCTCACGTCACACAGCGGCTTGCGCTCGCGCAAATCCAACGCCACCGCGAACGCGCTCGCCGAATAACCCAGGTCCACCACCGCGAAGAGCGCGGCCACCTCCGGCGTCGCCGTGAAGGTGTAGTGCCACCGCTTGCGCTTGAGCAGCCGCGTGGTGCGCTCGGGCGCCCAGCGACCCAGCAGCCTGGGCAGGTCCACCTCGGGCAGCTCACCCTGGTACGTGCCGAATCGGGGCTCGCCCTTGGCGGTGGCCACGGAGGCCGGGGCGAGGGGCAGGAGGGCTTCTCTCTCAGGTGTCATCACACCCCATTGGAGGCCAACCTCCCGCCGATGTCACCCGGCGTCGGCCAGCCCCCATCCCCAACCGACGCCTCGACGACACTGCCCGGGCCCGCTCACGCCCGGCCGAAGACGATTTTCTCCTTCGACAACAGCCCCGTGGTGACACGCAGGCCCACCAGCGCCAGCAGCACACTGGACGCCGCCGCGAGCAGGAAGGGCAGCGGCCCCAGCGCCTCGCCCCGCATCACCTCGGCCGCGAGCATCTGCTGCCCCGCCACCGGCACCGCGAACATCCACGTCTGCGTCTGCACCGGCGACATCGCCAGCAACATGCCCGGCAGCGTCGGCACCACCGTCAGCAGGCTCAGGTACGTCTGCGACTCCTTGAACGAGCGCGCATAGGTGGACACCCACAGCTGCACCGCCGAGGCCGCCAGCGTCAGCGGCAGCACCGCCAGCACCATCCCCAGGACGATGGGCGCGTCCATGCGCGCCTTGAGCCCCAGCTCCTCCAGCGGCACCGCGCGCACCACCAGCACGAAGCCCAGGAGCGACACCAGCACCGTGCTCGCCGCCATCGTCACCGTGGCCAGCCACTTGCCCGCCACCAGCGCCCCGCGCGGGGCCGGGTTGAGGAGCAGCGGCTCCAGCGAGCCACGCTCGCGCTCACCCGCCATGGTGTCGCTCGCCACCTGCAGGCCGCCCGTGAAGGTGGCCATCACCAGGAAGAGCGGCAGCATGTTGAACAGCGTGGCCGCGGTGCGCTCGGGCGTGGACAGGTCCAGCTCCTCCACGTCCACCGGCATCGCCAGCTCCGGCGCCATGCCGCGCGCGTACAGCCGCTGGTCGCCCACCTGCCGCGAGTAGATCTCCACCATCATCCGCGCGCGCTGCACCGACTTGCGGGCCGCCGTGCGCGAGCTGTCCATGATGAGGCTCACGTCCGCGGTGCGCCCGGTGGAGAAGTCCCGGCCGTAGCCCTCCGGCACCACCAGCACCACGTCCAGCACGCCGGTGCGCACGCGCGCCTCGTAGTCCGAGGGAGCCTCCTTCAGCGTCACGCCCTGGCGCTCCAGGAACGCCATCAGGCTGGGCGCGTGCTGCCGGCCCACCACGGGCAGCTCCAGCGGCTTGTCCCGCATCATGTTGGACATGAGCTGGAAGGTCGCCAGGAACACCAGCGGACCGAACACCGCCCACAGGAGCGAGGAGCTGAGCGTGCGCCGGTCCCGGACGTGGTCCGTCAGCTCCTTGCGCAGGACACTGCCCACCAGCCGTCTCATTGCATCAACCCCTGCTCACTGCCGATGGTCGCCACGAAGGCCTCTTCCAGGCTGTCCTTGCCGGTGGCCTGCCGCAGCGCCTCCGGCGTCCCGTCCGCCACCACCCGCCCATGCGCCACCACGACGACGCGCTCGCACAGCGCGGCGACCTCCTGCATGACGTGGCTGGAGAAGACGATGCACCGCCCCTCGTCCCGCAGCCGACGCAGGAGCGTGCGCACCGCGCGCGTGCTCATCACATCCAGGCCGTTGGTCGGCTCATCCAGCAGCACGTTGCGGGGCCCGTGCACCAGCGCCCGCGCCAGCGCCACCTTCACCCGCTCGCCCTGGCTGAAGCCCTCCACCCGCCGGTCGACGATGTCCTTCATGTCCAGCAGGTCCACCAGCTCGTCCACGCGCTTGTCGAGCGCCGCGCCCGACAGCCCGTGCAGCTCCCCGAAGTAGCGCGCGTGCTCGCGCGCGGTGAGCCGCGGGTACAGGCCTCGCGTGTCCGGCAGCACGCCCAGCCCCCGGCGCGCATCCTGGGGCCGCGCCACCACGTCCACGTCGTCCACCACCGCGGTGCCCTTGTCCGGGCGCACCAGCGTGTAGAGCATCCGCAGCGTCGTCGTCTTGCCCGCGCCGTTGGGGCCGAGCAGCCCTGTAATCATCCCGTCCTCGGCGGTGAAGGACACATCCTCCACCGCCGTCACGGCGCCAAACCGCTTGTGCAGATTCGTCGCTCGAATCATCCGCGTCGCGTCCTCAGGGTACCGGTCCGGCGAAGGACGTGAAGAAGGGCGGCCTGGCGAGTCCCGCGCCGCACGCGGGCTTCAGCGTGTCCACCCGACCGTTGGCCACCAGGTCCACCATCAGCTTGCGCACGCAGTCGACCCCCAGCGTGTTGTGCCCCACGCCCGGGACCTCCACGTGCAGGCTGTTCTTCAGCGTGCGCTTCGCCTCCTCCGCCCAGGCCGGAGGCGTCACCGGGTCCAGCTCTCCGGAGAGCAGCAGCGTGGGCACGTCCGACACCACCGCCTCGCGGAAGCCCTCGGGCAGCGTCGCCTTCGGCCAGCCCTCGCACGCCTTCATCATCTCCTGGCCCATCCCCGCGCCGAACCACGTCCCCTTCGCCTCGCGCTCCAGCGCGGCCGGGTCCAGGAACGGGGCGTCCTCCGCGCAGATGACGGCCAGCTGCAGCCCCCGGCTCATCACCTTCTCCGTCCGCTCGCCGCGTCCCACGGTCAGCGCCACGAGCGGCGCCCAGTCGCCCTGCGTCACCCGGTCCAGCATCAGCGGCACCAGCGACGAGTCCTCCGCGCTGTACAGCAGCCCGAACAGCGCCCCGACGAAGGCCTGGCGCGTCAGCACGATGTCCTCCGGCACGCCCGTGCGCGGATGGGGCACCCTCACCCGCACCGGCGCCTGGGAGAGCTGCTCCAGCAGTCCTTCCGTGCGCGCGCGCAGCCGGGGAAAGGTCTTCTCGCAGGCCGTATCCTTCTCACAGTGGGCCAAGAGCAGGTCCAGCGAGCGCTGCGCGTCGCGAGGCATGTACAGCGGCAGGTACAACCCCATGGGCGCCACGCCGTCCAGGATGGCGGTGCGCACCCGCTCCGGGTACTGGCGCATGTACACCAGCGCCGCGCGCGTGCCGTAGGAGCCGCCCCAGAGGTTGAGCTTCTCGTACCCCAGCGCCGCGCGCACCTCGTCCAGGTCCGCCATGGCGATGGGCGTGGTGTACTGCCGCACGTCCGCGTCCCAGCGCTCCCGGCACGCGCGGATGCGCGGCGCCAGGTCGTCTTCCTTGAAGTACTCGGCCAGCGCGGCGTCGTCCTTCGGGAGGACCTCGCAGTCCAGCGGGCTCGAGTCCCCCGTGCCGCGCATGTCCACCAGCACGATGTCGCGCTGGCGGCGGATGGGCTCCACCGCGCGCAGCACGGCGCCCAGCCGGGTGGCCGCCTGCCCGGGCCCTCCCGCCAGGAACACCAGGGGGTCGGGCTGGGGCTGCGCCGCCAGCGCAGGCACCACCGCCACGCGCAGGGACAGCTTGCGGCCCGTCTTCGTCTCCTGGTTCTCGAAGACCTCCAGCGTGCCGCACTGCGCCTGGGGCGCCAGCCCCTCCAGCTGGCAGGGCTCGAGCTTCAAGGTGCGCGCCTGGGAGGATGAGCCTCCGCGCGAGCAGGCCGCCAGCGCCACGAGTCCGAGGACCCAGGCCAGGCGGCGGATGGAGCAGATGTGGGTATGGGCCCCGGCCAAGTGTGTCTCCCTGTAGGGTGCGGGCGCACCGACCTTTAACACCTGCCGCCTCCTAGTACACCCGCCCCCGCCAGTGATTGCATCGACACCGCCCGAGCGTGAATCCCACGCGGTCGCGGCCGTCTGGTGATACGCCCATGCCCACGATGAAACGCGTCGCCCTCGTCCTGTTCGCCCTCTGCTTCACCACGCTCGCCGGCTGCGCTGGCCTGCAGAGCGCGCTGAAGAAGGCCTTCAAGAAGCCCACCCTCACCTTCAAGACGGCGCGGCTGTCCAGCGCGTCGCTCTCCGACGCCACCGTCGACCTGGTCTACGAGGTCAACAACCCCAACGGCTTCGGTCTGGAGCTGGCCTCGGTGGACTACTCGTTCTTCGTCGAGGGCAAGCAGGTGGTGGCCGGCAAGCCTCGCAAGGGCCTGAACCTCAAGGCCAATGGCAGGAGCGAGCTGGTCTTCCCCGCCAACGTGCGCTTCGCGGACATCGTCCCCGTGGTGGAGACCTTCCTCAACAAGGACCGCGCCGCCTACAAGGCCCAGGGCAGCGTCGGCGTGCAGACGCCCATCGGCGTGCTCTCCTTCCCCCTCCAGAAGGAGGGCGCGTTCGACGTTCCCAAGATTCCCCAGGTCGCCTTCCAGCCCCCGCGCATCACCAACATCGGGCTGACCAGCGCCACCGTCGAGTTCCCCCTGGCCATCACCAACCGCAACAGCTTCCCCCTGCCCGTCGCCGGAATCACCGGCGCGCTCAAGGTCGCCGGCGCGGATGTGGGTACGCTGTCCACCGGCAACCTGGGCATGCTCGACGGCAGCGGGACGAAGCAGGTGACGCTGCCGCTCACCATCAACTTCGCCCGGGCCGCCTCCGCCGCCGTGGCCCTGCGCTCGGGGGGCAACGCCAAGCTGAGCCTGGACGGCAAGCTGACCTCGGACTCGCAGTCCGTCCCGCTGAACCTGAGCCAGCTGGTCAACATCGTGAAATGACGCCCGTCCGGGCGCCGGGCGGGCAGGGGCGCACCTGAAGGTTGTCCCAGGGCGTCACAGCCGTTACGGTTGGGCGCCCTTCGTGGGACACACGCCATGCGCCGCATCCTCTTCAAGTCCAAGATCCACCGCGCGACGGTGACCCAGGCCGACCTCGACTACGAGGGCTCGGTCACCATCGACCTGAACCTCCTGCGTGCGGCGGACATCATCGCCAACGAGAAGGTGGCCATCTGGAACGTCACCCAGGGCACGCGCCTGGAGACGTACGCCCTCGAGGGTGAGCCCGGCAGCGGCGTCATCTGCATCAACGGCGCCGCCGCGCACCTCAACAAGCCCGGCGACCTGGTCATCATCGCGACCTTCGCCGAGGTGGAGGACGCCGAGGCCCGGGAGTGGAAGCCCAAGGTCGTCTTCGTCGACGCGGCCAACCGGATCGTCCCCGGCCAGACGGAGGAGATTCCGGGGCCCGCTCGCCGGATTGCCTGAGGGCAGGCGTCCTCCCGTCGTCGGCTTTCGCCTCCGCGCGCCTTTTGCCATGCTCTCCCCTCCCTTTAGAGGGGGGCCCATGGCCCCGGAGGCACCATCACGATGAGGCGGCTGTGGGCGGGAGTCAGCGTGTTCGCGCTGGGACTCTCCGGATGTTCCGGGGTGGGCTCGTTCCGGCCCAACCCCAACGACGAAGACCCTCTCTACGGGGCCATCCCCGTCATCAAGGCGCCGCCCCAGACGCGGTGCCAAGGCCATGGGAAGTCCTCGGTGCGCGGCCACTGCGACGAGGCGCTCTACCTGGCCACCGAGTACACGCGGCGCCTGTCGGTCGGTGACGAGGTCTGCCTGGAGGGTGGCTACGGCGAGGAGCCCGGCTACGCGTGCAAGGCGCGCGCGGCGGTCATCGACACGTCGCCCAACCAGGTGAAGCTGGAGGTGCGCGGGGCGAAGCCGGACTCGCGCTGGTTCAACGCGGAGATGCGCCACGCCTGGTACGAGGAAGGCGCGCTGGTGGACCTCTACCTCTCCGAGCGGGGTTATTAGAGGACCCGGGACAACCCGAGGCGGGAGACGCACCTCATGGCCTTCTACGACAGCGTGGCCGAGCGGCTGGCCTTCATGAAGAAGCTGACCCCGGCGGAGCTCAAGAAGCTCGGCTCGGCGCGGCTGTCGGACATCGTCCTGCAGGAGACGAAGCGGGCCCGGGTGCGGGTGGCGGAGCTGGAGAAGCGCTACCCCCGCGCGGACACCCGGGAGCTGGCCCAACGTCTGGTGGACGACAAGAAGAACCTGGCCAGCATGGTGGGCGGCATCAGCGGCGTCTTCGGCCTGGTGGCCCTGCCGGCGGACCTGCTGTTCATGTCCTATCTGCAGATCATCCTGCTCACGGACGTGGCCACGCTCTACAAGGTGAACCTCAAGAGCGAGCGCGCCCGGGGGGAGATGTTGGATTTGTTCGGCTACGCCAACGGCCTGGGCCCCGTGCAGCGCTCCAGCCCCAAGGTGATGGGGAAGCTGGCGGCGATGGTGCTGGAGAAGGGCGGGATGCACACGCTGGGACGGGCCATGCCGCTGGTCGCCGCCCCCATCACCGCGTACTTCAACAACCAGCACATCCAGCGCGTGGGTGAGCAGGCCGTGCGCTTCTACGAGGGCTTCGACAAGGCCCACGCCAAGGCCAAGGCCCAGCGCCCCCAGCAGGCGGGGTGAGGGCTTCCCCGCGGATCCGGAAATATTCCAACGGGTCCGATATGCCTCCTTCGCCGCCACGTTCACGTCCCCAAGCAGGGGGCGAAAGCCCTCCATTCATGGCGGACGACCGACGCACTCCCAAGGGCCGGACTGGGGAGACGGTGTCCGTGAGGCGGAGGCACGAAGATGACCGAGCTTTCGGCGGAAGTGCGTGTTCAGGTGGCGCGGTTACGGAACCTGGTCATCGACGTAGCGCGGTGTGGCGCGCTCGCCAGTCCCCTGGGTGCCTTGCCTCACCATGAGCTGGACCCCATGGAGGTCCAGGCCATCTGGTGGTTGAAGGCCGAGAGCCTGCTGCCCGTCAACGTGCTCGCCGACCGCCTGGGCGGCATCGCCCTGCCCCGACTGAGCCGGCTGCTGGACCGGTTGGAGGATGCGAAGCTCGTGCAGCGCGAGCGCTCGGTGCGGCATGACCGTCGGCGCGTGCGCGTGCGGCTCACCGAGCAGGGACGGGCGCTTGCGGAGAACGCGGACTCGGTGGTGCAGGAGCGCATGGCGCGCCTGTTGATGCCACTGGGCGGCGAGCAGCGCAGCGCGCTGATGGATTTGCTCGAGGGCTGGGTGGAGGCGCTGGGCTGCTGGAACCGCGCCGAGGAGCAGGCCGCTGAAGAGGCCGAGGCGAACCACCGGGCCCAGGCGCATCGACCTCGACTCGCCGCCGTCGAGGACGTAGGCGTCACCGCCAACGCGGCCTGAGTTCCGTGGGGCGCCGGCCATCCTGGGTCCGGCGCCTTCCTGTCGCACCCGAGCGCGAAGCTCGGTGATGTCCTGGCTCCCGTCGACCTGAGTGTTCCTCGACGAGGGTGTGCCGGGTGAGCGCTCCCGGCGGCCCCGCGCCTCGACGGCCCTGCCCGATGGATGCCAGCCCTCCGCTCACGAGCATGGGCGTCACGGCGTGCGCGATGCTCACGCATCCCGAGATGACGTCTGTTCGCGCGCACGACGTGTGCCCTCCGGACGGACCCGCCCCTGCACTCGTGCAGCGTCGCGGACAGGGCGACCCACGCGGCCTCCCGATGTGGCGCCCTCGCTCCGCGAGCACCGGACGGTTGCCACTCCAGATGGAGCAGCCTCCCGCATCCACATGAACATCGCCGCCAGGACACGTGCGCCCCGCATCCCGAGGTGCCGCCCCTCCGCGAGCGTCCGACGGTGACCTCACCGTCCGGAACAAGTCACCGCGCATTCGCGTGAGCAGCGCGGGCACGTCGTGCGCGTGACGCGCGTCGCGGCGCGCCCCCGACGCCGCGCAAGTCCACCGGCCGCGAGTGCGCACCGCCACCCATCACGGAGTTCGCGGCGCCTCCCAACACGCTCCCGCACCGGGGCCCGACTCGCCCACCTCTCGGGCCACGCCGGAGCCATGCCCCGTCAACGCAAACGGGGCTGACGGCTCCTCCCCACTCGACTCAGCACCGGGTCCCGACGCGCCCACCCCTCGGGTCAGGCTGGAGCCATGACCTGTAAATGCAACTTGATTACTTTTAGATCTCAGTTGCATATTTGCGAGGTTCGCGGGGACTGACCACGGTCCTGGAGCGGGAGCGGAGCGATGAAGCGACTCATCTGGAGCGTGGGAGTGGCGGGGCTCGCGCTCGCGTGCGTCGCGTCCGCGCTGTTGCGACTCCCCGACCTCCCCACGACACCCGTGGAACCCCAGGACTTCCACGTCGAGCCCGCGCGCCGGGAGGAGCCGGTCGCGATTGCTCCCGTGCCCACTGCGCGCTCGCGCACCCCGCCCTCCGCCCCCACCCCGCCTCCGCTCCCCGACGAGCCCGAGCCGCTGGAGTTCGAGGTGCCCGACCTCGAGCAGCCCCTTCCCGCGCCCTCCATCCGCGCACGCCGCCCCCTCTCCGAGTCACGCAAGATGCTCGTCCAGGCCCTGCGCAAAGCCCCCGCCGACCCCAAGGCGCGCCGTGACGCCGTGCTCGCGTCACTGGAGTCCTCGGGCGCAAGCCAGGAGCCCTGGACCGCCGGGGCCCGCGAGGCGCTGGACACATGGCGACAGCGGATGGCGACGAGCATCCAGCCCGTCGAGGCCGAGCCTCCGCGCTGCTTCGCCGCGGGCTGCGTCACGCGCGTCACCTTCCCGGACGCGGCCACGCACGACGCGGCCTTCCGCCTCACGCCCGAGCTGCGCCTGCCGGGCAACGCCGCGCACCTGCAGCTGCCCGCCGAGCACCTCGCCTCCGGCCAGGTCCTGGCCACCTGGGTCGTGCTGCGCCCGGACACACCCTGAGCCACCGCCCTTCGCAGTCGACACACCCGCGGTACCCACAACAAGGAGAAGTCCCCGATGAAGCCCCAGTCCCTGCTGCACAAGTCCCTGCTCGCCACCAGCGTCGCGCTCCTGCTCACCGGCTGCGGCACCACCGCCGAGGAGCCGGCCGTCCAGGCCGAGGCGCTGTCCACCAGCGAGTCCGCGCTCCTCTTCGGCGCCCTGCCCTCCTGCGACGAGCCGGAGGAGCTCGACGAGGTCATCGAGCACGCGTGCATCCACGCGGAGATGGGCCCCTTCGAGCCCGTCACCGCCGCGGCCCTCGGCGCCCCCGTGCTGGTGGACGTCAGCGCGCCCCACACCACGTTCAACATCAGCCTGCCGCGGAGCACGAACTCCTGGGGCTGGGCCGGCCGCGTCTCGTTCCTCCCGGACGAGTCCGGCGAGTTCGCCTTCCTGCTGTCGCGTCACCGCGGCCTGCGCATCTACGAGGCGGCCACCGGCACCGAGGTGGCGCGTGAGTGCCGCTACGAAATCCCCGCCGAGGTCTGCGGCGCGCTGAAGACCACCATCCTCGCGGACCTCGAGGCCGACACCGAGTACTACCTGGAGTTCCGCTCCGTGCTGCGCCGCAACGCCTCCTTCTCGCTCATCGTCGAGGAGGCCGGTCACCACCACGAGGAGTAACCCCTCACACCCGCGGGTGCCTGGAATCGTTCCGGGCACTTCCGCCCCATGCAGCGTCGTTCAAGACCTTCTTCCCGGCCCGCATCTCAATGACATCCACCTCTCGAGCCCTCGTGGAGCGCTCCCCCATGCGTTGGAAACTCCGTGCCCTCCTGGCCACGCTCGCCCTGGCGACCTCCGCCTGCGGTGGCGACGACCCTCCGCCCGAACCCAAGCCCGAGCCCTCGGGGGACCCGTGCGAGCCCCATGGCCACATCCACCGCGAGCCCGAGGGTGACTGGTGTCACTGCAACAAGGGCTACCTGGCCGCGCAGGACGGCCTCGCCTGCGTCGCGGACCCGAACTACGTCCCCAGCGAGGGCTTCGACTTCGGCGACGACGGCGAGCACGCCTGCTGGCACGTCGAAAGCGGCCCCTTCGTCACCGTCACCGCCTCCACCACCCGCGACCCTCGCGTGGACGACTTCCACACGTACTACACCGTGAAGCTGCGCGAGGTGGATGGCCAGTACACCGGCACGTTCAGCTACAAGGCCTTCGCCTCCGGCAACTTTGTCGTCTACCTGAGCACCCCGGACGTCCCCGTCACCCTCGTGGAGACCGCCGTCCAGAAGACGGTGGCTCCCGCGGGCACCAAGGCCACCGGTGACTTCTGCTCGGGCCTGAAACACATGGTCGGCTACGAGCTGACCGACCGCGTCCAATACACGCTCACGCTCGGCCCCGCCTCGCTCTCCGAGCTCGGCATGGTCATCGAGCACCTCCAGTAACTCCAGACGCGCCGACTCCTGGAAATCGTGCGCGCCGTTATTGCAACTGAGTTACTATTAAGACATGAATATCGGCGCCGTGGCGTGTCGCAGGACGCCGCTTCGGTGCCCGCGCGTCGCGCCCGGCCTTGAAAGGAAATCCCCATGAAGATGCTGAAGCAGACCCTCTGCGGTGCGTTGCTCGGCCTGTCGCTCGCGGCCTGCGGACCGACGGAGGACGTGGAGCAGGAGTCGACGGGCCAGGCGGAGCAACCGCTGGAGGCCGGGTGCCAGTCGGTGGACGACACCATCATGACGGAGCACACGTGCCTCCACGCGAACAACAGCGCTGACAACGTGAACGTGACGGCCAGCGCCACGCGCGTGAACACCGCGCCGGACATCAGCACGTCGCACAAGCACTACACCCTCACCCTCCCGGCCGGCGCCGAGGGCTCGGTGACGTACACCCCCACCGCCAGGTCGACGGGGAGCACGGTGGAGTCCGTCGCGTTCTACCTGAACAAGGCGGTGAGCCTGACCGTGGTGGACACCGTCACCGGCAACCCGGTGTCGCAGTTGCTCACCGACACCAGCGTCGCGCAGACCGGCTGCTCGTTGATCCGCGCGAACGTGTACGACCTCATCGTGGGCCGCGAGTACATCGTCGTCGCCGGCACCCATTCGAGCAACCAGGTGGGCGTCGTCCCCGAGTACCTCTACGACAACCGCGACCGCTACTACCGCGACCAGGACGGCGATGGCTACGGCGTGAACACGCCCGTCTACCGCTTCGCCTGCGAGGTGAACAGCGGCTACTCGAAGACGCGCTTCGACTGCGACGACACCAACCCCGCCATCTTCAACTGCTGACCTCCACCAACACGTAGCTCGCGAGCCCTCGAGGCTCCATCGGCGGGGCACCCCAGACATCCGGGGTGCTCCGCCGTCCGCGCTCCATGACTCACTCCCGCGAGGTAACACCCACGATGCGCTTCACTCACGCCACCGCGCTGCTGACCACCTGTGCCCTGCTGGCCCTGACGGGCTGCGACAATGACGACCCCACGCCCACGCCTCCGGATGGAGGCACGACGACGGACGCGGGCCCCGACGCGGGCGACACCGCGCCGCCCACGGTGACGGGCACCACCCCCGAAGCCGACGCGGTGGACGTGGCGCCCGGCAGCGCCATCACCGTGCGCTTCAGCGAGCCCGTCCAGCGGGACACGGGCACGGTGAGCGCCACCGAGGACAACGCCGCCCTCACCCTGGAGACGGGGCACTGGGAGGACCAGGGCCGCACGCTCATCGCGCATCCCACGCAACCGCTTCGCGCCGGCGCGCGGGTGGAGGTCACGGTCTCCGGGTATCGGGACGTGGCCGGCAATCCCCTGGCCGCGCCCCACCGGTTCTCGTTCCGGGTGGGCGAGGACGTGGCGCGTCCCCATGTCGTGTCCTCGAATCCGGCCGAGGGCGCCACGGGCGTGCTGCCCGTGCAGACGCACAAGGTCGGCACGAACACGGCGCTGCGGCGGCTGGTCACCGTGACATTCAACGAGAAGATGGACGTCGCGGAGGGCCGGGTGACGCTGCGGGACCAGACCACGCCCGCCAACGCGCCGCGCTCGCTGACGGGGACCTGGTCCGACGACGCACTGACGCTCACCGTCTCCATCCCGCGTCCGGAGTCGGACCTGCCGCCGCTGGAGGAGGACAGCCGCTACTCGCTGGACCTCACGCTCCTGCGCAACCAGGCGGGCCACGCGCTGGACACGGCGCACGCGAGCCTGGGTGACGGACGGCTCGACTTCACCACGGGCGAGCGGGACGGCGTCACCGAGCATGCCTGCGGCCACGCGCTCCTGGAGGCCCCCGTCACCCTCACGGCCGGCGCGTCCCCCACGGCCATGTATCCCGCGACGGACGCGCCCCACGAGTTCTACGAGCTGACGCTCCCAGCGAACGGCGCCGCGTTCCTCGGCTACTCGGAGGTCGTCTCGGACGAGCGCGACCGGCCGGTCATCCTGTACCTGAACCAGGACGTGCCCATCGTGGTGCACGACGTGACGGAGGCCGAGACGGTGGTCCCCTCCACGGTGACGCCCGCGCCGCAGGTCTGCCTGCCCGCCATCACCCACACGCTGAAGTTCACCGCGCCCGCCGGTGACCGCTTCCTGCGCCTCACCTACGGCCCGACGCCGCTGGAGAAGTTCACCTTCGTCTTCGAGCGGTACTGAAGCGCGCCTCGAAGGGATGAGCGCACCGCGTGAGCCCTGGGTGCGGGCTTCACTCGGTGCGCTTGCGCCGTCTGGACATGATGCGGCTCAGGGCCACCTCGGTGATGCCCAGGTAGGCCGCCACGTCGCGCTGCGGTACACGGCCGCGCAGGTGCGGGTGCTCCGCCCAGAAGGTGTCCAGCCGCTCCTCCGCGGACAGCTCCAGGAACTCCTGCTCACGGCGCTCCTTCAGCAGGAAGTGCCGCTCGGCGACGCGGCGCGCCACGCGCACCCAGCACGTGTGGCCCTCCTCCAGCGCCTGGAAGTCCTGGGTGCGGAACACCAGCACCCGCGCGGGCTCCAGCGCCTCGATGGACGTCATCGACGGCTGACGTTGGAGCATCTCCGCGTAGGCGCCCAGGAGCTCACCCTCGGCGCGGAACGCCTTCACCGACTCGCCGCCTCGCGCGGAGACGCGCACCAGGCGGAACACGCCCTGGAGCACCACGGCGAAGCGGTCCGCCGGGTCTCCGGGACGCAGGAAGTGGGCCTTGCGCTCCACCGCCTGCTCCCTCGCGAACGACTCGGCGCGCTCCCATTCACTCGGGGGAATGGGACCGAGCGGGGCGAGCTGCTCGTAGAGCGTCGGGAATCTCACGGGTAGGTGGGACGAGGTTAACCCAGGTTAAGGCGCCCAGCGAGCCGGGCGCCGTACACCCGAGGGCATGTCCATCAACGTCTACGCCATCGCCACGCCCTTCGTCATCGCGCTGGCGCTGGGCGAGTTCATCTACTGCGTGGCGAAGCGCAACGGCTACTACAGCTTCCAGGACTCCATCGCGAGCGTGGGCACCGCGGTCCTCAACCAGTGCGTCAACGTGGCCGTGGCGCTGATGGTGCTGCCCCTGTTCACGCTGCTGGGCGAGCTGTCCCTGTGGCGCATCGACAGCACGTCACCGTGGGCCCTGCTCGGGCTCTTCCTGGGCGTCGACTTCCTCTTCTACTGGTTCCACCGCTTCGGGCACCGCACCAACATCGGCTGGGCCGCGCACTCGCCGCACCACTCCACCGAGGAGCTCAACTACGCGGTGGCCCTGCGCGCCAGCGTCACCCAGCGGCTGTTCTCGTTCCTGTTCTACTGGCCGCTCGTCGTCATCGGCTTCTCGCCGGAGGCCGTGCTCGCCATGGTGGCCTTCCACCTGGTGCTCCAGTTCATCCCCCACACCCGCGTCATCCCCAAGCTGCCCCGGTGGATTGAGTCCTGGCTCAACACGCCCTCGCACCACCGCGTGCACCACGCGCGCAATGACGTCTACATCGACAAGAACTACGCGGGCTTCCTCATCATCTGGGACAAGATGTTCGGCACGTACCGGGAGGAGACGGAGGAGTGCTCCTACGGCGTCACCACGCCGCCCAACACGTGGGACCCCACCGTCATCAACTTCCAGTTCTGGGCGAAGCTGTGCAGCGACGCGGTGAAGACGCGCAGCTGGTGGGACAAGCTGCGGCTGTGGGTGATGCCCACCGGCTGGCGCCCCGCGGACCTGCCGGCCCGCGTGGAGACGAAGTGGAACCAGACGGGCGTCGAGGTGAAGTTCCAGTCCACCGAGCTGCCCAACATCCGTGGCTACCTCGTCTTCCAGATGATTGCGTCGATGCCCTTCATGCTGCTGGTCAGCCACCACGCCTCGCCGCTGGCGGGCTGGCAGAAGCTGATGCTCAGCGTCTTCTTCTGGGGCATGGCCACCGCGTGGGGCGGGATGATGGAGTCCAAGCGCTGGGGCCTGCCGCTGGAGATGGCGCGGGTGTTCGCCATGGGGGGCGCCGTGACGTTGTGGCTCGTCCAGGCGAACGCGCCCATGTCGTGGCGGGCGCTCACCGTGGGTTGGCTCGCGGTGACGCTCGTGTGGCTGAGCATCTCGCGAGTGAGCAGCCGGAGCGCGTCGCCCGTGCCCGGTGGCGCGAGCACCTCATGACGTGAAGCCCGGCTCCCATGCCCCCGAGAAGGCGGTGAAGCGCCGCACGTTGACGGACAACGCGCGGTGCACCTGCGTCTCGGGTGTCACATCCACCGGGAGCCCCTCGGTGGATGGAGGGAGCCGGTCGAAGTGCGCACCCTGGAACCACTGATGGGGGCGGACCTCCACGACGAAGAGGCCGTCGTCGTCCAGGTCCGCGTCGATGGGCACGAAGTCCACGCGCTGGAGCTCCACGGGCGGAGGGAAGTCGAGCGCGACGCGGAAGGCGATGCGCTGCTCGCCCCGGAAGGCCGTGCCGTCCATCAGCACGGAGTGTCCTTGCAGCGCGGCGCCCTCGTCACCCAAAGCCCGTGAGGGCGGCTGGAGCAGCAGGGAGAACGAGCGCGCACGGCCCGCGATGCCCGGAGAGCGCCCGAGCACCCGCGCGTCATTCTGGGCGAGCAGGTCGAACACCACCTCGCGGTCCCACTCGCCGAGCACCGTGCCTCCGGAAAAGAAGTCTCCGTCGTGCGCGTGGGCCGTGGGGACGAGCACGTCCAGGAGCGAGCGTAGGACACCGCGGGCCTGTTGCTGGAGGGGGGACGCGTTCTCGAAGAGATAGATGGGCCCGAGCACCATCCGCGCCGAGGTGAGGCGCACGCCCCAGCCCGTGTCCGTGGTGAACTCGCCGACCTGCGTGGCCTCGGGCGCGGGCGCGGTGCGCAGGCCCATGTGGAACACGATGCCGCGACCGCCCGTGCCGGAAAGTCCACAGGCTGAACCGCCCGCCGCGAGGGCCGCGCCCAGGCCCAGCGTGAAGGCACGGCGGGAGAACCGGGACACGTCGCGCGGAGACGTGCCGCCCCGTGGTCGCGGCACACCGCGAGGAGGCGTGGGCGCGAGGAGTAACGAGGCCTCTTCGCTCGGGAGCGAGGTGACGCATGGAAGCCCGAGCGAGCGATGGGACGCCTCGTGTGGCGAGGCCTCTTCGCTAGTGGCGCGAGGAAGCGTGGGCGAGCTCATGGAGAGTCCTCCTCGAAGTCCAGATACAGCGTGAGGGTGCCGCGGAAGGTGCGCGGAGGCCCGGCGGTGAAGTGCCGCGTGGCGAGCAGCGAGGCAGGTGCATCCGCGCCACGGAAGTTGGAGACGTAGTTGAGCTCCGTCTCACGCCAGCGCGTATCGAGCGCGTTTTCCACGGACACGCCGAACTCCACCCAGCTCCAGCGCGCGCGTGTGGCCACATCGAAGAGGAAGACGGGCGCGCTGTAGCGGTCGAGCGGAAGCGGCCGAGGCCCCACGGCGCTGTGTCCCAGCGCCACGTTCCACCCCACCCGCTCCCCCGCGAGCGTGACGTCGCCGCGCACCGACGCATCCAGCCGCCCCAGCAGCGCCGGGATGTACGGCATCACCGCGCCGTCCCACAGCTTCCACGCGGACGCGCCGGGCGTGGGCAGCGTGGCTCTCGCCCAGGCGATGGAGGCCTGCACGTCCATCCACTCACTCCACACGAAGCGGCCCGTGGCGAAGGCACCCAGGCGCTGCGACGCGCCGATGGGCTGGTTGCGGCCCAGGCGCTCGTCGAAGACGAAGTCCTGCGACACACGGGTCGCGAAGACAGCACCGCGCGCCTCCAGGGTGTACGGCCGCCCCTCGCCCTCCAGTCTCCAGCCGAGTCCCGTCTCTCCCGAGGCCACCCGCGCATACGGCGCCAGCTCCGCGTCGGACAGCGCGGCCGCGTCACTGGAGCGCGCGCCGAGCCCCGCGCTCGTCATCCACGTGAGCCGGGGGGACAGCTTCACCTCCGCGCTGGCCCGGGGACTGGCGAAGAAACCATAGGCATCGACAGACTCGTCCGTGAGCCGAGGCCCATCCCGGTCCACCGCGGGACGGTTCAGGTCCTCCACGCCGAACAGGAACGTGTCCAGCCGCAGGCCCGCGCGCAGCGTGAGCCAGGGACGGAGAGGGACGCGCAGGGACGCGTAGCCCCCCAGGTTCGTGGTGCGCACCTGGTTGTCGTAGAGCGTGGCGTAGGGCGCGCCGCCGCTGTCCCTCAGCCTGCGTGAGCGCGCGCGCACGTCGTCGTAGCGGGCCACGTAGCCCAGCTCCAGCGGACGGGCTTCACCCAGCAGCGTGACACCGGGGATGTACCGGCCGCGCAGGCCCAGCGTGTTGCCCCGATAGAAGCCCTCCGCCGTGTCGCCTCGCTGGGACTGACCGACGGGCGGGGTGTCCTGCATGAAGCCCGTGAAGTTGTCGCGGATGCGCGTCTGGCGCAGCACCACGTACCCCTGCTGCACCAGCCTTCCGCCGCGCTTCAGCCGCGACTGGAGCTCCGCGGAGACGATGTGGCGCTGGCTCGCGCCGCCCTGGTTCTCGTCGTAGAAGCAGAAGAACTGCGAGTCCGCGTCCGGCGCGCAGGGCAGCCGCGAGTCCACCACGTCCGTCTCTCGCACCACCCCCGCGGAGGCGAAGCGCGCGCCGTAGCTCGTGCCGAGCAACCGCAGCCGGGTGTCATCACCGAGCAACAACTCCACCTGCGCCATGGCGCTCGCATTGGCGTAGGAGCGATTCGGCCCGAAGCCGTCGCCCTGACGCAGGAGCAGTCCCACGAAGGTGGCCTCACTGGACTCGGGCGGCCCCCACACCAGCGCGAGCCGACGCGAGGCGAAGCTGCCATAGCTGACCGACGTGGTGAGCCCCCGGCGCTTCAGCCCGAGCTGGTACTCCACCGTGCCCGCCACGCCGAAGTCACCCTGGGACGCGTCATAGGGGCCTTCGGTGACGCGCAGCGCGTCCACCAGCTCCGGGATGATGAAATACGTGTCCGCGTAGCCGTGACCGTGCGCGTGGGAGACCTCGTTGAGGGGCACGCCGTTGAGGCGCATCTCCACGTCCTTGCCCTCGCCCGCGTCGAAGCCCCGGATGAACACCGTCTCCGCGTGTCCTTCTCCACCGTGGTTCGCGAGCATCACGCCGGGCGCGAGCAGCATCAGGTCGGAGGCCGAGTTGCGCGGCACGTCCGCGAGCTGCCCCACCTCGATATGGAAGTCTCCCACCGCGACAGGCGGAGGCGCGGCGGCGACGTCGCGGACGGTGGTGGAGAGGATCCGCTCGGAGGACTTCGCCTCCGTCGTGGCGCCCTGCTCCCCAGACGAGGCCGAACCCTCCGATTCGTCCAGGGCCAAAGCGCCCGTAGCGGAGCCGGCTTGCGTCGATGACGCGAGGCTTGTCGCATCGCTCGGTGATGCATCACCAGCCGCCGAGCCGTGAGCCGACGACTCCATCGACCGGTGTGACGCCTTCGCGGAGCCGGGCTCATCGCTCGGCGATTCGGCGCCAGTCGCCGCGCTTCGAGCCGAAGCCTCCCGCGAAGAGCGGGACGCCGTCGCGGAGCCGGGCTCATCGCTCGGCACGACAGCACCAGCCGCCGAGCTTCGAACCGAAGCTCCCCGCGGCGAGCGGGACGCCGTCGCGGAGCCGGGCTCATCGCTCGGCGATTCAGCGCCAGCCACCGAAGAACGGTCGCCCGTCGCTCCACTCCCTCGCGCCGGCACCGCCGTGGCGGCCATCGCCTCACCATGATGGTGCGCCCCCACGCCACCCGCTGCCTCCGGCACGAAGTGCACCGGCACATCCACCCGCACCTCGAGCGGCGCCTCACCCCGCCGCGCCGGCTGGAAGCGCCACCGCACCGCTGCCTCCATCGCCGCCCGGTCGAACACCCGCCCCGCCGAGGACTGCACCTCCGCGCGCGACACCTCCCCCGCCTCGTCGATGGTCAGCCGCAACACCACCGTCGCCGGCCGCTCCAACACCGGCGCATCCACGGGCATCGACGGCGCCGCCGCCTCCACCGGAACCGGCGGTGTGATGGGCACCTCCTCCAGCGCCCCCATCGCACACATCACCAGCATCGCAATCCACACGGCGAGGCCCTCACTCCTGAATCCGGCGGCACCCGCCACCGCGAACGTCGACCGCTCGCAGATACAACGAGCCCGCTTGAATCGCAACTTGGTTACATATACACCCCAGAAACATGAGAATGAACCTGAGCGGTCTCCTGCTCTGCGCGCTCGCCCCCCTGCTGTTCGCGGGCTGCGACAACGTGGCCACCGGAGACGTGCGCGTGACGATGAGCGGCGGGGACGGCACCCAGCGCGGCCTGCCGGACACCCTCTTCCAGGACGGCTGGTCCGTGCAGTTCACCAAGTACCTGGTGTCCCTGGGCGAGGTGCGCCTGACGTCCGCGTCCGGCGAGGTGCGCGACAGCCCGCGCCACGTGCTGGTGGACGTGCAGAAAGGAGACATCCCGCTCACCGAACTCGCGGGCCTGCCCGCGGGCCGCTGGGACGTGGGCTTCCGCGTCAGTCCTCCTCGCGACGGCACCGAGCTGGCGGACGGACAGGTCTCCGCCGAGGACCTGCGGAGGATGCGCGAGCGCGGCTTCAGCTACTGGGTGGAGGGGCGCGCGGTGAAGTCCGGTGTGGGTGTGTTCGACTTCCGGATGGGCTTCCCCGTCGACGCGCGCATGGTGGACTGCATCAACGGGGTGGACGGCACCCAGGGCATCATCGTCCCCGAGGGCTCACGCGCGGACGTGGAGGTCACCATCCACGCCGAACACATGTTCTACGACCGGCTCGGGACCCACCGGGGCGTGCAGCTGCGCTTCGACGCCATCGCCGCCACGGCGACCGAGGGCAACCTCATCACTCCGGAGGGACTCGCCTCCCAGCTGCTCACCGACCTGCGAGGTCGGGACGGAGGCGAGCTGCGCGACGCGGCGGGTCAACCCGTGGTGTATCTCCCCGGCGCCCACGATGTGCGCACGCTGCAGCAATTCGTCACCCAGAGCATCGTCGACCAGGCCCACCTCAACGGCGGAGGGGTTTGCACGGTCGCCAAATGACGGAGCGACCCGCGGACGACCCTGCCCCCCTGGACTTGTCCCACCGGGCGCCGCTAGGAAAGTGACATGGACTCTCCCGCGCACCTGCAAGCCCGCATGGCTCTCTGCCGTCCCGAACACCTGGTGCTCGACCTGTTCGTCCACTGTCTCAGGGAGAGCATCGCCAGGAGGATGGGCCAGTCACTCGCCATCGCCGCCCAAGCCCCCATCCCCTCCGTCCCCGCGCGCGGCGCGCCCACCCACCGGCCCGCCAGCGACTACCTGGCGCTGCTCCACGAGGGCGCCCTGTCCGTGGGAGCGAAGCTGGGCGAGGACTACGCGGCCGCCGTGGAGCAGCTGTCCTTCACCGCCGCCTCCCACGTCTTCTCCGCCCCCGTGGGCGAGATGGTCATGGCCATCACCGGCGAGGACCCGCACCGCGGCCTGTCCGTGGGCTCGGGCCTGGCGGGCGCGACCAGCACCTTCGGCGAGCGCGAGTACGAGCGCGTCTCCGACACCACCGCGCGCCTGAGCTTCAAGGACGAGTTCTTCGGCCCCGCGTGGTGCAGCGGCCTGGTGCGCAGCGGCCTCCTGCAGACCAACCCCGAGCGCCGCTTCCGCGTCGAGCTGGAGTCGGGCGAGCCGCCCTACAAGGACTTCTCCCTGCTCATCCACTGGTGAGCCGCCACACTTCACGCGAGCGGACCGACCTCCATCCGCCCGCGCGAAGCCAGGCCGCTCAGGCCTTGGGCGCTTCCTTGCCCCGGCGCTCTTCGATCTCCTTCTTCACCTGCGCCATGTCCAAGCCCCGCACCTGACGGACCAGGTCCTCCAGCGCGGCGGCCGGCAGCGCCCCCGCCTGCTCGAACAGGAGGATGCCGTCACGGAACACCATGAGGGTGGGAATGGAGCGGATTTCAAAAGCCCCGGAGAGCTCCGGCTGCGCCTCGGTATCTATCTTCCCGAAGACGATGTCCGGGTGCTTGCCGGATGACGTCTCGAAGGTGGGCGCGAAGAGGCGGCACGGGCCGCACCACGACGCCCACCAGTCCAGGATGACGATGCCGTCCTTGCCGACGGTATCCTTGAAGTTGTCCTTGGTGATTTCCACCGTCGCCATGACGGCCCTCGTTTCTCCCCGCCGTCAGCGGGGCATGACTTCAGCGGACGTCCAGCAGCTCCACCTCGAACACCAGGGTGGCGTTGGGCGGGATGACGCCGCCCGCGCCGCGCGAGCCGTAGCCGAGCTCCGGGGGGATGGTGAGCTTGCGCACGCCGCCCACCTTCATGCCCGCCACACCCTGGTCCCAACCCTGGATGACCTGACCCGCACCGAGACGGAACGTGAAGCCCTGGCCCCGGTCCCGGCTGCTGTCGAACTTCTGGCCGTTCGTCAGCGTCCCCACGTAGTGCACGGTGACCGACTTGCCAGCGGTGGCCTCCGTCCCGGTGCCCACCTTCGAATCCTCGACCTTCAGGCTCATTCCCTCTCCTGTTGCAGTGGAAGGTTTCACCTTAACCCGCGGGTGCCCCGCGCGCCGCACCTGAAAACACAGCGGCGCGGGCCCGTTGGCTACCGGGCACCGCGCCACTGCTTCGCCCTGTGTGAAGGCGTCAGGGGTGCACCTCAGAAGGTACCGCCCACGCTGACGGTGCCCTGGTAGCTGCCGCCCCCGTCGAAGTCGCCGCCGCCGGAGTCGATGCCCGGAGCGAAGTCCTTGTCGAAGAGGAAGTTGTAGTTGGCGCGCGCGTCCACGGTGAAGTTGCCCACGTGGCCTCGCAGGCCCACGCCGGCCGGCACGTTGCCCACGGTGTCATCCTTGTAGCCCAGCGACTGGCCGCCTCGGAAGTTGTAGTCGCTGATGCCGATGCCACCCAGCAGATACGGCTGCCACGGGGTGGGAGCCAGGCCGAGCGTCGCCACCGCCTGACCGCCGTTGCGAATCAGGTCCGGACCGTCCGTGTCCACCTCGCCGCGCTTGGAGTCGATGTTGTTGAGCGCGCCGGTGTAGCCCAGCTCGATGCCGAACACCTTCGAGGGCCGGATGGCCGCCGTCACGCCCGCGGTGGGGCCAGGGTCGAGCTGCGGAGCCAGCGCGCCGGTGTAGCCTTCCACACCGCCGTTGAGCAGCAGGCTCAACCCTTTCATGTCGTGCTTGTCCTTCTTCTTCACCTCGAGCGGCTCGATGGGCTCGGCCGCATCCGCCGAGGGCCGGTAGTCCGCCGGAGGAGGCGCCGCGACGCCGCTTCCACCGAAGGCGTCCTGCTCGGGCGCCGGATAGGACTCCGACTGCGGCTCCACCGGCGCCCCCGCCTCGGGACGAGGCTGCGGCGCGGACGGAGCGGGGGCCGGAGCTGGCACGCTCTGGATGCCCTGCTGCTGGCTGTCGAAGCCACTGCCACCCGTGCCCTGCTGCTGCGAGTCCACGGGCTCACAGCGCAGTGGCATGTTCATGCGCAGCTCGCCCTCCGCGGGCGGGAGGGCCTGGCTGCTCCCACTGGAGGAGTCATCCTGCCCGCTCGTTCCACTGCCCCCGATGCCCGAGTCGTCGTCCATGCCCGTGGAGTCGGGCACCGGCTCGGTCTCGATGATGATGTCTTCCTCCTGCAGCACGTCCGAGCTGCCCGAAGAGGTGTCCTGCGACTGGGCCAACAACACGCCTTGCCCCTGGCGCTCAGTGCTCGCCTGGGGCGGCGGGCAATCGCCATCCGCAGCCAAGGCCGAGGTGCCGTACATGAGCGCCCCGATGGCGCCAGCCAGAATCTTCGCTTTCATCCAACCCTCCGTCGTCGAGTGGCTGACATGAAGGTTGTTTCCGGGGCGACATCCGGCAAGGAGCACAAGGGTGGAGATCACCCCAGCGCGCCCCCACGCCCAGCAAGCGGCCGGACGTGGGGCACGGGCAACACGGTTGCGCGTTCAGTGCCTCACTTCGCCCGCAGCCACTCGGAGCCGGTGACGACGGGAAGCTGCAGCGCGCGCTCGCGGTCCAGGTCCAGGTTGCCGATGTGCAACGACAGCGGGGACTGGACCCACTTGTAGATGGACTGGTTGAAGAGCCGCACGAATTTGTCCACGTGGCCCGACAGCCGCGTCGCGTCCACCTCCGGGAACATGGCCGTGAGCGCCTGGAGCATCTCCGCGGGCGTGAGCTTCTCCGCGGCGAACAGGTAGAAGCACGCGTCCAGGATGGGGAAGGGCATCAGCTCCTCCTCGCCCACCTGGTTGTGCGCCAGCTCCGGACCGGCGGGCTTGGCGAGCACCTTGCGGATGCCCTCGAGGCCCGTGGTCTCCTGGAGGTAGTCCAAGAGGTACATCACCACCGTCTTGGGCACGTTGGAGATGACGGCGAGCGCGCCCATCAGGTCTCCGCCGATGGTGGTGTAGCCCACGGACTTCTCGCTCATGTTGCCCGTCTGCAGGAACAGACCGCCGCAGGAGTTGCTCCAGTTCCACATGCGCTGGGCGCGCAGGCGGGCCTGGATGTTCTGCTCGGTGATGGCGGTGACGGGGGCGCCGCCCAGCATCGTCTCGGCCACGGCGCGCTCGCGCTCGAAGGCCTCGTCGATGGAGACGACCTGGAAGGCCACGCCCAGCTCGCGAGCAATCGTCTCCGCCGCCTCGCGCGTGGAGTCGCTGGAGAAGCGGCTGGGCATGTAGAACGCCTGGATGAGCGAGCCGGGGTTCTCCGGCCGCGCGCGCTTCGCGTAGCGGTGGGCGATGAGCAGCGTGAGCAACGAGTCACGTCCGCCCGACAGCGCGATGCCCAGCACCTTGAAGGCGCGCGTCTTCTCGAAGTAGTCGCCCACGCCCAGCGCGAGCGCGTCCAGGATGTCCTCGCACAAGGCCTCGCGCGCGGGGCGGCGCTTGTCGGGGGCGGGCAGGAAGAAGCTCCTGTGCGGCGGCACCGGGTACGTGAGCGCCTCGCGCCGCGTGGCCACCGTCTTCGTGCAGTCGAGCACCGGCACGCTCTTGCCGCCGGAGGACAGCCACGACTCGCGGTCCACGCGCCAGGTGGTGGCCTCGCCCCTCAGGCGCAGGGTGCGGTCCAGGTCGACGACGGCCGCCGCGTAGCCCTCCTGGAAGCGCGGCGTCTCCATGACGTGGCGGCCGTTCTGGTTGAGGAAGCCGCCGCCGTCGAAGATGAGCCCGTCGTTGCTGCCCACCGCGTTGCAGTAGGCGATGGTGCACTGGTGGTCCGCGGCGCGCGTGGCGATGAGCTCGCGGCGCGTCTCCACGAAGCCCAGCCGGAACGGGGACGCGGAGAGGTTGATGACCAGCTCCGCGCCCGAGTACGTGCGCCGGCGCATGGGGCCGTCCGCGCTCCAGATGTCCTCGCAGACCTCCGGCGCGATGAGGCCGAAGTCGAACTGGAACAGGTAGTCGCCCAGGGGCACGCCCCGGTACACCTCCGCCATGCCCGGCTGGCCGCGGCCGAACGTGCGCGCCTCATAGAAGACGCTGTACGTGGGCAGCTTCTCCTTGGGCACCAGGCCCAGCACGCGCCCTCCGGCCACCACCGCGGCGCAGTTGAGCCGCTGGCCCTGCAGCGCCACGCCCACGCCCACCAGGAACACCGTGGGCAGCGCCGCCGTCTGGTTCGCGAAGCGCTCCAGCTCCGGCCACTGCCGGTCGATGAAGCCCTGCCACTGCACCATGTCCTCGGCCGGGTAGCCGGCGATGAGCTGCTCCTGGAAGACGCCCACGGTGACGCCGTCCTCGGCCATCCGCTTCGCCAGTGCCAGGGCCCGGTCCGTGTTGCGCACGAAGGCTCCGACGACGGTGTTGACGCTGGCGATGCCGACTTTCACGAGCCGCATGGTTCCCCACTCCCCTTTCGTTCCCGACGAGGGGCCCAGCAATGCCTGGAGCGACGCGCAAGGCAAGCCCCTCGAAGAGGGGCCCGGGGCGCGTCAGTTCAGTGGGCCGGAGGGCCGCACGGGCTGGAGCCGGGCGATGAGCTCACCCACGTCCGCGAGCACCGCCTCCAGCCGGCGCTTCACGTCCAGCTCGACGAGCAATTGCTGGCGCCGCTCGGCCTCCGGGATGATGGCCGAGGCCACCACGTCCGCGAGCATCCCTCCGCCCGCGCGCGCCGCCACCGGCAGCAGGCTCTCCGCGAAGGTGGGAGGCACGCGCCCGGCCAGCTCGAACACGGCCTGTCGCAGCCGCTCCTCCTCGGGCCCCTGGTAGGGGTGGTCCGCGAGCACCTGCGCGCGCACCTCGCGGTAGGACTTGTCGCCGGAGAGCTCGGAAATCATCCGGATGCGGCTGACGCCCTGCAGGAGGATGTTGTAGCGCCCCTCCTCCACCTGCTCGTCCCAGGCGATGACCCCCGCGCACATGATGGGCTGCATGGGGGGACGCCCCTCGTAGTTGCCCTCCCAGCCCGTCTCCAGCTGGGCCAGCGCCACCACGCGGTCCCCCGCGAGCGCGTCACGCACCATGTCCCGGTAGCGCGGCTCGAAGATGTGCAGGGGGATGAGGGTGTGGGGGAAGAGCACCGCCGACGGCAGCGGAAACACCTTCAGCGCTCGGGCGGCGGCGCTCTCGACGCGTTCTTGGGCGGTCATGTCGGGCATCCTTACCCGTGTTGATAAGCCCCCCGGACGCCCGTCGCACCGCAAACCCGCGCGGCGCGGGAGCGGCGGAGCCTGGAGCGGCGCAACCGGCCGGATTCGCAGGGACTTTCCCGCCCGGGAGGGCGGTGTCCCCCCAGGTCAGCGCGCGCGAGGCCGGCTGGCCGGGGGGCTCCAGGCCCGCATCGCCACCTCCACCAGCCCGAGCAACTCCGCCTCGCTCGCGCCGTCCTGGGCCTGCACGGACATGCCCTGGATGATGGCGCCGTGGTAGCGGGCCATGGCCTCCGCGTCCGTGCCCGCGGGCAGCTCCCCCTTGGCGATGGCGCGCTGGATGTGCTCGCGGAACATGCCCACCGCGCGGGTGCGCAGGCTGGCGACGAAGTCCGCCACCGGCTGGTGCTCCTCCGCGCACCGCAGGAGCGCCGTGGAAATCATGCAGCCGGGAGGCTGCTTGCGGCGCGTGAAGTGATGGGCCGTCTCGCGCAGCAGTCGCTCGACGGCGGCCCTCACGGTGGGCTCCTCGGTGAACACGTTCCAGGTGTAGGCGCCCGGGCCCTGCTGGTAGCGCTCCAGCACCCGCCGGTACAGGCCCTCCTTGGAGCCGAACGCGGCGTAGAGGCTGGGCGCGGTGAGCCCCATGGCCTGGGTGAGCTGGGCCACGGACGCGCCCTCGTAGCCCAGCCGCCAGAACACCTCCAGCGCCCGGTCCACGGCCTTCGTCTCGTCGAACTCCCGGGGCCGACCTCGGGGTCGGGGCTGGGGGGCCAGGTCCTTTTTCATAACGATCACTATTGAAATCCCGAAAGGCGGGTCCTATTTAAATAACACTCGCTACATAAAAAGGAGTCCCGACCCATGAATCCTGCCATCGCCAGCCTGCTGGTGGCTGCAAGCCTCGGTGTGTCCTCCGCTGCTCCCGCCACCCCTCCTCCGTCCACCGCGGCCCCACGGGCCTCCGGTGCATCCGCCGTGGCCCGCGACCTGGATGCGGTCATCGACCAGGCCCTGGCCGAGCAGCGCATCGTCGGCACGGTGGTCACCGTGTTCCGCGATGGAAAGGTCGTCTACCGCCGCGCCGCGGGCTTCGCAGACCGGGAGGCGAAGCGTCCCATGCGCGAGGACAGCGTGTTCCGGCTGGCATCCATGACGAAGCCGGTTGTCTCGGTGGCGGCGCTGGCGCTGGTGGACCAGGGCAAGCTGTCGCTGGAGGACCCCGTCACGAAGTGGCTGCCTGACTTCCGGCCGAAGCTGCCCGACGGCCGCGAGCCGGTCATCACGGTGAAGCACCTGCTGACGCACACCTCGGGGCTGACGTACGGCTTCCAGCCGCAGAACGCGGCCGCCCATGAGAAGGCGGGCGTCTCCGACGGGCTGGACGAGGTGCCGGGGCTCACGTTGGAGGAGAACCTGCGCAGGCTCGCGACGGTGCCGCTGTCTTCCGAGCCGGGGCAGCGCTGGAACTACTCGCTGTCGACGGACGTGCTCGGCGCCGTGGTCGCTCGCGCCGCGGGGGCACCGCTGCCGGAGGCCGTGGCGAAGCTCGTCACGAAGCCCCTGGGCTTGAAGGACACGTCCTTCCGCGCGGGCGATGCCTCGCGGCTGGTGGCGGCGTACGCGGACGGCAAGCCCACGCCGACGCGCATGGGCAGGACGCAGGACGTGCCGCTGTGGGGTGGGACGGTCCGCTTCTCACCGGGACGGGCGCTGAGCACGGAGGCGTACGCCTCGGGCGGCGCGGGCATGGTGGGGACGGCGGCGGACTACGTGAAGTTCCTGGAGGCGCTGCGCAAGGGCGGCGCGCCGGTGCTGAAGAAGACCAGCGTGGACAAGCTCGGCGCGGTGCACGTGGGGCCGGAGTCGCAGACGCAGGGACCGGGCTGGGGCTGGGGGCTCATCTCCGCGGTGCTGGCGGACGCGGAGGTGGCGCAGGGTGAGCAGGCGCAAGGCACGTGGCAGTGGGGCGGCGCGTACGGACACAACTGGTTCGTGGACCCGCGCAGCGGCGTCACCGTGGTGACGCTGACCAACACCGCGTTCGAGGGCATGTCGGGCGCGTTCCCCGGCGCCGTGCGTGACGCCGTCTACGCGGGGCTGAAGCCGTAGTCCGGCGCCTCGTCACCGGGCCTCGGACGTCGCTTCGTCGAGGCCCGTCCTTCGGTACGCACCAGGCGTGACGCCCACCCACTTGCGGAAGGCCTTGCCGAAGGAACTCTCCGTCTCGTAGCCCACGGCGCGAGCGACCTCGGCCAGCGACACGTCCCGGTCCTTCAGCAGCGTCATCGCCCGGTGCATGCGCCACTGGCCCACGTACGCCAGGGGCGCTTCTCCCACGAGCGACTTGAAGCGCTCGGCGAACACGGAGCGGGACATGCCGGCCCGCTTCGCCAGGCCCTCCAGCGTCCACGGCGCCTCGGGCTTCTCGTGGACCTGCTGGAGCACCGCGCCGATGCGCGGGTCCACCAGGGCCCGCAGCCAGCCGTTCTCTCGCGAGGACGACTCCAGGTGCGCGCGCAGCGCCTGCACGAAGAGCACGTCCGCGAGCCTGCTGACGACCACCTCGTGTCCAGGCTGTTGTGCCTCGATTTCGGAGGCGACGAAGCGCAGCGTCGACTCCAGCCACCTCGGAGACCTGGGGTCGTCCGCGCGGACGTGGAGCAGCGAGGGAAGGTGTCTCACCAGCGGGCTGAGCGTCTCGCCCTCGAAGAGGAACGAGCCGACCATCAACGTCACCGCCTCGCCTCCGCCGCCGTACTGGAGCAAGCCGCCGCAGCGCAGGGGCTTTCGGGTCGCGTAGACGTCCTCGATGGGCAGCGCGCGCGTGGAGCGTCGGTCCTTCAGCGTGAACTTCACATCGGCGGGGATGAACACGAAGTCGCCGCTCGCCAGCGACAGCTCTCGCGCGTCGGTGGACAACAGACAGCCGCCGCGCATCACCGCGTAGAACAGCGGGAAGGGAGAGCCACTGATTCGCATGCCCCACGGCGCGGTCAGCTCGTAGCGCGCGTTCACCCGGCTGCGCAGCTTCACGCCCTGGAGCACGTTCCCGAGGACATCGAGCCCGGGCACTCCGCCGGACGGTTGGACGAGAGAAACGGACTTCTGGCGCATGTTCGTCCTTTCACCGAGGACTATAGGTCCATGCCATGAAAGCCATCCGCCTGCATGCCTTCGGCGGCCCCGAGGGGCTGCGCCTCGACGATGTCCCCACCCCGACGCCCGGCAAGGACGAGGTGCGCATCCGGGTCCACGTCTCGGGCCTCAACTTCACGGACCTGGGACAACGTGAGGGACGCATCCCGGGCACACCGCCCCTCCCCTTCATCCCTGGGCTGGAGGCCGCGGGAGTCGTGGACGCCGTGGGCCCCGACGTCCGAGGGCTCGAGCCCGGCACCCGTGTCGTCGCGCTCCTGCCGAGCCAGGGAGGTTTGGCGCAGCAGGCCGTGGCCCCCGTGTCGGCCGTGCTGCCCCTGCCGGACGGTGTGTCCTTCGAGCAGGCCGTCTGTCTCCCTGCCCAGGCGCCCACGGCGCTGCTCGGTCTGCGCGAAGGCGCGAAGCTGCGCGAGGGGGAATCCGTCTACATCCCTTCCGCGGCGGGAGGCGTGGGCAACCTGCTCGTGCAGCTCGCGAAGCGGCTGGGGGCCGCGAAGGTCATCGGCGGCGCGAGCAGTGAGGACAAGCGCGCCCTCGTCCTCCGCCTGGGCGCGGACGCTGTCGTGGACACCTCGCGCGACGACTGGCCCATGCACGTGCGCGAGGCCACGTCCGGCACGGGCGCGGACATCGTCTTCGTCGCGGGCGGAGGAGCTGTCCCCGCCGCGAGCCTCCAGGCCCTCGCCTTCCGGGGGAGGTTGGTGCTCTTCGGCGCGGAGAGCATGTTCGACACCGCGTGGAGCCGGGAGCAGATGATGGGCGTGCTGGCCCAGAATCAAGCCGTCGTCGGCTTCGCCACCTTCACCCTCCCCTTCGAGCAACGTCAGGCGGCGCTTCGCGAGGCCCTCGGTCTGGTGGAGCGCGGCCTGCTCCAGCCCGTCTTCGAACAGGGCTTCCCGCTCCAGGCCGTCGCCCAGGCGCATCAGGCCATGGCGGCCAGGAAGACCACCGGCAAGGTCCTCATCCGCGTCGCGTGAGCCGAGCACCCACCCGCGACATCCACATGTTTCTGTATCGCTGAAACTTCAGCATCCCGCCTCCCCGTGTACTCGGAGTGCACTTCTGGACTAGAACTTGTTTTGCTGTTCTGTCCGGGAGATTCCATCTTGAACAAGTCCTTCATCCTGCTGGGGAGCTGTGTCGGCGCCCTGGCGCTGAGCGGTTGCGACCAGGCGCCCCAGGCGCCCATCGAGGAGTCCTCGCGGTCCGCGTCACTGGAGACGCTGGTCAACGTCACGTTGAACAAGCCGGCGACGGCGTCGCAATACCAGACGGACCCCTACGTCTTCCTCCCCCAGTACGCGGTGGACGGGAACATCACCTCGGATGACTCGCGCTGGTGCACCGGTGAGTACTTCACCTCGCAGCGGTATCTCGACGTGGACCTGCAGGGGACGTTCGACCTCCACCGGATGGAGGTCTACACGGGCTACCAGGGCGACCGAGCCATCTCCAGCTTCGCGCTCCAGTACCACGACGGGACGAGCTGGCAGCCCATCCCCGGCTCGACGGTGACGGGCAACCCGGCCACGGGCGTCGCCGTGTCCCGGACCTTCACGCAGGTGGTGCGGGGCCAGAAGGTCCGCTTCCTGTGCAACGAGCCCGCGGGCTCGAACTGCCGCGTGAAGGAGCTCTGGGTGTTCGGTGCACCCGCCACACCTGGAGCCAACCAGCCGCCCGTGGCCAACGCGGGCGCGGACCGCACGGTGGTGCTGCCCACCTCGAGCATCACTCTGACGGGCTCCGCCACCGACTCGGATGGCAGCATCGCGTCCTACGCCTGGACCCAGGTCAGCGGTCCGACGGCCACCCTGACGGGCGCCGCGACCTCGACGCTCACCGTGAGCGACCTCTCCGCCGGCACGCTCGTCTTCCGCCTCACCGTGGCGGACGATGACGGCGCCACGCACTCGGACGATGTCACGGTGACGGTCGCCAACACGCCGCCCAACCAGCCGCCCGTGGCCAACGCCGGCGCGGACCGCACGGTGGTGCTGCCCAACGCGGGCATCACGCTGACCGGCTCCGCCACCGACTCCGACGGCAGCATCGCTTCCCATGCGTGGACGCAGGTGAGCGGCCCCACCGCCTCGCTGAGCGGCGCCAACACGCCGTCACTGTCCGTCAGCGCGCTCGCGGCCGGCACGCTCGTGTTCCGACTCACCGTGACGGATGACGACGGCGCCACCCACTCCGACGACGTCACCGTGACGGTGACCAACCCCACCACCACGCTGACGAACGTGGCGAAGAACAAGCCGGCCACCGCCCTGTCCACCGACGGAGCGAGCGTCCCCGCTCGCGTCACCGACGACAACCTGTCCACCTTCTGGAAGTCCGGCTGGACGACCAAGCGGGGCACGCACCTCGACATCGACTTGCAGGGCAGCTTCCTCATCCACGGCGTGGAGCTGCACTCGTCCTTCTACGTCGACTCCCCGGAGGCCCTCGTCAACTTCGACCTGCTGGCGTGGGACGGCGGCTGCTGGAAGCCCATCCCCGGCGGCTCCGTGCGCAACAACCCCAAGACGACGACCGTGAAGACGGTGACCTTCACCACGCCCGTGGTGGCCTCCAAGGTCCGCCTCCTGTGGCTCGAATACAGAGACCCGAGCACCGGCCTGGGCGCCAGCAACGCCCACGTGCGTGAGCTGCGGGTGATGGGCCACCCCACCACGCCCACCACCGGTCCACTGACGTGCACGGCCGGCGAGCAGATCGCCGTGAAGGACGCCCGCTACGCCTACGCGCTCTTCCTGCCCGCGGGCTACAACACGGACCGCAACGCCCGTTGGCCCATCGTCTTCTCGCTGCCCGGCACCGGCGGTGTGATGCTCACCGATGACCACCAGGCGGTGAGCACCAACGCGGAGGGGCTCGCCTGGAACCTGCGCGACGCCACGTACCGCGCGGGCTTCGGCGCCATCGCCGTGTCCATGCACTACTGGATCAACGGCAAGACCGGAGGAGAAAACGCCTACTTCAACGTCAGCAGCCTGATGGCGCTGCTCAACGAATTGAAACGCGACCTTCTGGTCGACGCGGACCGCGTCTACTTCGCGGGCTTCAGCGGCGGCGCCAACGTCCTCTACGAATCCACCGGGCTCGCCAGCTACATGGACCGCGTCTCGGCCTTCGTCCCCCTCGCCGTCACCAATTCCCCTGTCACCGCCAACACGACCAACCTCTGCAACCTGCGCACGTTGCCCATCTGGCCCTTCCATGGCGGCTCGGACTCCATGGGCTCCGCGGCCCAATCCACCGCGCTCAAGACGAAGCTGGAGACGCAGTGCGGAGGCACCACCAGCGCCATGCACGCCATCACCACCTACCCGGGCGTGGGGCACTCCAACACCATCTGGCAGAACGCCTTCGCCGACCCGGCGCTCTGGACCTGGCTCTTCCAGCAGCGCATCAGCACCCGTCAGCCGTGACACACTCCGCCGGGTGGCGCCGTCCTCAGTGACGAGCGCCGCCCGCGCGGGCCACCACCGGCTCGCGCTCGTCCTCTTCTCTCGAGTCGAGCGCGGCCAGCGCGGCGTCCACCGACGCCATCAGCACCTCGGGCCGCACGGGCTTCTCCAGCACCAGGTTCTGCACCGTCTCGATGAAGCTGCGCGTCTCCGCGGTGTAGGCCCCACCGGAGATGAACACCACGCGCTCAATCAACTCCGGCGCCATGACCCCCAGGCGCCGGAAGAGCGCCGCGCCGTCGATCTCCGGCATCTGCAGGTCGCACAGGATGACGTCGAAGCGATTCCCCGCCGCCACCAGCGCGAGCGCATCCTGGCCGCGCGTCGCCGTGACGACGTCGTGGTAGGGCTCCAGCAGCAGCCGCATGGACTGCGCCAGCCGGGGCTCGTCGTCCACCACCAGCACCCGTCCCCGCCTCCCCGTCGACGGCATGGGCACCTTGCTCCGGGACACCGGGCGCGGAGGCACCTCCACCTGCACCGGCGCCGCCGGCAGGTACATGGTGAAGACGCTGCCCTTGCCCTCCTCGCTGCGCACCTCCAGGTCGCCCCCGTGCGTGCGGACGATCTGTTGGCAGATGGCGAGCCCCAGCCCAGTCCCCTCTCCCGAGGACTTGGTGGTGAAGAAGGGCTCGAAGATGCGCGACATCACCTGCGGGGCGATGCCCACGCCCGTGTCCACCACGTCCACGCGGGCCCGGCCCGTCACGTCCGTGCTGGTGCGCACGCGCACCTCGTGGAGGCTCGGGTTGCCCTCGGGCACCGCCTGCATCGCGTTGACCAGCAGGTTGAGCAGCACCTGTCCCAGCCGCGCTTCGCTGCCCAGCACCTTGGGCACCGGGCCGAACTCCTCCACCAGCCGAGCGCGGTGGCGCAGCGCATGGCTGATGATGCGCACCGCCGGAGGCACCAGCGCGTTGAGGTCCACCAGCGAGCGCTCCTGGTCCCCCTGGCGGCTGAACACCTGGAGGTCGCGGACGATGAGGCGGATGCGCTCGGCGCCCTCCAGCGCGCCGCGCACGCTGGTCTGCACGTCCCGCATCGCCATCATCCCGTTCTCCGCCAGCGCGCGGGAGGCGGACTCCAGGTTCAGCACCAGGTAGGCCAGCGGATTGTTGATTTCATGCCCCACGCCCGCCGCGAGCGTCCCCACCGCGGCCACGCGCTCGGCCGCCACCAGCCGCGCCTGCAGCTCCTTGGTCGCGGTGATGTCGCGATGGGTGGCCACGAAGTGGGACACGTCCCCGCCCGTCGCGCGCACCGGCGACAGCAGCACCTCCGTGGAGACAATCCGGCCGTCCCTGCGCGGCACCGTCACCTCGACACAGAGGGACTCGCCCGCCACGAGCGCCGAGTGCACCCGCTGCGAGAGCCTGGGGTCCTGGTCGCCGTAGAGCAGGCACGGGTCCTGGTCCACCATCTCCTCGGGAGGCCGGCCCAGGAGCATGCTCAGCGCCTCGTTGGCGAAGACGGTGCGCAGTCTGCCTTGGCCCACCACCTCCGCGATGAAGACGCCCTCGTGCACGCCTCGCACCGTGGTGGCGAGCAGTTGGAGCCGCTCCACCGCGCGCCGCCGCTCCTCGCTCGCCGCCGCCAGGAGCTGGCCCGTCACCGCGTTGATGACGATGAAGAGCTGGAGCACGAGCAGGTCCTGCGCCACGTTGCCCGAGGAGAACGGTCCCTGTCCGCGCACCGTGCCGACGATGGCCACCGAAGAGATGGCCAGCGTCGCGAGCCCCGCGCCGCGCGGTCCGAAGCGCAGCGCCGCCAGCGCGGAGATGGGGAACAGCAGGAAGCTGGCCGCGTGCGCGAGCCCCGGCTGCGAGTTGCGGAAGAGGAAGATGCCCACGCCCAGCACCGTCGTGAGCCCGGAGAGCGCCAGCGCCTCGCCCAGGCGGGCGGGCCATGCGGGGCGGCTGAGCAGGAGCAGCGGCGGCGCCACCACGAGCACGCCCATCATGTCCCCCACCCACCACACCCAGACGGCGTGGCTCATCTGCGCCCACGGCAGCACGCCGCCCCAGAACAGGCACAGCGGCCCGATGAGCGAGCTGACACCGGTGCACACCGCGCCCGCGCCCACACACAGGATGACCACGTCACGGATGCGCGACAGGTCCGCGTCCATGCGCAGCCGCCGCGTCAGGAGCGCGCCGAGCACCATCGCCAGCGTGTTGCCCGTGGCCACGCCCAGCACCACCGTCGGCGGCACTCCCGTCGACAGCGTCGCCAGACATGCGCCCAGGAAGACGCCCGGCCACAGCACGGGTCCGCGCAGCACCAGGGCGGCCAGCGCGACACCTGTGGGGGGCCACACGGGGCTGACATTTCCACCCACGGTGGCCAGGGAGAGGCCCAGCCGAGCGACGGCGAGGTACACGCCGGCCAGGACCAGCATCTCGACGAGATGCCGCCCGCGAAGCGCGCGCGCGCTGGCTCGAAGCAGCCCGATGATGACCATCCCCCCGGAAAGCCCGTCCGCCGACCCGACGGGTTCACAAAGTAGGTCCATGGTAGCGGGCTGGGACCGGTATTGCACCATCCCCTCGCCGCGCAGGGCAGCCAAGCGTCCAGGAGCCGATAGGTGGGCCGCCCCACCGGATGCAATGGCTCCGGCCGGCGCGCGTAGGGAAGAACAAGGAGGTACCAAGACGATGTCGCGTCCCGGAATCGCAGCCCTGTTGTCCTTCCTCATCCCAGGCGTCGGGCAGATCTACAACGGGGACATCCTGCGCGGTGTCTTCTGGCTCATCATCACCCCCGGCTTCTGGATTGGCACCGGCGGATGTCTCGGCTGGGTGTGCCACATCATCGCCGCGGCCACGGCCTACAACCGCGCGGAGGACAAGGAGAAGTACCGCGTCACCGTCGTCTAGGCGGCGTGAGAGGCGGGCTCGCGCGGGTCGGCCGTGGGGGATGGCCGACCCGCGTTTCTTTTCGTCAGGACAGCAGCAGCAGGATGAACAGCGGAATCGCGCCGACGAGCAGCCCCACGCCGAGCGCCAGAATCTGCTGCACGAGGAACAGGTCCTCCAGTCGCTCCACGAGCGCGACCTGCAGCCGCTCGATGGCCAGCGACTCCAGCTCCCGCACCGCCGTGGCGCCATCCGGCGAAGCGACCACCGCGCGCACGGCGATGGCGCCCAGCACCCGGTAGGACTGCTCCATCAGGAAGCGCTCCAACCCACCCAGTCGCGAGGCGACGGTGGACGGTGACGAGGGCCCGCCCGCGCGCTCGGCCACCGACTGCTTGACGGCTCGGAGCAGCTCCTTGCGGCTCAACGGCCCCTTGCTCCGCAAGCGTCCGGCGAGCTGCTGCGCGGCGGGCTTGATGACCGCGTAGAGGTAGCCCAACCAGCCGCGCTTCTCCGCCTCCTCTCCGAGCCGGGAGGCGCCGCCATGGAGCATCATCGCGTAGCCACCCGCCAGCGCGAGCGACAGCGGCGTGAGCACCAGGCACAGCAGGTCCAGCCAGGGAGGCCCTCGTGTGCTGCCGAGCCAGAGCGGCGCCAGCACGAAGGCGAGCGCCAGCGCGAGGCCGACGCACCCGAAGATGAAGAGTCCCTTGAGCGCGCCCCACAGCCCCGAGCCGAGGAGCGAGAACGTCACGCTCAGCACGGGCCACAGGCTCGAGCGGGCCACGGCCGCGACACTTCGACTCGGGCCCTCGGGAGCCGCGGCTGTCGGAGCGTCGCCGAGGGGTGCTTGCACGGCGACCAGCTCGTTCGAAGGAGCCTCCACCTCGTCGGAGGGCGCGGCGCGCTGCTCGAGGTCCTCGGCTCGCGCGCCCTCTGTCTTCGTCGCCGGGCTCACGCCACACCCTCCCGGGCACGAAGGCTCGTGCACGGCGGCCTTGCGCCCCTCCTCACCACGTTCACATCCGGCACGCGGCTCCGCCCCCTCAAACGATGCACCTCACGGCCCCATCGTAAAGGCCAGGGAGGGGCCGCGAAAGCCACCCCTCGTGAACACGGCCGCGAACTCAGAACTGGGTGATGGCGAAGGTCGTCACGCCGCGCACCTCGGTGATGCCAGGCCCCAGCAGGCAGCTCACCACATCGAGGGCGGGATAGGTCACCACCTGCGTCGCGAGGTTCCCCGCGAAGGGTCCGGACGCAATCGCGCCGACGAAGGTGACCACCGTCTGCCCACCCGTGCGCGTGGCGATGCGGGTGAAGCTGATGACACTCGACTCGCCCGTGTTCCAGTCGAGCTTCAGTGAACCGGTGCCGATGGGCTCGGCGAGCAGACAATCGGAGGGCAGTCCCGCGATGGCGAAGAAGTAGGTGGCCGAGGACACGGGAGCACCCGGAAGGCATTCGATGCTCCCCTCCGAGGTGATGTCCGTGGGCCGGGATACCAACGTGAGGCCCGGGTTGTACGTGCGGACCGCCGTCCCCGTGCAAGACAGGAGCGGCGACTGCGCCAGGACGGCGGTGGGCGCAACCAGCGCGGCGAGACAGGCGAAGAGTCGAAGCGAGGAGAAGGCATTCATGTGCGGGACCTCGGGCAAAGGGGAGCCACTCGAGCGGGCTCCTCGTCCTGCGCGAGTCCAGCGCGGCTCCATCGTCCGCGGGTATCGCACTCCCGCGAGCGACGTCCGCCCACCGACGTCCGCATGGGACTCAGGTGCAGTGGACTCCGCGACGCGCGTGCATCTCCTGCGTGAGCCGATAGGTGGAGCCACCATCCTCCGACATGAAGCCGCGCCAGAGGAACGAGTCGTCGGTGACGGCGGTGAACATCCAGCGCAGCGGCTTGCCGTCCGGGTCCTTCCCCTCGATGTGGATTTCATCTCCGACGGGACGGCCGACGAGCGAGACGAGATACCCCGCGGTGGCGCCCATCCACACGACACGCCAGGTCCCCTGCTCCGGGATGAACTGACGCAGCGAGGTGCCGATGCGCCGCGCCCCCACGGAGGCGCCGAGCCCCTCCGGGTTCGGATAGATGAGCACGTCCTGGATGACGCGTCCGTCCAGGACCCACGAGAAGGACCACTCGCCGGGCTGGCGGTAGGTCTGCTTCCCGGTGGCGTCGAAGAACGCGACGTCCACGTCCCAGGCGCCGATGAAGCGGCCGAACAGGGAAAGGGACTCGGCCAGCGCGGGCAAGGGGCCGTCCGCGCGCAGGAGCTCCAACGCCCGCTGCGAGAGCGGTGACTCGGGCTGCGACCTCATGATGCACGTCTCCCATCAGGCGCCGAAGTCGCTCGGCGCCCCTGTGAATGGCACTGCGTTGTCTGGGTGGATTCAGCGCGAAGCGGAGCTCACGCGCACCCACGCGGGCGGATAGCGCGTCACCAGTCCGAGCTCATCCGTCTCCACTTCCGAGGTGAAGCGGCCGCCGCCGCTCTCGTAGCGATAGCGCGTGGAGGACAGGCGCGTGTAGCGCTGCGGCAGCTTCTCGAGCGACAGGTCCGGCATCCGCACCCACGCCGCCGTCACGTCGCTGCCCTGCCCCACCTCCAGCGACAGCCGGCGGATGGGCAGCGTGTTCGTCGACGGAGAGAAGGCCAGGTCCACATCCGTGCAGCCCGCGAACTGGACCACCTCCTCGTCCCCTCGCCACCAGCGCAGCCCCGCGTCCACGCGCAGGTCCAGCGTCCGCGAGCCCCCCGCCCCGCGCAGCGCGACGTGGACCTGGCGTGTCCGCCACCGCGAATCACTCTCCACGGAGTACTCGACGAGGCAGGGTGTCCCCTCCCGCGAGAGCACCACCGAGCCCGCCAGGGCCCAGCCGTCAGCGAGCTCGTGCAGCTCGGCGTATTCGCCGCAGGGCTCGTCTTCGCGCGTCCATTGCCAGGCACGGACGCAGCGGCGCGAGGACTTCGAGAGGAGGTCCAGATAGTTCATGGTGGTAGCCCGTGGAAGTGAGGCCACCCTAGGGAACAGCGGCGGCGCCGTCTTACACATCCTTGCTCCCACTGTTCGCGAGCACACGCGCACCGGGCCGCTTGCCCGCGCCTCGGGCGACGCGCCATGTTCACGGGCATGCCGCGCATGCACGCCTCGCTCCTCTACAGCGCGCCGGACCTCCAGCTCGCCCGCGTCACCTGCGATGGGCACGACGGTCCCAGGCCCCGAGAGGAAGGCATGGACAGTGAGCGGCTCATCCTCGCGCTGCACGGGCGCTTCCAGTACCGCGACTCACGGACGCGGGCCGTGGTGTCCCCGGGCGTCGGACTGAGGCTCGGACCCCAGCGGCCCTGTGAAATCCGCCATCCCCATGGCGGCGGTGACGCCTGCCTGTCCGTGAGGGGAGCGTGGCTGCGTCGCTGGTCGCACTCGGACACATCGACGCTCACCGTCAGCGCCGAGGCGTATGTGCGCCTCCAGGACCTGCTGTCCTCCGTGGCACGAGGAGGACCCGTGGAGCGCGTCCAGGTGGAGGAGACCCTGGGCCTCGTCCTCACGCCCGACGAGCGAGGCACCACCACCGTGAGCCCCCGCGAACGGGACATCGCCCACGCCATCGCGCACGTGGCCGCGCTCCACTTCGACACGCGAGTCTCCGTCGAGTCCTTGGCTACGAGCGCGGGCGTCTCCCCGTTCCACGCCTGCCGCGTGTTCCGCAAGGTGACGGGGACCGGCATCCACCAATACATCCAGGAGGTGCGGCTGAGACACGCGCTCGCCCTCCTGCTGGACACCCGGCTTCCGCTCGCGGACGTGGCGCTGGAGGCGGGCTTCGCCAACCAGGGCCACCTGGGCAACGCGTTCCGGCGTCGCTACGGCCGGTCACCCGGCGCCACGAGGCGGTCGCGGTCCACCATCCCTTGAACAGGGGCGACCTCACCGCGAAGGGTGAGCTGCCCTCGCGGGGCGTGCCGCACGAGCCGACCGTCCGCCGCTCCTCGCGCGAAGCTCAGCCTCGCGCCGAGCGAAGCGCCGCGAGCAGCTCCTCCGCCGTGGTCGCCACCGCGCGAGCGCCATTCGCGTGCAGCTCCGCCACGTCGCGGAAGCCCCACGTGACGCCCACGCCATACATCCCCGCCGCGCGCGCCGTCAGCATGTCCACCGCCGTGTCTCCCACGAAGCCGCACACGCCCGCCTCGACACCCAGCTCCGTCGCCATCCCCAGCACCGCCGTCGGGTCCGGCTTGCGCGGGATGCCGGGCCGCTCGCCATACACCCGGGCGAAGGGAACCCCCGGCAACAGCCGCTCCACCAGCCGCTTCACGAAGCTGTCCGACTTGTTGCTCAAGACGCCCATCACCACGCCGTCCCGCGCGAGCGCGTCCAGCATCGCCAGGATGCCCGGGTACGCAGCGGTCCGGTCGAAGAGGTGCTCGTCGTAGTACGCCCGATAGGTCTCCAGCACCGGCGCCGCCTGGTCCTCGCGGCCCGCGGGCACCGCCCGGCGCGCCAGCTCCCTCACCCCCTCGCCGACGAAGCGGCGGTAGTCGGCCTCCGGATGCGTGGGCAGCCCATGGCGCGCGAGCGCATGGTTCATCGCGTCGGCGATGTCGCCCAGCGAGTCCACCAGGGTCCCATCGAGGTCGAAGAAGACGGCACGAAGCTGCATGGGATGAGGTCTCCAGACAAAACGAAAACGCCCCGGCCACGGTGGGCCAGGGCGTTCGAGCAGACCGCTCGAGGAGGCGCGTCGCTAGTGCGTGGCCGCCGCGGTGGCACCACCGTCCGAGGGCGCCACCGTCATCACCGCGAAGTTGATGTTGTTGTAGCCCGCCGTGGCGCAGCTGAACATCACCCGCTTGATGATGGCGTACTCCACATCCTTGTGCGCCTGGATGTTGATGTCGCCCTTGAACGTGTTGGCGTCGTCGTTCGCCATCGCGTGCAGGTCCTCGAACTGCTTCTTCATGTCCCGCAGCTTCTCCTCCAGCGCGGGGATGTTGAGGTACTCGTCCTTGGAGAAGTCCTCCACGCGCCCGACGATGGTGCCGGAGACGCTGACCTGGTCGCCAGAGACCATGACGACGGGGTGCATCTCCACCTCGGCGACGTTCACCGCCTCGGGCAGCTGGATGTCCTTGGTCATCATCAGCACCTCGCCCGTCGCGGAGAAGTTCGCGATGAGGAAGAGCACGATGATGACGAACATGTCGACCAGCGGCGTGATGAGGAGGTCGGCGTAGCCGCTGCGCTTGCCGTGCGCGCCGCCGTGTCCGAACACCTTGGAGTGCTGGAGGCGCTTGCCGTACCGCTTGCCTGGAACCTTGATGGCCATGACTGGGTGTGGCTCCGTGCTCGGCTAGCCCATCGCCGCGGACACCGACACCTGGGGCAACCCAGAGCCGATGCACTCGTCGATGATGCGGACCAGGTCCTCGTAGCGGACCTTGTCCTCGGGCTGAAGGGTGATGGCCGTCTGGTCCGGCAGCTGCGCCTTCAACTCCTTGAAGCGCGCCACCAGCTTGGACAGGTCCGTCTTCCCCTTGCCGTCCTTGGTGAGGGGGATGGGGTCGAACGTGCTCTGGTCCGCCGACAGCCGAAGCTCCGTCGGGGTGATGAGCAGCGTCAACTGAACCGTCTTGGTCTCCGTCGGGGGCGGCTCCTCCTCCGTGGAGGGACCTCCCGCCTGGGACACCTGGAGACGACCGATCTGGGTCCAGACGGCCGTCATGATGAGGAAGCTGATGGTCACTGCCATCAGATCGATGAAAGCGGTCAGGTTGATGGCGGTATCGAGCGGCTTCTTGCCGCCTTTACCACCTTGACCTGTGTCCATTCCGCCGGCCATGGCGTTCTCCTCCTAAGGCCCCGCGCGGGTGAGGCGCGGCAAGAGACTGAAAGGGGCGCGCCGTACGTCCCCACTCATGGGGACAGGACAGCGCGCCCGGGTCGCGGGTTCCCCGAGCGGGGCGCCCGACTCAGTCGTCGTGGTGGTCCCGAGCGGCGGGGACGTTCAGGTTCTTGAACTTGTCCTTGTTCGCCACGATGAGGTTGAGCACGGAGACGCTGGTCTCGTTGATGTCGTTGACCAGCGACTGGGTGCGGCCCATCAGCACGGAGAAGGCGATGAGGCAGGGAATCGCCGTCACCAGCCCGAAGCCCGTGCAGTTCATGGCTTCAGAAATACCGTTGGCGAGAATGGTCGCCTTGTCGGCCGGGTTCACGTTGGCCACGGCCTCGAAGCAGGAGATGAGACCCGACACGGTGCCGAGCAGACCGGCGAGCATCGCCGCGTTGCCGAGCATCGCGAGGTAGCCGGAGCGGGCCTCCAGGCGGGGCGTCTCGCGCAGGGTGGCCTCGTCGAGCGCCGCCTGCACTTCGTCCTGGCCCTTCGGGACGTTCATCAGACCGGCCTTGATGACGCTGGTCAGCGGCGTGGACTTCTGCCCCGCCACGTAGTTGATGGCCTTGTCCAGGTCACCTGCGTAGATGTGCTTCTTGAGGCCGCGCAGGAAGGCTTCCTTGTTGATGGAGGCCTTGCCGAACAGCACGATGGTGCGCTCGACCATGATGGACAGCGCCACCACGAGGCAGGCGGCGATGGGGTACATACCCCACTGACCGGCCTCCCAGCGCTTGGCAATCTCTTCGAAGAAGCCCCGCTCGGGGCCCCCCGCGTTGGCGAGCACGGCCAGATTCGTCAAAAACCCCAGGTTCATCGCGTCTTGCCTCCACGGCGGCTCGGCCCGGCGCTCCGGACCTTCCAGAACCTGTCGCCCCCCCGGGCGTGCGCCCCAGTGATTGGGCGGCAGGAATGGATGTTGAAAACGGTGGTGCCGACTTTAGGAATGGCTGTCTGGGGTGTCAAGGCAGGGGGCCCGGCGTTAAGTGCTGAAATCTCACAGGAATTTTGCGCTGGAGTACCCCTTGCCAGCATGGACTCCAGGCAGCAATGCGGGCCATTTCCGGGGGCTTCCCAAGAACGGGCGGTTGTGTCTGCGGGCGCTTTCGACCCTGGGGAGCGCGTGGTAATGCCGGCGCCATGGCGAGGAAGCGCATTGGCGAGCTGCTCCTGGAGCAGCGGGCGATCAGCGTCGCGCAGCTCGAGGCGGGGCTTTCGGCCCACCGGAAATCGGGCCAGCGGTTGGGAGCGACACTCATCGCGCAGGGGGCGATCACCGAGGCGACGCTCGCGGGGGCGCTGAGCCAGGCCCTGGGGATGCCGCAGGTGGACCTGGCGGCGGTGACTCCGGAGTGGGCGGCGGTGCACATGCTGCGCGCGCGGTTCTGCGAGCAGCACGACCTGTTCCCCATCGCGTTGGAGAGCGTGGGCGGGCGCCGTCAGCTCGTCGTCGCGATGAGTGATCCCCTCAACGTGCCGGCGGTGGAGGAGATCGAGTTCACCACCGGACTGAAGGTCAGCGTGCGCGTGGCGGCGCTGTCGGCCGTGCGTGGCGCCATCCTGCGCTACTACCACAAGGTGCCGGTGGCGACCGCGAGCGGCGCGGCGGCGGCGTCCCCAGCCCGGCCCGCTCCCACGGCGCGTCCGCGTCCGGCGGTGCCCGCGAAGCCCGCGCCGGCCGCGCCCGAGGAGGATGACGAGGAGGTCATCGTCGGCGAGGAGCTGCCGCCGGGTGAGACGACCCAGCGCACGTCGCTGGCGGAGTTGATCCGCACGCGGGAGGAGCAGCGCAAGCAGAAGCGCGAGCAGTCCGCGGCGAAGCCCAAGCCCGCCTCGGGCGGCGGCGTGCTCGATGATTTGGACTACCTCTTCGGGCAGGCGCGCGAGGACCCGGACCGCGTCGAGGAGCTGGAGCGGAAGTTCTGGGCGCTGATGCGCATCATGGCGCGCAAGGGCCTGCTCACGAACGAGGAGTTCAGCCGCGAGCTGGACGACGAGGACAAGCCCCAGGAGGGCTGAGCCTCACGGGTGTCGCGGGTGCTGGCGTGGCGTGGCGGGCTCGGTCGTCCGCCGGCTGTCCGGGGCGCCCGCGACACATGTGTCACCCCGGCTGAAACCGACTTCGGGGCCCACGCGTAAGGGGAACAGAACCCCCGCGCGTCGCGGCGTCACCGGAAGAGGTCTGCGCCATGTCGTCCACCCTCGTCGTCTCCTCGCGAGCCCCTCGTCGCGCTTCAGCGAGCGCCTCGCGGAGCCTGTGGTTATGCATGGCGTTCGCGGTGTTCGCGGCGTGCACCCAGGCGAGCGGCGCGGCCTCGGGAGGCGGCGCGCTCGAGCCCGGGACACTCGCCGTGGCGAAGGACCCGCGGCGTTACGAGAAGCCCTCGGACGCGGAGCTGCGTCGCACGCTCTCCCCTGTCGCGTATCAGGTGACACAGGAGTCGGCGACCGAGCCACCGTTCCGCAACGCGTACTGGAACCACCACGAGGAAGGGCTCTACGTCGACGTCGTCACCGGAGAGCCGCTGTTCTCCTCGCGCGACAAGTTCGACTCGGGCACGGGCTGGCCCAGCTTCACGAAGCCGGTGGACACCGCCCGCGTCGTCGAGAAGCGCGACGAGGGCCTGGGCATGGTGCGCGTCGAGGTCCGCTCGAAGGCCGGCGACTCGCACCTGGGACACCTGTTCGATGACGGCCCGAGGCCCTCGGGGCAGCGCTACTGCATCAACTCCGCGTCCCTGCGTTTCGTGTCGGTGAACGACTTGGAGAAGCAGGGGTACGGCGAGTGGCTCGCGCTGTTCGGCCGCAAGCCCACGAGCGCCGCGGCGCCGAAGGTCGACGTGGGCAAGGCGCTGGCCGCGTCCGGTGTCACCGAGACGGCGCTGCTCGCGGGTGGTTGCTTCTGGGGGATGGAAGATTTGCTGCGCAAGATTCCGGGCGTGCTCCAGACGGACGTCGGCTACACGGGCGGCTCGCTCGAGCGGCCCACGTATCAAGACGTGAGCTCGGGCAGGACGGGACACGCCGAGTCGGTGCGCGTGGTGTTCGACCCCAAGGTGCTCAGCTACGAGACGCTGCTGGAGCAGTGGTTCTTCCGCATGCACGACCCGACGACGCTCAACCGGCAGGGCAATGACGTGGGCACGCAGTATCGCTCCGCCCTCTTCGTGCTCTCCGACAGGCAGTGGCAGGTGGCCGAGGCCGTGAAGGCCCGCGTCGATGCCTCCGGGAAGTGGAAGCGCCCCGTCGTCACGCAAATCGTCCGCGCCGGTGAGTTCACGCCCGCCGAGGCCTACCACCAGGACTACCTGGTGAAGAATCCCGGCGGATACACCTGCCATTACATGAGGGACTGAGAAACACCGCGCCCTCGAGGCCGCTCGTACGCCCCCGAGATGGGGAAAGCGTGAGAGCACTTCGCGACTCAGGCTGGATGTTTCATGACCCGCCGGGCAGGCAAAGCGAGGTGGGTGCGAGTGCGGCTATGCTGGGTGGATGATCTGCCCAGTCTGCGCGCGGCTTCGCGACGGGGCATCGGGGGAGTCATGCCAGGAATGTGGCACCACCCTCGTGCCCGTCACCGAGCCGCACTTCGAGGCCCTCGTCAAGACGACGCTGTCGCGACACATCGTGTCCTGGCGCGACAGCGCGCTCATCGATGAGTCGACCGCGCTGCGGCTCGAAGCAACGCTGACCCCGGTCATCGCCGAGCCCACGGTCGTCACCGTGCCTGAGGTCGTCCCCGTCGTTCCGCCGCTGGATTCCGCAGCGCGCGTGGAGGCCTGGGCGGACGGTGTCGCAGCGTCGGTGCGAAGCTCCGAGGGTTGGACGTGGGGCTGGGCCGGAGCGCTCGCGCGCTCGTTGGACCACGCCGCGAAGGAGGAGCGTGAGCAGGCCGCTCGCCGCAAGCATGGGGACCGCGACGCGAGCGAGGACGACCTGGGCTCCGCGCTGGGCTCGGGACAGTCGCTCTTCGCGCGCGATGCCTCGGGAGCGTTGGGCGGTGGGCTGGAGGCGATGGTCGCGTTGGACGCGGAGCCCGCGAGCTCGGCCCGGCTCAATGACTTCATCTGGTGGTTCCTCGGCGCGGTGCTGGTGCTGGGCGGCTCGCTCATGGGCGTGCGCGAGGCGTGGCAGGCGCTGGGAGGCGTGCCCCGTCAGCTCCTCGTGACGGGCGCGCTGTGGGGCTACCACGCGGCCTTCATCGGGCTGGGGGTGTTCCTGTCCCGCCGCTCGATGCCCGTGGGCCGGGTTCTGTCGGGCATCGGGCTCGCGCTGCTGCCCGTGGCCTTCGTCGCGATGTCCTCGCTCGTGGGCCTGTCGATGGCGGTGGGCATTCCCGTGGCGCTCGGGGTCGCGGCCATCGGATTGGTGCCGCTGCGCTCCGCGGGACGGTTGCTGTACGGGACGTCCACGTCGGCGCTCGCGCTGGCCCTGTTCCCATCGCTGCTCGCGGGGCTTCCGTTGATGGGGCTCGACGATGCGCCGTGGGCGCGTGTGCTCTGCGCGTCGGTGGGTGTGGTGGCCCTGGGCGTCACGCTGTGGCGAGGGAGGGCCGCGAAGGACGCGAGCACGGTGCTGGTGTCCTCCTGCGCCGCGCTCTATGGCGCGCTCTGGCTGGCCGTGTTCGCCGTGGCGAGCGCCCCCTCGGGCTTCGACGCCATGGAGCCGGGCGGCGCGCTGTTCGCGGGCATGACGCTCTGGACGCAGGGGCTCGCCACGGTGCTCGCGCTGGCCGCGACCACGGAGTTCGCGCGCGGGACGCATCCGCGACTGAGCGCGGTGGTCGAGACGGTGGCGCACGCGGTGCTTTCCGCCGGGGCGCTCGCGGGCGCGCTGGGTGCGTTCACCCTGGGCGCCGGGGATGACCTCCAGGTCGCCGCCGCGTCGGCGCTCGCGCCCGTGGTGGCCGCTGGAGTCTTCTTCCTGCTCGAGTCGCGACGTCGGGCCCTGGTCCATCCGGCGGTCATGGCCACGCTGCTGTCGGGCGTGCTGGTGGCGCGCGTCGTGGCGCCCACGGATGCGGGCTGGTGGGTGTTCGGCGGCGCCGTGGCGGCGTCCGGGTTGCTGTTCGCTTCACGCAGGTGCGCGGCGGCGATGCTGAGCATCAAGCTGCTGACATGGAGCCTCGTCGCCACGGTGGCATCGATGCCGCTGGTGGCGCGCTTCGAGGGTGAGAGCACGCCGTGGCCGCGTGTCCTGACGGGGCTGTGCATCGCCCTGGTCGCGCATGTCACGGGCGGCTGGCGCTGGCGCGCGCTGCATTACCTGGGAGGCATCGCCGCGCTCTTCGGCGCGCTGGCCTTCGTCGATGGCACCCCGGGGTTGACGGGTGAATGGAGCCGGCTGGCGGTCTTCGCTCTCCTGGCCACGCTGTACGGCGTCGTGGGTCGCGTGCAGCTCGCGTGGGCGAAGCCGGAAGCTCCGCGCGAGGCGTTGTTGCCGCTGGATGACCTCTCGATGGTGCTGGCCTCGGCGGGCGTGGTGCTGGCCGTCGGCGTCTCGCCGGTGGTCCCCGAACTGCTGTCGGGACTGCCCGGTACGCCGTGGCTCGCGCTGCCCACGGCGTGGGCTTCCGCGTGGTTGCTCCTGCGAGCCCGGCGGGATGAAACCCGGCTGGTCACCATCCTGGCGGCGCTGGGCGTGTCGCTCGTCGTGTCGCAGGTGTTGGGGACCACGTGGGACTTCCAGTCGGCGCGGGCGGCGCTCGTCGCCGCGGCCGTGGCGTTCGGCTTCGCCGTCTTCGCGGCGCTGCGTCCTCGCGTGCTCGTGGTGACCGACGGGACGCCTCCCCTGCGCGGATTCTGGGGTCGGAAGGCGTTCGACCTGGTCCGCCTCCCCATGGGAGCGCGAGGGCTGTCGCTCTACACGGATGGCTTCGCCACGGTGGCGCTGGCCCAGGTCATCATCGCGACCATCACGTTGGCCCACTGGCTGACGCTGCCCTCCGACGCGGAGCGAGCGCTGTGCCTGCTCGCGGGAGGGATGCTCGTCGCGGTGGCGCTGCTGGCCTTCGTGTCGCGCGGGTTCGTGGACTGGCAGTTGCGTGGCACGGTGGTGGCGCTGGCGGCGATGGGTGGCTTCATCGCGCTGACGGCCATCATCAACCGCGCGGGTCGTCCATTGCCTCCGGACCTCGTGGCGATGCGCCACCCGCTCGTGGGAATCGCGCTGTGGGGTATGGCGCTGGCGACGCGGCGCTTCGGGCCGTGGGTGGCGGCGCGGCTGGAGAAGCCCTCTCACGGGCCGCACTACCATCTGGTGCCCCACGCGGGCGTGCTGGCGCTCGTGTTCGTCCTGCTCAAGGGGGCGGTGCTCGTCGGGATGCCGGACCCGTCTCGCGCGCTGGGCATCATCCCCCCGCTGATGGCGCTGGGGGCGGCGATGCTGATGTTGTTGCTCGCGCGCTCGTTCCGCTCGGTGCCGCTGGCGAACGTGGGGCTGTACCTGGGGATTCCGGGCGCGGCGCTCTGGGCGGCACGGCAGTCGCTGCTGGGTCCGTCGCTCGTCTCCCTGTCGCCGCCGAACGAGCAGTGGGTGCGAGCGGGCGCGGAGGGCTATCACTGGCTGCAGGAAGGCGCGTGGCTCGCGCCTGGGGACACGCTGTTCCTGCTGTGGCAGCGCGCGTTCGTGGGCATCGCGGCCGTGGGGCTCGTCTATGCGGCGGCCTCGATTCGAGGACTGCCCGAGGCCTTCCGGCACCTGCTGCATCGTCGCGCGGTCACCACGGTGGTGCTCGTCACGCTGGCGGCGATCTTCCAGCCCGGGCTGATGGCGGCGGGGCTGGTCTTGGCCACGGGCGTGGTGCTGTTCGTCGGCGGGGCACGGACGCAGGGTCGCGGCGTCCTGGGGGTGAGCGTCCTGCTGTTGGTGCACGCCGCGGCGCATCGCGTGCCCATCCTCGATGCGTGGCCGGGTCCGTTGCTGGCGCTGGTGGGGCTGTTGGTGGTGACGGTGGGGCCGTGGGTGGTGGCGCGGCGCGGGATGCCCGAGGGGCCGGCGCGAGTCCGCATCCAGCAGGCGATGATGGTCTATCTCGTGGCTGGCGGGCTGTACGCGCTGGCGGTGAACGGGGACACGTCGCCCACGATGGCGGCGCTCAACCTCCTGGCGGAGGTGCTCATCGGCTTGGGTGGGACGTGGATGGTGTCACCGGCCTTCGCCGTGACGCTCGCGCTGTCCTCGGCGGCGGTGATGGTGGCGGCGTTCCGCTGGAAGGGCGCGTTCGCGTCACTCGTCGCGGCGGTCGCGACGGGGATGATGGGGGCCACGGTGGTGGCCTCGGTGATGACGTTCTTCACCATCCGCGCGAGCCTGTCGGGACCCTGGCTTCGTTATGACGACCTGTTCTCGGTGCATGGCGCGGCGCTCGCGCTCGCGGCCTCGGGAGCGGTGGCGGCGATGCAGGCGGCGCAGCGATGGACACGCACGCGACGGCCGGACATCGCGGGCGGGATGACGTGGGGCCGTGACGGATGGCTGGTGACGAGCGGGCTGATGCTCGCGCTCTTCGCCGTGGTGGGGCAGCCGTCCGACGAGGCGCTGAGGCTGGCCATCGCGGCCATCGGCCTGTCGGTGCTGGTGGCCCTGCACTGCGCCTGGGTGGAGCACACGGGGCGGCACGTGTACTTCGTGCAGCTCGCCGTGGTGGGCGTGTACGCGATGGTGCGGGCGCTGTACGCCTCGGGGCTTCGGGCCGAGCACGACGCGCTCTTCGCGCTGGCGCTGGGCTTCGTGTTGGTGGGCGTGACGGTGATGGCGCGGCGCGCGGGGGTGAAGCCGGTGGAGGCGGCGACGCGCAGGTTCGCGGCGTTGCTGCCTCTGGGTATGGCGATGGTGTTGCCGGGTGAGGCGACGCGGGAGGCGGCGCTGCTCGCGGGAGGCACGGGCCTCTTGTACGCGGCGTTGGGTGCGGTGGAGCGCAGCCGGATGTTCGGCGCGTTCGCGGCGGCGGCGGCCAACCTGGCGCTGCTCATCGCGGCGCTGGCCTTCGGGCTGGAGGGGCTGGAGATCTACCTGGCGCCGCTGGGCCTGTTGCTGCTGATGCTGGGGCAGCTCTTCACGGAGAGCCTGCCGCACGCGGCGCGCAACACGGTGCGAATCCTGGGCGGGCTGCTCCTGTACGTGCCGGCCGCGTCGAAGCTGGCGATGAGCGTGGGCCAGTCGCCGGATGGGACGTATGCGCTCGTCTTCGGCGGCGTGTGCCTGTTGGGCGTGGTGGTGGGCATGGCGCTGCAGATTCGCGCCTACCTGGCGCTGGGCACGCTGTTCCTCACGCTGGACGTGGTGGCGAACCTGCTCGACGCGGGCCTGAGGGACCACCGCATCGGTTTCCTGGTGATGACGCTCGCGGGCCTCACGCTCATCGGCGGCCGCATCCTGACGACGATGAAGCGTCAGGAGTGGGAGCTGCTGGTGCGCAAGGTCCGCGTGGAGCTGCGCGGCTGGGACTGATTCAGACGGCCGCTATCACTCCACGGGCAGCGGCAGTCGCACGGAGAACGTGGTGCCCGCGCCCACGGTGCTCTCCACCGTGAGCCGGCCACCGTGGTTCTCCACGATGCCCTGGCAGATGGACAACCCCAGGCCCGTGCCCTTCCCTTCCGGCTTCGTCGTGAAGAAGGGCTCGAAGATGCGCTGCAGGTGCTTGGGGTCGATACCCGTGCCCGTGTCACGCACCGACACCACCGCCTCCTGACCCTCGCGCCTTGTCGACAGCACCACCGAGCCGCCCGGCGGCATCGCGTGACACGCGTTGGTGATGAGGTTGACGAACACCTGCACCAGGTTCGCCCGCACCGCCGACAGCGGCGGCAGCTCCGAGTACTCCCGGTGCACGCTCACCCGCGCCTGCCCCACCACGTGCTCACAGAAGCCCACCGCCATGTCCACCACGGCGTTGAGCTGCACCCGCTCCGGCCGGTCCTGCGCCGGCCGCGCATAGCTGACCAGGTCCCGCGTGAACCGCAGGATGCGATGGCTGCTCTCCAGAATCTTCCGCAGCTTCTCCTGGTCCGCCGGGTTCGCCCCCGGCGTCGTCCGCGAGCGCTGCAGCAGCGCATCCGCGTACGTGGCCACCGCCGTCATCGGGTTGTTGATTTCATGCACCACGCTGGCCGCGAGCTGCCCAATCGACGCGAGCTTCTCCGCGTGGATGATGCGCTTCTCCAGCTCCTTCACCACCGTGATGTCCTGGCCGATGGCGATGACCCCCTCCACCTCGCCATGGTGCGCCAGCATCGACGACGTGGCGAAGGACACCCGCACCTCGTGGCCCTCGCGCGACAACAGCCGCGTCTCGAAGCTGTTCACCGACTCGCCGCGAATCGCCGACGCGATGACCTGCGACAAGCGCAGGTGCTCGCTCTCCGGCACCAGCCAGAAGATGTCCTTGCCCAGCACGTCTTCCTTCCGGAAGCCCGTGAGCGCGCTCAGCGCCTGGTTGAACACCACCACCTGCTTGTCCCGGTTGGCGACCAGGATGAGCGCGTTCGCCTTCTCCAGCAGGTCCTCCAGGTACTTGCGCACGAACGTCAGCTCGTCGATGAGCTTCGCGTTCTTCACCGCCACCGCCACCTGGCTGGCCAGCTGCAACAGCACCCGCTCGTCGTGCTGGACGTCCGCGTCCAGGCCCTCCGGGTACTCCATGTTGATGGCGCCAAAGAGCTGCCCGCTCGCCACCAGTGGCGCGCTCACGCCATGCGTGCTCCCGACGAAGAGCAGCGGCACCTCGCCCAGCACCGTCACCCGCCCCGGCGGCAGCGCCGCGCGCCCCAGGTTCAGCTTCTCCACCGCGCGCTGCAGCAACACCAGCGGCTCGTGCGCGCCCTCCTTCAGCCGGCCCTCCGCGTAGAGCGACGTCAGCCCGCCCGTGCGCGAGTCCGTGATTCGGATGCAGAACGAGCGGCCCGGGAACAGCTCCTTCACCCCGCGCGCCACCGCCGCCACCAGCTCCTCCTCGCCCCCCGCCTCCGCCACGCTGCGGCCCAAATCCAGCAGCACGCCCTCTGTGCGCGCCTGCTCGAGCAGCGCCCGCTCCGCCACCACCAGCCGGTTGCGCGCCAGCTCCGGGTCGTTCCTTGCCCGCACGGCGACCACGTCACCCCGCCTGGACAGCGTCACCACCGCGCCCGGCTTCCCGGCGAACGGCAGCTCCACGTCGCAGCTCGAGTTGTCCACCGGCACGCCCACCGACGACAGCGTGCGCGCCACGTCCTCCACCGTGACGTGGTGGTCCGCGCAGAAGCGGTGGAAGGCCTCGTTGACCGCCAAGAGCCGCAGCGTCGGGTCACACAGCGCCGCGGGCGCGTCGAGCGCCTCGAAGAACGCCTGGAAGGACTCGGGCCCTGGGCCGCCGGGGATGCGCATGGCGCGGGTCTCAGTCTTCATGGGAGGTCGCCTTGTCCAGGTCGAGAATCTGCTGCTCCCCCATGTAGGCCTTGGTCTCGTAGCGAGTGATCTTCCCAATCTTCCGGACGATCTCCGCCATGCGCTCCGCCTCGCGGTAGATGATGTCCACCGGCTTCCAGGCGAAGTCTTCTTCCTTCAGCTTGCGCTTGAGCAGCTCCGCGTACCCCATGACCGAGGTCAGCGGCTGGTTCAGCTCGTGCGCCGCGGTGCCGGCGAGCGCGACGATGACGGCGCTCTTCTCGCTCTCCTCCAGCCGCGTCTCCGCGTCCGACAGCTTGCGCTCCAGCTTCATCCGGTCGCGCATGTCCGTGAAGATGCCGACGCTGAACGCCTCGCGCCCACCCTCGTACACGATGGACGCCGTCATGTTCACCGGCACCCGCTCCCCGGTGCGGTGCACCAGGTCCTCGCGCGTCAGCGACATGCGGCCCTTGCCGCCATGCTCCGCCCCCCTGAGCGTGGCCATGATCCGCCGCGCCACGCCGGGTGGATAGAGCTGCTCCACGGTGAGGTTCGCCATCGCCTCCTGCGCGGTGTAGCCGCACAGCGCCTCCGCGCCCTTGTTGAAGAGGATGATGCGCCCCTTCAGGTCCGCGGCGATGATGGCGTCCACCGACGAGTCGATGAGCCGCTCCAGGAAGTCCTTCGTCTGGCGCAGCTCGTCCTCCAGCCGCCGCGCGTCGGTGACGTCGCGGAACGACAGGATGGTGGCCGCGTCCTCGTCACGCAGCGGCGCCGCCGACATCGACAGCGTCAGCTTGCGCCCCTTGGCCGTGCACACCTCCACGTCCACGCCCGAGCGCGCCTCGCCGCGCGACGCCGCCGTCACCAGCTCCATCAGCACGCCGTCGTCCACCGGCTGCGTCACCTGATGCAGGTGCCGCCCCCGCGCCTCGGGCGCCGGATAGTCCAGCATCGCCGCGCCGGAGGGGTTGAGCGACAGCACGCTCGCCTTGTCGTCGAGGATGGCCACGCCCTCGCTGACGTGCGCGAAGAAGAGCTGGTAGGGCTTGAAGGACGCCGCCTGCTCCTCGGCCGCCAGGCGCGCCGTCTTCTCCGCCTCCGTCTGCCCACGCACCAGCTGGAGCACCGACGCGTTTCGCAGCGCCACCGCCGTGGCGTGCGCCACCGTGGTGAGGAAGTCGATCTCCCGAGGCGTGAACGTCCGCCGCCGTCCCGCCGCGCGCAGCAGCAGCACGCCCCGCACCTCGCCCCGGATGGGCAGGGGCAGCGCGGCGATGGCGTGGATGCCTCGGGCCGCCACCGCGCGCCGCTCCACGTCGCCGAGCAGCGGATGCGTGGGCGCCTCCTCCATCACCACCGGGCGACCGGTGCGCACCACCTCGCGAATCTCCGGGTAGCGCGACAGCTCGATGCGCAAGTCCTTGAGCGTCGGGTCATCGCTCGCCGCGACGATGACGCCCTCGTCCGCGTTGCGGCCGAGCATCACCAGCGTGGCGCGCGCGATGTCCAGCTTCTCCGCCAGACGCCGGGTGACGCCGTGCAGGAGCGCCTCCACGTCCGACGTCTCGGCGTAGTCCGCCGTCAGCTCCAACAGGAGCGACAAATCCTCCTGACCGCGCTCCTGGGACTCGCGCTCCAGGTGCCGTCCGGCGGCGCGCTGGAGGCGGAAGATGAGCTCGTGCGCGGCCACCGGCACCGTGAGCACGTCCGCGGGGCGCAGCGGCTCGGCGGCGGCGAAGCCCCGCTCGGTGGGCTCCACCAGCGCCACCAGGGTGACGTGCGAGGCGCGCGGTGAGTCGAGCAGGGCCTGGAGGTCCGGGCCACCGCCCAGCGCGGTGAGGTCCACCAGCACCAGGGCGGCGCCCTCCATGCCGTCCACCACGCGCAGGCCTGCGCGCGCGGCGGACGCGGCCAGGAGCTCCCGCGCGGGCGAGGACGGAGGCACCAGCGTGATGCCAAGAGCGAATTCCAACGGAGACGGCACGTGGAGGGTCGGGGCGGTAGGGGGGACGGTGCCCACTCTACACGCCCCGATGCCTCAGGGGCAGTCCGACTCGAATGCCCCCAGGTCGGGGGCCGTGCCACAGAAGGTCAATCCCAACCCCAGACCCGCGTTGCGACCCGCCGAGTTCGCTCCCAGACGGAAGTCCCCGGTGTCGATGTTGACGAAGGCTGGGGTCTTCTCCACCGAGCGTTTGTCCAGCCCCGTGCGCGAGCGCCAGTCCGAAAGCCCCGTGTCCGAGCCATCCACGTTGAACACGGCCGCCCCCGACGCGCGGAAGTACAGGTTGCCGTCCATCACTGCGCCCGAGCGCCCCGAGCCCGCGCGCACATTCACCGCACAGCCCGCGAACACGTTGTTGCGCACGTCCAGGCTGGCGCTCGGCCCGGTGTCGCCGTGGCCGAAGGTGAGGCATGGCCCCGGCATGTTCCACACCGTGTTGTGCTGCACCTTGACGTCGTTGGTGGTGTCCACGCGGATGCCGCCGCCGTCCTCATTGCCGCCCAGGCCGTCGCGGATGAGGTTGCGACGGATGACGATGCGCGCGGGCGGGCCGTTCACCCGGTTGCCGCCGATGTTGATGGCGCGGCCGTTGCCGTAGAGCACGTTGTCCTCGACCGTCACGTCGGACGCGGACAGGTGGATGACGATGCCCTCGCCGCGCGAGGACGACGTGGCCTTGTGGCCCCAGATGATGTTGTTGCGCAGGGTGACGCGGGTGCACGTCTTCACGTCCACGCCGTTCTCCCGGTTCTCGTGCAGTTCGTTGTCCTCCACGAGCAGGTTGTCGAACGGGGTGCCGGACACGGTGGCGCCGCCCTCGGGGCCGATGCACTGCACCGCGTCGCCGGAGTTGTGGTGGATGTCATTGCCGCGCACCACGACGTTCTTGGACGTCGTCTGGACGATGACGCCGTGGCTGTCGCTGCTGCCCCGGCTGAAGTTCGAGATGGTGTTGCCCTCGATGAGGATGTCGTGGGCCTTCTCCGACACGTTGAGCCCCGCGCCCGCGGTGCCGTTCTTCGCCACGCAGTCGCGCAGCACGCCGTGGTGCGCGGCGGTGCCCCGCCACAGCACGGCGAAGGTGGAGCTGCCCGCCGCATCCAGCGTGAGGCCCTCGACGTTCCAGTACGCGCCTCGCACATCCACCAGCGCGGATTCACCGCTGGGCTTCACCACGGGCGCGTGGCCCGGCGCCGCCTTCACGGTGAGCCGCTTCGCCTCCGAGCCTCCTCGCTCCTCCAGCTTGAGGCGCTCGGCGTAGTTGCCCGTCTTCAGATAGATGGCCTCGCCCGGCGCGATGAGCGTCAGGGCGCGCGTCACGGTGCGCAGGGGCGCGGTCTCCGTGCCGGACGCGCTGTCGCTGCCCGAGGGCGCCACCCAGAGGATGCGTGTGTAGCTGGGCTTCGGCGGCTCGGGGGGCGGCTGCGGCTGGGGCTCCGGCGTGGGCTCTTGGGGTGTGGGGGTGGGTTCGGAGGGCTCCTCGGGGTCGGGCGAGGAGGGTTCGGGGGTGGGGTTCGTCGGCGTCGTGGGAGTGGTGGGCGCGGGTGGGTTCCCGGTGCCCGGCGAGGGTGTGCCGTCCGGAGACGGCCTCGAGCCCGTGTTCTGCGTCAGCTCGCTCTTGCCGTTGCAGGCGAGGAGGGCAAGCAGGGCCACGGAGCAGCAAGCCGTCATCAGCGGTAAGCGTTGGCGCATCCGGTCGGACTCCTTGTGTGGGTCGCGGCGTGTGGGGCGCTCGCGGGGACGGCCGCCAATCGGGGCTCGCGCCCTGTTCATTCCCCGATGCAACGGCAAGCCAGGCTCGCCAGGCCGGAGGGGAAGAAGGCGAGAAACGCGATTCCAGGCGGTTGCGTGGAGCACGAAGAAGCCGTGCTGATGTTCGGACGGCTTCGGATTCGCCTCACTATTTCTTGAGGTATGCGGATGAAGGCGGATCCATTCCCGAGGCGGGAACGTGGACTTCACTCTGGGCGAAGCCCGCTCCGGGCGGGAGCGTGCGAGCGGGGGCGCGTCGTGAAGCCGGCCCTGACGAGCCGTGGAGTGGAGGAGGGGCGGGCCTTTCCCCGTGCGCGAGCCGGTGGGCCGTGCCATCTAGCGCGCGGGCAACGCATCCGAAGGAGACGTCATGAACGTGTTGGTTACGGGAGCCACGGCCGGGTTCGGCCTGGCCATCGCGCGACGCTTCATCCAGGAGGGCGCGCGGGTCATCGCCACCGGACGCCGCACGGAGCTGTTGGAGAAGGTGCGCGCGGAGCTGGGGGAGCGGCTGTTGCCGGTGACGCTCGACGTGACGGACCGTGAGGCGGTGAAGCGGGTGGTCGACGGGTTGCCCGCCGGGTTCGCCGAGGTGGACGTGTTGGTGAACAACGCGGGGCTGGCGTTGGGGTTGGAGCCCGCGCAGTCGGCGAAGCTCGAGGACTGGGAGGTGATGGTCGACACGAACGTGAAGGGGCTCATGTACTGCACGCACGCGGTGCTGCCCGGGATGGTGGCGCGCAACCGGGGGCACATCGTGAACATGGGCTCGGTGGCCGCGGACTATCCGTATCCGGGTGGCAACATCTACGGGGCCACCAAGGCGTTCGTGCAGCAGTTCAGCCTGAACCTGCGCGCGGACCTGCTGGGCACGGCGGTGCGAGTGACGGACATCGAGCCGGGGCTCGTGGGCGGCACGGAGTTCTCCAACGTCCGCTTCCGCGGTGACAGCACCCGCGCCGCGTCGGTGTACGCCAACACGCAGCCGCTGACGCCCGAGGACATCGCGGACACGGTGCACTGGGTGGCGACGCGGCCCGCCCACGTGAACATCAACGTGATGTCGCTGATGCCCGTGGCGCAGGCCTTCGGGCCGCTCGCGGTGAAGCGCCAGGGCTGAGAGGATGGGTCTTCCTCCCCAAGCCCGAGCTACACCTTGGCCCCAACGTGCTCGTGCCGGACCTGGCCGCTTGGCGACACGAGCGGATGCCAGAGCTTCCCAAGGTCGTGGGGATGACGACCGCTCCCGATTGGGTGTGTGAGGTCCTCTCCCCTTCCACGGCCTCCCGGGACCGGGGCGCGAAGATGAACCTGTATGCCCGCGCGGGCGTGAAGCACTTGTGGCTGTTGGACCCACGCCAGCAGCAACTGGAGGTCTACCGGTTGGAGGCCGGGCGTTGGACGCCCTGCGCCACGCACACCGGCGCCGTGAACATCCAGGCCGAGCCCTTCGCCGCCCAAAACATGAATCTCGGTTCACTTTTCGAGCGCTGACCCCTGCGCTCCCGCGCACCCTTGGGCTAGCCTCAAGGCCATGAGCGACTCGGAACGTCCGCCTCCTCCTCGGGGACTCCTCGCCCGGAGCCTGAAGCTCCTGGGCCACCTCACCCATCCGGAGACGCGCACGGGCAAGGTGTTCACCCGCGCCGAACAGGGCCTCACCCGCGCCCTCTCTCGCGTCGCCGAGAGCCCCACCTATCTGCGCGCCAGCGGCACCGTGATGCGCCAGGGTCTCAACGCCCGCATCCGCCGCAACAGCTTCGTCGAAGGCGCGCTGCGCACCCTGCGCCTGCCCACCACGTCCGAGGTCGAGAACCTCCGCGACCAGCTCCGCCGCGTGAACGACCAGGTCGAGGCCCTCGGCTCCCAGTTGGAGGTCGTCGTGGACCTGCTCCACAAGCAAGAGGCCGCCTCCGACACCGCCAAGAAGCCCGGTGACGCGCCATGACCGCCTCCTCGCCCCAGCGCCTGCGCTCCTTCGTCACGAGCCAGTTCCAGCTCACCCGCGCCGTCGCCCACGCGCTCAAGGCCCGCCCCTTCAACCCGTACCCGTACCTCAAGCCCTTCATCGAGCGGGCGTCCGGCGTCCGTGAGCCGCCCGTCAGCGCCACACCCCACACCGTCGTGTACACGCGCGGCAGCATGCGGCTGCTCCGCTACGCCGCGCCCCGCCGGCGCCACCGCACGCCCATCCTCTTCGTCTATTCGCTCATCAACCGCTGGTACATCCTCGACTTCCTCCCGGGCCGCAGCCTCATCGAGCACCTCACGAACGAGGGCTTCGACGTCTACGCCATCGACTGGGGCGTGCCCGGCCAGGAAGAGGAGCGCCTCACCTGGTCCGACCTGCTCGGCGGACTCATCCAGACCGCCGTGCGCTGGACGCTCCGGGTCAGCAAGAGCCGGGATTTGACGCTCTACGGCTACTGCATGGGCGGCACGCTCGCGCTCGCGTACACGTCGCTGTATCCCGAAGGCATCCGCAACCTGGTGGCGCAGGCCACGCCCGTGGACTTCAGCAAGGGCGGCGTCTACACGCTGTGGACCTCCGCCAACCACTTCGACGTGGACTCGCTGGTGGACGCCTACGGCAACGTGCCCACGCCCGTGCTGGAGAGCGGCTTCCTCATGGTGGCGCCCGTGCAGCGCGTCACCCGCTGGCTGGAGGTGTGCCGCCGCATCGATGACCCGGACTTCGTCACCACGTTCCTCGCGATGGAGCGCTGGGGCGCCGACCCCGTGCCCTTCCCCGGCGAGGTCTATCGCCAGTACATCAAGGACTGCTACCAGCAGAACCTCTTCCACCAGGGGCGCATGAAGGTCGGCGGAGAGAACATCGACCTGGGACGAATCCAGGCCTCCGTGCTCAACGTCATCGCCGAGCAGGACACCATCGCCTTCCCCGCCATGAGCGAGCCCCTGGTGAAGCTGGTGGGCACGAAGGACGCGGAGACGCGGCGCTACCCCGTCGGCCACATCGGCCTGTCCGCGTCCAGCAAGGGCTCCACCCACGTGTGGCCGTCCATCGCCGAATGGATTGGCGCTCGCTCGAAAGCGATGGAGTCATGAGCACCGCGTTCCCGAACAGGACCTCCGGCGTGCAGGTGCGCGAAGGCTCCCTCCGGCTGAAGGACGGACGACGGCTCGCCTACGTGGAGTCGGGCGACCTGGACGGCGTCCCCGTCTTCTTCATCCACGGCAACCCGGGCTCGCGCTACATGCGGCACCCGGATGACCGCATCACCCACGGGCTGGGCGTGCGCCTCATCACGCCGGACCGCCCCGGCTACGGATTGTCCGACCATCAACCGGGCCGCACGCTGCTCGACTTCCCGAGCGACCTGGAGCAGCTCGCCAACGCGCTGGGCATCGGGCGCTTCTCCCTCTTCGGCGTGTCCGCGGGCGGCCCCTACGCCGCGGTCTCCACGTGGCACCTGGACGACCGCATCCTCCGCGCGGCCATCGTCTCCGGCGCCTCGCCGCTCAAGCGTCCCGGTGGCATGGAGGGCGTCAATCGAGACTACCGCAACGCCTACGCCATGGCTGCCTGGCCCGAGTGGGTGCTGCACCCGCTGCTCGCGATGCATGACCGACAGGTACGCGCGAACCCCGACCGGGCGCTCGCCGCGGTGATGGCCCACGCCTCTCCGGATGACCGCCGCGTGCTGTCCGACCCGCTCATCGCCGCGCAGGTGCAGGGCTGGCGTCGCGAGGCCACGCGCAGGGGTGTCGCGGGCATCCGCCGCGAGGCCCACATCCTCGCGTCACCGTGGGACTTCCCGCTCGAGGAGATCCGCCGCGACGTGGACCTCTGGTACTGGGACGGCGACAGCATCGTGCCGCCGCAGATGGGGCGCTATCTCGCCTCGCGCATCCCCACCGCCGTGCCCCACTTCCTGCCGGGCGGAGGACACTTCTCCCTCTACTCACACTGGCGGGACATCCTCACGCCGCTCGCGCGCGCGGGCGGCTGAGGACACGACATGCACGGGCTGACACGGGCTTTCATCGAGGAGGAGTCGCACGGACGGATGGAGCCGGAGATGCGCCTGCTGCTCGATGGCCTGCGCGCGCTGGACATCCCCACGGAGTGCTTCACCGCCAAGCGCCTCGAGCGGCGCCAGCTCCCGCTGACACCGGACACCCTCGTCGCGGGCTACGTGCCCACGGTGCTGGGCGCGCTGAAGCAGCTCGGCATCGAGCCTCCGCCCACGAAGGACTATCCCCCAAGCCTCGCACCCTTCCTCCACCGACGGCTGTGGAACAGCACGGTGGGCGAACTCACCGCGCGGGTGCTCGACGTCTCCAGTCCCCCTGTGTTCGCCAAACCCCAGGGACGCAGGAAGCGCTTCACGGGGCATGTCTTCCAGAGCGCCGACGACCTGCTCTTCCTCGAGAGGGCGTCTCGCGCCACGCCGCTCATCTGCTCGGACGTGGTGCAGTGGCGCACCGAGTACCGCGTCTTCGTGGTGCAGGGCGCGTCCGTGGGCATCCGCCACTACGCGGGGGACCCCACCGTCGCGCTCGACGCGGAGTGCGTACGAGAAGCCCTCGGCCTGCTGGAGACCTCCGGGGAGGCCACCGCGGGCTACGCCGTGGACTTCGGCGTGCTCGCCACGGGGGAGACCGCCCTCGTGGAGTGGAACGACGGCTTCTCGCTGGGCGCCTATGGCCTGGAGAGCGGGCCGTACACGGCGCTGACCCTCGCGCGCTGGCGCGAGCTGACTGGCTCGCTCGCCTCCCTGCCCTGACTTCGTTCAGTCCCCAACGCCCACCTTGCCTCCCGAAGCAGGGGACCCCAGCTTGGCCACCGGCCGGAGGACGAGCGGATTCACGGGGAATGAACATGGGACGGTGGCGGGCAAGCACGGCGGGGCTGATGCTGGGCATGTGGACCCTGCTCGGCTGTGGTGGGAGCGACGCCCCCATCGAGCCTCCACCGCGCGAGGAGGAACCTCCTCCGCAACCTCCCGAGCCTCCGAAGCTCGAGCCCGGTGACGCGCGGTGGACCGTGCACTCGCGGCTCCCGGGACAGCAGGAGGTCGTGGTGCTGGCCTCGGATGGGCTCGGCGGCCTGGTGCTCCTGGGCACGTCGCGGACCACGGGGACCTCTGGTCCCACGTCGGTGGAGGCGAACGGCACGTCGCTCGTGCTGTCGCATCACGATGGCACAGGACAGGTGCGCTGGACGCGGACCTTCACGCCCGAGCCCTCCTCCGAGGGAGGCCCGGCCATCGCGCACGCGCAGCTGTTGGGCATCGCCTCCACGGCGGAGCTCTTCATCGCCGGCAGGGTGGAGGGACGGCTGCGACTGGGCGAGACGCTCATCGCCGACAGTTACTTCGTGGCGAAGCTGGCCGCGGACGGCACGGCGCAGTGGGCGCGCTCGACGGGCACGCTCAAGGCGCTGACACCGGACATCGAGGGTGAAGTGGTGGTGGCGCACGGCCGGCTGGTGACGCGCTACGACGCGCGAGGCACCGTCCGGTGGTCCCAGGAGCTCCCCGCGATGTCCTCGGCGTCCGCCGTGGCGCTGGACCCGGATGGCGGCGCGGTGCTCGTGGGCCAGCGGCCCCTGGCGCCCTTCGAGAGCATCGGCTTCATCGCCCGGCTGTCGCCCGTCGGCGAGGTGTACTGGGAGCTGGAGGTGGGCCCCGACGCGCCGAACTTCACGCACGTCGCCTTCGCGGCGGATGGCGGGCTGCGCTTCACCGGCGACTTCGCGGGCACGCTGCACTGGGGTGGCTCCGTGCTCTCGCCCACCTGCGATGCACAGGGCTGTCCGCGCGCCGCGTTCATTCTCGCGGCGGACGCGGCGGGACGCCCTCTGTGGGGACACGCGCTGACGGGCACGGCGTCGGGAGAGGCCAGCGGCGCGCGGCTCGCGTCGGATGTGAATGGCGGCACGGCGGTGCTCTTCCGTCATGGCTGCGGCTCGGAGCTGGTGCGACTCGGCGCCCGGGGAGCGCTGTCGTGGCGAGCCCCCTATGTCACCGAGCCCTGCGCGCCGGGACTCCAGCTGCGGGACATCACCTTCCTGCCCGGAGGCGACCTCGCGAGCGCGGGCACGTTCTCCGGCACACGGGCCTTCGGCGCGCAGGAGCCCTTCACCGCCGACGACACCGACACCTTCCTCCAGCGCCTGGTGCCGTGAGCACCCCGCCTCAGGCGGCGCGCGACTCCACTCGGGCGTCGAGGTCCGTGACGGGCTCGGGCTCACCGTCCGCGCCCAGCACCAGGGGCTTGATGCCCAGCTTGCGCTCCACCAGCGAGTGGCCCAGGTAGATGAACGGCGTCAGGCCCACCGCCACGAGCACCTTCACGACGTAGGACGAGAGGACGATGCCCACGATGACCTTCGTGGGCAGCACGCCCGTCCACGCGACGAACTGCATCACCACGGTGTCGATGAGCTGCGACACCAGCGTGGAGCCCGTGGCGCGCAGCCACAGGAGCCGGTTCTTCGTGACGCGCTTGAGCAGGTTGAACAGGGCGATGTCGGTGAGCTGGCCCACCAGATAGGCCGCCATCGACGCGACGAGGATGCGCTGCGAGCCGTCGAAGACGTTGTTGAACGCGCTCTCCACCGTGCCCTTGTAGTCCGGCGCGCGCGTCAGCGGCGCGATGGGCACCTGCACCGCGATGGCAATCACCGCGAAGGCGAAGATGGCCATGAAGAAGCCCACCCAGGTGACGAAGCGCGCGGTCTTCTTGCCGTAGAACTCGTTGAGGATGTCCGTCAGCAGGAACGTCACCGGGAAGGGCAGGATGCCGATGGACATCACCGCCACCACGCTGCCCAGGTGCACCTCGAACAGCTTCACGGCGATGAGGTCTCCCACCACCAGCGCCGTGACGAACACCGCCGCCAGCACCACGAAGAGCTGCATGCGTCTGTCGAGCTGCATGGTGTCGCGTCGTCCTCAGGGCAGCGTGTCGGCGGCCAGGCCCGGCGCCGCGGGCTCGTCGAGAGGATAGTAGGAAGTCCCGCCGAGGACCTCGTGCACCAGGGGCGCCTCGGACGTCACGACGCGGGGCCGGTACACCCGCAGCACCGTCTGCTCCTGCGTCGAGGGGTTGTCGTAACGGCGCGCCACGGCCTGGGCATCATGGAACGCCATGCCCCGCGCCACGGGCTGGCCCTGCATCAGGAGCTCCGGCCCCAGCACCAGGTCGCTCGCCTCCACCGTCGCATCCTCGCTCGCCGGGAGGCTGCCACCGGACTTCACGCGAAGACGGTGCACGCCGTAGCCCGCGCCTTCGTGGATGACGTCCAGGCGGCCGAAGGAGCGCTCCTCGGAGGCGTAGCTCATCTGCTCCGCTGTGCGGTGCACCTGGAGCGACGGCAGCGCGAGCCCACCAAGCGCCAGGGGCTTGATGACGCGCACCGTGGCCGCCTGCACCTGGGCGCGCGGCACGTCCCGCGTGGGCGGCACGAGCAGGTAGCGGCTCACCGCCTCCACGGCGGACTCCAGCAGCTCGAAGCGACACGCCTCCAACAGGAAGCGCAGCTCGCCCGCCAGTCGCCCGTAGTTGACGGTGTGCGCGAGCCGTCCGCCCGTGGCGGCGTTGCGCGTGTCCAGGAACAGGGCCACGTCCAACCGCAGCGGCTGGGCCAGCACGCGCTCGCGGTTGTACACGCCCACGATGCAGTCCACCGTGAGGCCGCGCAGCTCGATGACATCCAGCGAGTGCCCCTGGCTGTCGCGCACCACGGGCGGATGGAAGGCCAGCTCGGCGCTCACAGCTTCACGCTCCTGCCACCGTCGACGGCGATGACCTGCCCGGTGATGTAGGGGGCGTCCTTCGCGAGGAAGACGACGGCGCGCGCCACGTCCTCCACGCTGCCCTCGCGCCCCATGGGGATGCGGCGCAGAATCTGCTCGCGCGCGGCGGCGTCGAAGCTCTCCGGGAAGGCGGCCACGCCGGGCGACACCGCGTTGACCCGCACCCGAGGGGCAAGCTCCACCGCCAGCGCGCGCGTCAACATCAACAGGCCCGCCTTGCTCACCGAGTAGTGCGCGAAGTGGCTCTCCGGTCGCTCGCCCGCGATGTCGCAGATGTGGACCACCACCGGGTCCTTCCCCGCGAGCAGCGAGGGCAACAGCGCCTGCGTGAGGAAGAAGGGCGCGTCCAGGTTGACGCCGAGCATGGTGCGGTACTGCTCGCGCGAGATGTCCTCGAAAGGCACACGCTCGTAGAGGCCCGCGTTGTGGACGACGACGTCCAGCGCGGGCCAGGCCTCGCGCACGCTCGCGCCCAGGGCATCCACCGCCTCGGGGCGGCTCAAGTCGGCGGCGTGCACGGTGACCCGGCGGCCCAGGGCGCGCAGCTCGTCCGCCAGCGAGGTCAGCGCCTCCAGCGAGCGGTTCGCGTGCAGCGCGACGTCATATCCGGCGTGGGCCAGAGCCCTCGCCACCGCTTGACCGATGCGGATTCCTGCTCCGGTGATGAAGGCCGTCCCCATGCGGCGCACTGACTAACAGGCCCCGCTGAAAAGTCGAAGGGCGATGCCGGATACCCCCGTATCCCGGCACCGCCCCTCGTCCCCTTGGAGGTCTTTCAGCGAGTGCTACCGGACGTAGCTGGCCGGGTGCACGCGGTTGGAGCGCCAGTCACCGCCACGGTCGTAGGACACCCACACCCACTCCGTGGTCTGCACGTAACGGCCCGGCACCCACTGGTTCTCGTAGAAGCCACCCGTGCACTTGGTGACGCGGTGACGGCGGTTGCCGCGCTCCTGGCAGACTTCCGGCACCCACACCTTGTCGTAGCGACCCTCGACCCAGCGGCTCACCGTCTGCATCTCGTAGCGGCCCTGCGAGCGCGGCGGCGGACGCGGCGCCGGAGCGTGGTGGCAGTGGCCGTTGTGGACGTGGGCCTCGTAGCGGTCGGGACGGGGACCGCGGTGGTCGCGGTCGTCGTGGCGGTCGTCGTGGCGGCGGTCATCGTTGCGGCGGGCCTGCTGCGTGGCCCAGTCGCGCATGCTGCTGTCGGCCGCGAGGGCCGTCGAGGAACCGAAGAACAGGGTGCCGAGAGCCAGGGTCGCGAGAGCAGTCTTGAAAGCCATGTCGTCCATCCTCCGTCGTGTTGCAACTTCTGACGGGGCACCCCCAGGAACATTCAAACACCAGGAGTTCCGCCCCCTTCGGACATAGGGGGCCGATGTAGGACATGAACTCCACGAAGGCGTCAGCGCGGGGCGACCTCGGCGCAGGTGAGGCCCTCCTCGGGCGCGCAGTTGCGGCCCACGAGGCAGCCGCCCGCGCCCTGGTGGTCCACGCAGCGGATGGGGCGACAGTCGACGTCGCTTCCACACGCGCGACGGCTCACCGTGCACGTGCCCTGGCTGCACGCGTCCTGCACGCAGTCGGTGTCCTGCTGGCAGGTGCAGAAGCCCTCCACGTCGCCCTCCGCGATGGAGCAGCGTCCGGCGCACGCGCCCACTTCCTGGCCCTGGGTCTTCACGCAGTGACCGCCGCGTCCGCAGTGCGAGTCCTCGCGGCACGGCAGCGATGGAGACGGCGTGCACTCCGCATCCGAGCGACAGCGCGCGCGGCTGGCGACGACCACCACGTCCGCGCACTGGTAGCCGCGAGGGCAACCTTGTCCCTCCGAGCAATCCGCGCCGCAGAAGGCGGTGCCGGGGCTCGCGGTCTCCCGCAGACAGAAGTTGGCGCCACGTCCGCAGACCTGGAGACCCCCACCGTACGTGCAGCTCGCGCAGTAGGGACGGCGCACGGGGTCGAAGTCGCTGAAGCACGTCGAGGCGCCACAGCGCTCACCGAAGGCACAGTCGCTCGCGTCCGCGCAGAAGCTCGCGTCGCAGACACCGAGCGCACAGGCCGCGCGGCCCTCGGGCGTGGTGGCGTCACAGAGGCACGGCGCGTCCTGGCAGCGACAGGCGGTGCCGGGACAGTCTCCGGAGGAGCGGCAGCCCGTGACACAGGTGGTCCGCGACACGTCGCAGACTTCGCCCAACGGGCAGTGCACATCCGTGGCGCAGCGCCCTCGCGTCAGACAGGTGCCGGTGCTCGTATCGCAGAAGAGGGAGTCGTCGGCGCAGTCGGCGTTCGACTCGCAGCCGGCTCGGTCCTGGCAGAAGCCCGCGGGGTTGCACCACTCCGTGGGCGCGCAGGCTCCCGACGTCCGGCATCGACAGGCCGCCGCCTCCACGTCACAACGGTAGGCCTCCGCGGGCGAGCCACAGTCCGCGTCCACCCGACAGCCCTCCGAGTCCACGGAGGAGTCACTCGGACACGCGGCGAGGAGGAGCAACAAGGGCACGGCGAGCCACGTCCAGCGGTGCATCACGGGTCGAAGACCTCCGAGCGCCCGAGGACATATGCCGTCCAGGTCGCCGTGGACAACGCGTCATAGGTCCACTGCGAATACTCGAAGCGAGGGACTCGCGCGGCGGAGAGGTCGGCTCGCAGTCGCGCGCCTTCGGGCAGCTCCGCTCGGAGCGCCGCGAGCGCGGGGCCTGGGAGCGTCACCTGTGTCTGCCCTCCCGGGAGCACGGCCGTCCAGCGGACGCCGCCCTCCGTTCCGGGCGCGAGCAGGGTGAGCAACTGCACCGCGGGCGTGGCAGAGGATGACGTGGGCGTCCAGGACACCGTGCCCTCGAAGCGAACCCCAGGTTGGGTGAAGACGGGCAGTGGCAACATCGGCGCGAGTGTCACGCCGCCTTCCAGGGCTCCGGGCTGCCGGTGGTACAGCAGGCTCTGGGGATACGCGGTGGTTCCTCGCAGCAGGTCGAGGAAGAGCAGGTTCGCGCCGTCCACGTGGGGAAGTTGTGGAAAAGTGAGGCGTGGTCCGGGTCCCTCGACGCTCGTGTAGAGGCGCGTACCCGTGCCCCAGTTGTGGGGATGAGGCACGAGCCCCTCCGCGCCCAGGTCCAACCATGCGTAGACCTGATGTCGCGCCTCTTCTCCCGCGATGACGAGTGGGCCCTCCACGGTGAGGGGCGCGGTGACATCCAGGTGCATGTCGAAGATGACGTCCTGGTTCTCCGCCGCCCGCGTTCCCGAGGCCGCGACACCTCTGCGGATGCCGAGCAGATAGGGCTCGAAGTCCACGCCGTCCCTGAGCACGCCCAGCACCGCATACACGGCGCGCAGCCCGGGCTGGGCCAGGACGAGGAAGGAGCCTCCGTCCTCACGGACTCGCCAGGTCTCCGCGCGGCGGTCGCCCGTGCCCGTGAAGGGTGGACCCGACGCGGGACTGGATTGGGCCACGAAGACGCGCGCCTCGAGCACCTCGTTCGGTCCGAGAGGTCGCGGTGGCTTGAAGCCTCGCACGCGGCCGGAGATGCGCGCGGTCGCGGGCACGGGCGGATTGCCGGGGTTGCCCTCACTGTCGAGACGGCGCAGGTACACCGTCAGGTTCTCCGAGCGGATGCCCGCCACCGTCACCGCGTCGTGGCCCGGCTTGAAGACCGTGATGACCTGCACGCCCGCGATGCGTGAGTCCGACAGCGTGAGCTGTCCTCGCGCATCCGTGCCTCCTTGGAGGATGGGCGTGGGGTCCGGGCCCAGCAGCACCGTGGCTCCCGAGACGGGTTGGCCGTAGCTCCCCGACGACGTGTCGAGCACCGTGACGTTCAACGTGCCCGTCAGGGACTCGCCGGAGAGCCCTCCGGGGCCTCGTGGATCGAAGTAGTGGAAGGACTCGGGGAGCGCCGAGCGCTGGGTGTCCTGGACGACGGCGACCTCCACGGGCCCCTGGATTCGCGAGGCCGGGATGCGACAGGTGAGCGTGTGCGCGTCGTGGATGAGCACGTCCGTGGCGGGTTCTCCTCCGAACATGACGGACGTACCGTCGGCGAAGCCCGCGCCTCTCACCGTGACTCGGGCGCCGCCTGCGACGGCACCACGGGAGGGCTCGACCTGGGACAGGGTGAGCGCGGCGTCGTAGGTGAAGGACGCCGGAAGCAGCGCTTCGTTCTCCGGGTCGCTCGCGGAGGAGACATGGAGCGAGTGCGCCCCCGCGCCTCCGGTTGGCGTGAGGAAGCGCAGCTCCGTCTCGCTCGACTCCGTGACTTGTGGCGCGAGGAGTGCGCCGACTCGCACCACGGCATCTGGAGGCAGTGCGCTTCCCGTGAGTCGCGTCTGGGTCTCGCCTGTCGCGCTCCCATGGTTCGGCGTTACCTGGTCGAGCGCGAGACGAAACGTGTAGCCCTGGGTGAGGCTCGCGCTCATGGCGCCGGACTGGACACTCACGGATACCGTGCGCGGGAGTGTCCCCCGGGGAGGAACCCGAACCGTGGCGGTCGTCGCGGTGGCACTCACGACCTGCGCAGGGAGTGCATCGAAGGTGACGGACAGGTCGGGCGCGTCGAGCGCGGTCCCCATCAGCGTCACGGTGCCGTCGTCCTGGGCTCCGACTCTCGGGAAGACTCCGTGCAGGGCGAGCGGTGCACTCGCGGAATCGTCCACGTAGGCGAAGCCCTGGCGCACCGTCCAGGTGCCTCTCGGCGTGGCGATGCGGATGGGCACGACTCCGATGGACTGTGCGGGTGGAGTGGTCACCACGATTCGCGTGGAGGACTCCACCTGGAGCGAGGTGGCGGGTGTGTCTCCGAGGAGGACCTGGGTCGCTCCCTCGAAACCCTGGCCCGTGATGACGGTGACGGTGCCTCCCTCTCTTGGCCCCGTGAGCGGCGAGACCTGGGTGACGCGCGTGTCCTCGATGTAGCGATACGCGCGTCGGAGCACATCACCGACACCGTGGCCGTGGACTCGCACGTCGACGGAGCCAGCCACGCGCCCCCTGGGGACGAGGACACGGAGCTCCGACGAGGAGGCCCGGGCGACAGAGGGACTCGCCATGCCACCGAAGAGGACCTGGAGCCCCTCGGGGAAACCCTCGCCGAGCAGCGACACGGTCTCTCCTCCGGAGAGTGCCCCCGTGTCCTTCGAGAGCGCGCGGACGTCGAAGGTCTCGACGTAGGTGAAGCAGGACTCACAGACGGCCGTGCCGTTCGGGTTTTCGAGCGTGAGGTCCACTGTGCCTGCCACTCCAGGAGGAGTGCGCAGGTCGAGAGTGGAGTCGTCGATGAGCTGGAAGTCACGGACGGGATTCGAGCCGACTCGCAGCGTCGTGCGCGCCGCTGCCTCGGGTGCACCGCGGGCCACGCCCTCCACGAAGCCTCGGCCCTTCAGCGTCACCCAGGTCCCGCCGCCCCGCTCACCTCGCGTGGGCAACGCGGACTGAATCACCGGCGCGCTCGGTGCGCCCGCGTCGACGTGGGTCCCCGCGTCTTTCGTTCCCGCATCAGGAACACCCCCTGCATCCGGCTGAGTCCCAGGGGGTCGAGAGGTGCCACCACAGGCCACGAGCAACATGGCGAGGAGGATGAACACTCGCGATGACGTGGGCCTCATGGGAGCCACTCCACCTGGAGCGTGTAGCCGTTCGTCGTGCGCGCATCGTCACCGGTGACCCTGGCCGTGAGCGACCGGCCCTGCACCGTCGACGCGGGGAGGTCCACCCTGGCACCCGTCGTGTCGAGTGAGCACCCCAGCTCGGTGCCGCCATTCAGGACGCACAGGTGCAGCAGTCCGCGGACCGCCGAGTAACCCGACAGTGACACCCTTGCACCTCGCGAAGGTGGCACCGAGAACCGCAGGTGGTCCGCGTCCCCGGGACAGAGCATCCCGTCCAGACGCAGGCCCTCCGGCAGCACCGTGGCCATCTCGACCGTGTCGTTCGGCTCGTGGTCGTCATCGTCGCAAGGTGTTCCCCGCGAGAGGAAGAAGCCCACGTCGTAGGCTCTCGGCACCGTGTCACGCGAGGCGATGCGCACCGTGTACAGGCCTCGCTCCGCGGCGACATGCGACAACCGGAAGCGCCCTGTCGCCAGCACCCTTCCACTCGCATCCTGGAGGGACGCGGAGAACATCGGCTCCGCGAACACCTCGGCCTCCACATTCACGCCGAGCTGGTCGCCTCGCTCCAACGTGAGCGAGTAGTGGTCCACGTCACCTGGGCACAGGGTGAGCCGCACATGGCGGCTCGCGCTCACGGGATGGGCCGTGCCCACGGAGTCATTGGGCTCCAGCGCGTCCGGCTGACAGCTCCTCGGGATGCAGGCCCTGCTTCCGAGGTCACAGCGTCGGTCTGACTCACAGTCGTCGTCCGAGGAGCAGGGCGGCAGGCTCGGCAGGCACTGTCCACTCGCCAGATGACACACCTGGGGCACCGTGCAATCGCGGTCCGAGTAACACCTCGGCGTCACCGTGCAACGGCCCGCGGCGTCACAGGTGAAACCCACCGCGCAGTCCGAGTCCTCTTCGCATCGCACACAGCGCTCGTTTGCGCAGTGCTCCCCTTCCGCGCAGACCGCCGACGCGGTGGCCTCGGTGCAGCGTGACACACAGGCATGCAGGCCCGGATTGCAGCGCTCCTCGGCGCCGCAGTCCGCGTCCTCGAGGCATCCGAGGTCCTCCTCACACACGAGCGTTCCCGCGTTGCACCGCTCACCTGTCGGACATTCTTCACGCGTGCCCATCGGGCACGGCACCACGTCGGTCCTCGCTCGACACAGCCCCTGGCGACACCACTGTCCCAAGCCACAGTTCGCGTGCGCCACGCACGCCTCGCCCCAACCCTCGCGCGCGATACAGGTTCCGGCCTCGCAGCGCTCACGGAGCCGGCACTGACCGCTCGACTCACAGGCGCCACAGACTTCCGCGAGCGTGCAGACCTGCCCTCCGTCACAGTCCTCGCGCCGTGCGCAGGTCTTCGGGGCGGGGTCCACATCCGGCCCCGGTGGCACCTTCTCCGTGGAGGAGCAGGCGAAGAGCCAGCACAACCCCACGAGCCACCACCCCGGCCTCACGGCGCCTCCGTGACGACACCCGAGGGCCACTGCACGTCCGCCACCGTCCACACCTCGCCCTGGCGCGACAGGGTGCGCCGGAACTCGCCCTTCAGCACGCCCCGGTCGTACACGCGCACCGTGGCCTCACTGCGCGGGTCCACGGCGCCGTTCTCACGTGAGAGCACCACCGCGACCCGGTATGTGCCTGACACGGGGCGCTCGTAACCGAAGACCTCCGGACCGAAGCCCGTCAGCCGATCCCTCAACAGCTCGGGGTCCTCCGTGAATCCGGGCGTACCCCAGTCGGGCCGTGGGTTCGCGTAGTGGCAATCATCGACGGACCCCAGCGCCGCGTCCACGCCTCGCAGCACGTGCAGGTCCAGGTCCGTCTCCGCGTGGTTCCACGTCACGTCCACCCACAGCTGCTGGGCGGGGACCGCCACGACTCGCGCACGCGTGGGTCGCAGGCTGCGCGCTCCCGCCGCATCTGCCACCGTGAGCGCCACCTCGTACTCGCCCGACACCACCGGGTCCAAGCGCAACACACTGCTGGACGCCGCCGGGGACAACAACCGCGCACGCGCGCCCACGGGCAGCGAGACCAGCTCCCAGGCGTACGTGAGCGGACCCTCTCCATCCGGGTCCATCGAGGCCGTGCCATCCAGCACCACTTCTCCTCCCGGCACGCTCTCGCCTGGCGCGCTCACCACGGGCACCGGTGCGAGATTCACGCTGCCTCGCAGAGGCACTCTCGCCTCGCGCTGGTCCGGGTCCGTGGTCCGCAGCACCAGGGTTCCACTCACGTCCTCGGCGGAGACACCGGACGGCACCGCGTACCGCACCGACACCTCGACCTCACTCGCGAGGTCCAGGACCGTGGGCGTCCGAGTGGAGCCCACGAGCTGGAACACAGGGGACGCGGACGTCAGTGACGCCTGCGCGAGGGACGCGACTTCAGAGCCTGGGGACTGGACCGCCGGAGACTCGGGCGCAGGCACGTCAAACGGCCCGCCTCGCCCCGGCGACGGCATCGCGTGTCCCTTCTTTGGGGCCGTCAGGGATTCGGGCGTCGATGACATCCTTGCGGGATGCGCCACCGCCAACGTCCTTTCGGAGCCAACCCGAGGGCCCCCAGGCGCTTCGAGCGTCAGTGACTCCAGCACCAGCGGCGCACTCCCTCGCGAGCGAAGCTTCACCGGACGCACCACGCTGCTTCCTTCGGCGACCCGCCCGAAGTCGAGCAACGCGGGCTCCAGCTCCAGCACCGCCGCGGTACGCCCCTCTCCTCGCAGCGACACCTCGACGTCCTCTTGGATGGGGTCGTCCGTGCGCAGCACCAGCGTCGCCGTGTAGCTCGACTCACGCGGCGGCACGAAGGCCAATACCAGTGAGGTCTCAGCCTGCGCGGGCACCTCCTCAGGAACGGAGACGATTCGGAACGGGCTGCCGTCCTCCTCCACCACCGCGCTCACCACTCGCAGCGACGCGCGCCCCACGTTCACCAATGGTAGGGACACCGTGCGTTCGTTCAGCGCGGGCACGGCACCGAAATCGAGGGTGGACGCGGGCGCCACCCAGCGCGGCACCACCGAGGACGGAGGTGCCTCCCGCCCACAGGCCGCCACCAGCAGCCAGCACACGAGCCACCCGCGCCTCACGACCCAGCCTCCACGTACTCCAGCTCCACCCGCGACCCCAGCCCTGGCACCGAGTCCCCCGCGAAGAACACCGTCCCACGCTCGGGCTGATACACCCAGCCGTGCTCGCCTCCCACCTCGGGGACGCACACCACTTCGAGCGCCTCTGCCGACTGCCCTTCGCAAGCCGCGCGGTCCACCGACCCACAGGCCCTCAGCGAGGACTCCGGCGTCCCACAGGCGTGGCGAACACGGACCCTCAGCGAGTCCTCCCGAGGCACGCGTGCGAGCGCGAACGAGCGCCTCAGCCCCACCGCGCTCGTCGCCAGCGTGCGCAGCGTCTCGGCGAAGTCCTCGTCGCAGATGCTCCCCAGCTCTCCACCCATGAGGGACACGAGCTCCGCGTACCGAGCCCCCGGCTCCGCGCCACAGCCATTCGCGGGCACGTCCCCGATGATGGCCGACGCCAGCACCGTCCCGTCATTACCCAGACCCTTCGCTCGCGAGAACTCCCGCCAGTACATGCGCACGTCGTGTGGCGAGCGGTCGTCCTCATCCGTCACGAACGCCAGATACAGCCACGCCTCCGGACGCAGGAACTCCACCGCATGTGTCGCGCGACACGCCTCCCGACACGCATCCGTGGCGCAGCTCGACACACAGGACGCTCGCGCCTCCAGCACCGGTGCGTTCTCGCGCGCCAGACGCTCCAGCACCTGACTCGCGGCCTCCAGTCCCGTCTCGTACGCGCTCCCTCCCGTCCCCACTCGCACACTGTCCGCGAAGGCCTGCTCCAGCCCCGGCGTGTCCGGTCGAAGAACCCGCGGCGTGCCCACCAGCTCCCCGGGTCGCGCGAAGGTGTCCGTCGTCGCCACGCCCATCCGGTAGTCGATGCGCCCTTCGCGGAAGAGCGAGATGAACGCCTGGAAGTTGCGCGCGAGCGACTCCTGGCGAGGCGCCATGGAGGCCGAATCATCCACCACCCACAACACATCCACCGCCGACGCCGAGCGCTGCGCGTACGTATCGACGTGGAAGCCCGGCGGGAGCGACGGCACCAATCGCTCATCCCGACAGTCGACGAAGAGGAGCGCCAGGAAGGCGACGACGGCGACACGGCGCATGCGCCCAGCCTACCCCGAGCGTTCATGGTGCACATCTCCGCCGAGAACCCGCCCTGCCAGGGCCCCGGGTGCGCTACATCCTCGGGCACCATGTTCCACCGTCAGGGGCCCACCCTCCTCGAACTGGCCGAGCAGGCCTTCTCCTCCGTCGAGCAAGGCTACGACCTGCTCGCCCCCAAGTTCGACTACACGCCCTTCCGCACACCGGACCCCGTGCTCCGCGCCGCCATCGAGGCCCTGGGCCCCGCGGGCTCCGTCGGCACCGCGCTGGACGTGTGCTGCGGAACCGGCGCCGCCATGCGCTACCTGCGCCCGCTGGCCCGCGAGCGTGTCACGGGCATCGACGTGAGCCAGGGCATGCTCGAGGAAGCGGACCGCAGGCTCTCCGGGGCACCGGGCACCGCAGCCTTCGAGTTCATCCGGGGTGACGCGCTGGAGATGACCTTCGACGCCGCGTTCGACGTGGCCACGTGCTTCGGCGCCTTCGGCCATATCCTCGAAGCCGATGAGCCCCGGCTGATCCAGCACATCCACCAGGCCCTGCGTCCCGGGGGGCGGTTCCTCTTCGTCACCGGCCATCCACCGTCGAAGCTGCGCCCCGGTTACTGGGTGGCCCGAGGCTTCAACGCCGCCATGCGCGTGCGCAACGCCCTGTGGAAGCCGCCCTTCGTCATGTACTACCTGACGTTCCTGGTGCCGCGCGCCCGAGCGCTGCTGGAGGCCCAGGGCTTCAGCGTCGAGGTCCGCGACGGCATCCTCCCCGAGCCCTTCACGCCCCTGGCCACCGTCATCGCGACGAAGCGCTGACGTCGCGCCTCAATGTGACGCGTACTCCACGGACACCACGGTGTACTCCACCGCGCCGCGAGGCCGCTCCACCAACACGGCCTCGCCCACCTCCTTGCCGAGCAGCGCCCTGGCCAGCGGCGACTCCACGCTGAGCCGGCCCGACTTCACGTCCGCTTCGTCCAGGCCGACGATGCGATAGCGCGTCCGCTCGCCGTCCTCGTCCTCCAGCTCCACCCACGCGCCGAAGAAGACGCGGCCCTCCTGCGCCGCCTCCGGCTCCACCACGCGCACCTCCTCCAACGTGGCGGCGAGGTGACGCGCGCGGCGCTCGCGCTCCTGGCGCCGGACCCCCGCCTCCAGCGGCGTCAGCCCCTCGGCCCCGGAGTCCGGCCCCTGCGTGGCCGCCAACTCCTCCTGCAGGGCACGGTAGCCCTCCGGCGTGATGTAGCGCTTGTCGCCCGAGGAGGACTTCGGCCGCGGCGGCACCAGCACCTCGTCCCCGCCCGAGTCCTCCTTCGTGAACGCCTTCGACATTCCAGCCTCCGACACAGTCCACTTCGGACCCGAGCACCTCGCACCCGTGAGACTAAGCTACGCCGCCTCGTCCATCACTCAAGGGGTGCACGCATGGCAGGGCAGGCAAGGCTGACCGGCAAGCAGGGCCAGGAACTGGCGGGCTATCTGAGTGAAGCCGCTCCAGCGAAGGGCGCGGTGGTCCTCGTCCACGAGTGGTGGGGCCTCAACGAGCACATCCGAGGCATCGCCGACCGGCTCGCGAAGGAGGGCTTCACCGTCTTCGCCACCGACTTGTACGGCGGCCGCACGACGAAGGACGCGCAGGAGGCCGACAAGCTCCTGTCCCAGATGGACTGGGGCAAGGCCAGCCAGGCCCTGAAGGACGCCACGGACGCGCTGCGCCAGTGGGGAGGCGCCGGCACCAAGGTCGCCGTGCTGGGCTTCTGCATGGGCGGCGCGCTGACGCTGCTGGCGGGAGCGAACGACGCGGGGCTCGACGCCGTGGTGCCGTTCTACGGGATTCCGCCGGACAGCGTGGACGTCACCCGCATCCGCGCGCCCATCCTCGGGCACTTCGCGACGAAGGATGACTGGTGCACACCGGACCGGGTGGACGCGCTGGAGGCGAAGCTGAAGAAGGCGAACGTGCCGGCGGAGCTCCACCGCTACGACGCGAACCACGCCTTCTTCAACGACACCCGACCGGAGGTCTACTCGCCGGACAACGCACAGCGGGCGTGGACCCGGACGGTGGACTTCCTCCGCGCGAAGCTCGGCTGAGCCTCGCGCGAAGGGTGCTCACGACTCCCAGCTCAGGTGCCAGGGGTCGCCGGCGCGGCGGGAGCCTGGGGGGCGGTCTCCGGCGTGGCGGGCGTCGCCGGCTGGGCCTCGGGGGCCTCGGGGGCGGGCGCCTGCTCCGGGGCGGCGGGGGCCTGGGGCGCGAGCTCCGCGGGGGACTGACCCGAGGGCACGAGCTGCAGGCGGTACTGCGACACACCCTTGGGGAGCACCACCTCCACCAGCGGGTTCTCCTTCAGCAGGTCCGCGTTCGTCTCCAGCGTCACCAGGCCGTCCGCGTCGCTGACCAGGTTCATGCGCGTACGGCGCTCACCCGCGCGCACCTTGGCGCCCTGCACGGGCTTGCCAGCGCTGTCCACCACGCGCAGCGCCACCGTCTGGCCCGCGGTGACTTCGGCGGCGTTCGGCGCCACCAGCTCCCGGTAGGTCGGGCGCAGGGCACAGGCGGACAGGAGGGCGGTGGAGGACAGGACGACGGTCAGCAGGGCTCGACGCAGGCTCATGGGAATTCCGTACGGACGTGAGGGGACTACCGGGCGCGGCAGCATAGCCGCAGACGGCGGGCCGCCAAGCCCCACCACGTCCGCCCCTCGGACCCCCAAGGCGGTTTTCCCGGATTTGTTCCCTCGGAAGGAGCCTGGGGCCGCCCAGCCGGCTCGCCCTCCGGTGGAGTCGGCGGCCCTTCCCGATGCCCGCGGCCGGCCCCACTTGAACAGGAGCCGGGTGCACCGCGCCCGCCGCGAAAGGCACGTACCCCATGGAGATGGTCCGCACCGACAAGGACACCTCGCCTCCGCCCTATGCGCACGACGTGCAGCGGGAGTTCCGCTACGAGGAGCTGCCGCCCGGCATCGGGATGAAGCCCGACCGCATCCACCTCATGCACAACCGCTTCGACGTGAGCGTGGTGACGATGGTCCTCACGAGCCTCGTCGTCTTCTTCGTGCCGCTCTTCAACGGGCTCATCGGCGGCGTGTTCGGCGGCTTCCATGCGCGCACCTTGAAGCGCGCGCTGGCCGCGGCGGTGGTCAGCTCCATCGCCGTGCCCGCCTTCCTCGCGGGGCTCTCGTTCTTCGCCGGCAACAACTCGCTGCGCATCTTCTCCGGCCTGGGTTTCGGGGGTTGGACGGCGCTGCATGTCATCGGCACGTTCATCGGCGCCGTGACGGGCGCGGCCAGCCGGCCCCTGTTCAGCGAGGACCTCAGCGCAACTCCACTCCGACGAGCAGCCGTCGGTCCGACGTACCCGACCACCACGTCGACGGTGCGGGTGAATCCCGACGTGACGGTGGAGCGAGTGAGCCCTCCCAGCGGGCCTGTGCGCGAGGAGTGAGCAGCACGCCGAAGGGCCCCGCGCGCCCCAGCCACCACTCCACCTGGAGCCACGCGCCCGCCTCGTGCGTGAGGCGCGCGTCGCCCAGGCGCCAGGTGGGTGCCCAGGCCGCCTCCAGGCGCACCGCGTTGGCGCCGGAGCCCGGCAGCCCCGTGCGGTGGGTCAGCGAGAAGCGAGGCCCCGCCGCCGGCGCGAGGGACGTCTGGCTCCAGTGCATCCGCGCGAGCCCGCCCACGCCCACCGCCGTGAAGCGCGAGAAGCGCGCCGCCTCGTCGATGACCACCAGCGCCTCGGCCTGCACGGTGGCGCGGTAGGGCTCCGCGCGCGCCGTGTCCGTGGCGACGCGCGCCTCCGCGCCCCAGCCCAGCGAGTCCCACGCGGAGCCACGCAACGCGAGCGGCTCTCGCTGCAGGGTGCGGTAGCCCACCAGCGTCATGTCCGTGGACACCACGCGCGGCGGTCCCCAGCGCGGCTCCAGGGACAGCTCGCCGTCGAGGACGCGCAGCTCGCTGCTCGCCTGGAAGCCGTGCTGGCGCGCGTCTCCCAGCGCCTCCGCGAGGCCCGCGGTGCGCACGCTGACCAGGGGACGCACGGCGCCCGTGTCGGGGAAGCCCACGCCCACGCTCACCACCGTGCGCGCCGCGCCCGACTCGCGCAGCGCCGAGGCCGCCCAGCGCGTCTCGTCCGCCACCTTGCGACGACGGTCCTCGCCGAGGAAGGCGACCGCGTCCACGTCCGCGAACACACCGTCGTTGAGCGCGCCCTGCGCGTCGGTGGCGCGGATGAAGGTGGCCTCGGTGCGCTCGGCGCGAACGAGGATTTTCAGCTCCTCGGGCGTCGGCGGACGACGGGGTGCGGTGGCCAGGGCCTGTTGCAGCAGCGCCGTGCGGTCCAGCACCGCGAGCTTGCGCTGGAGCGCGTCCTCTCGCTCGAAGACCCGCTGGCGCTCGCGAATCCCCGCCTCGGCCGAGCCGGCCACGGGCGTCTTCAGGGCCAGCAGTCGCTGACGCTCGATTCGCAGTCGCTCGCCGTCCATGCGGTCCACCGCCGCGCGCTCGACCCGCACCGCGTGGGCCACGTAGGCGTGGAGCGTCTGGCGCACGGTGGCGCGCGCGGAGGGGGTCGCGGTGTCGAGCACCGCCGTCACGACTCGAGGCAGCGCGGCGTAGGCCTCACCCCGGACCTCGGGCTCGCGGGACTGCAGCTGCGCGTGGAGGGACAGGAGCTGTGACAGGGGTCGCGCGTCCACGTGTCCGGAGAGCGATTCCAGGGCCTCGCGGCGCGTCTTGTCCGCTCTCGCGGCGCGCTCTCCCGTGGACTCGAAGGCGTCCGGGATGAGCTCCAGGAGTGGGCCCGCGGGGCCTGCCTTGCCCAGGACCTCCAGCTTCGCGAGCACGTCCAGCGTGGCCGAGGGCAGGACCCACATGAGTCCGGGCGGGCGCACCTGACGGTCGTTCTCCAGGACACCGTTGAGCAGGAAGAGCAGCGCGCTCGCGCAGTTGTCGGTGAAGAAGTAGTAGCCCATGTACCCGCGACGCTCGAGCTCCCAGATGCGTTCGAGCATCCGCGTCTCCTCGCCGTGCGTCAGGCGCAGGCGGAAGCGGCGGATGGTGCGCTGCTCGAGCTCCAGCGACTCGTGCGCGAGGTCGCCCAACGTCCCGGTGAGGAAGACGGTGTCGTAGCTCCCCGTCATCCCCTTCACCACGTAGCTCAGGCCCTTGGGCTCCATGCCGGTGAGCGCCACGAGTTGCACCACACGCTCGAAGGAGGGGCCGCGTACCTGGGCGCCCTCGCGCCACACCGGACGCAGGAGGAGATGTCCGAAGAGGGACTCGGGCTGTCGCCCCGTGGCGGCGACCATGAGCACCTCGAGGTGGGAGAGCAGGTCGCGCTCGGCCCAGGCATCGAAGGCGGGGCAGGGTGCTCGTGCGGACCCGGTGCCCAGGCCCGAGGACTCCAGCAGCTCCGTCAGCGCGCGCGTCTTGGAGAACTCCTGGCAGCGCACCTGTTCGTCCACGGACAGCGCGTCCCCGCGCAGCGACTCCACGGGGACGAACAGCTCCTCGGCGAACGTCACCAGGTCCAGGGCCGCGCTGTGCTGACCTCGCTCTCGGCTGAAGGCGCCCGCGTAGTGCAGGCGCGCTTGCTCCTTCCAGACCAGGGGACGCTCGAAGGGCTTCATCCACCCGGACAAGCGACGCCACCGTGTCTGCCGACTCCAGGCGAAGACGTCCTCCCACCGCTGCGTCACCGCGTGCACCACCGCGCGACGGCGCCACAGTCGCTCGGCTTCCTCGTCCTTCAGTCGGGAGAGGCGCAGCGTGGCGCGACGGTCCTTCGACGGTGCGTACTGATAGAGATGGAAGCGCGCGTGCCCTTCGGACCAGTCGGGGCGTGTCTCCGTTCCGTCTCCCAGGCCCAGGGGCGCGGACTCGGCATGGAGCACCAGCTCCAGCGGGCCGCCCGGGAAGCGGCGCATCGCGGGAGGCAGGGACTGGAGTCCCGCCTCCACCTCACGCACGAGCACGGCGTCGCGTGCCGCGGCGTCTCGCAGCACCAGCCCCACGCGGGACAGGGCGTGGACGCGGGCCGCTAGCGAGTCCTCGTCCGCTCGGGCCCACGCGGGCAACGCGAGGAGCACCACGAGCCACACCCCGTGGCGGCTCACCACACCACCTCCGCGGCCACCTCCTCCCCATGCACCGCGAGGAACGCGCGCCGGTCCTCATCGAGCCTCGGGTCCGTTCGCGCCAGCTCTCCCACCCGCGCCAGCCACGCCAGCGCGCGCTCGGCCGTGAGCGTCCGCGTGTCCGCCATCGCCAGCAGCTCACGCCGGTTCGCGCGCAAGAGCCTGCCGAACGTCGGCAGGTTCTCCCGGCGGATGCTCGCCGCCGCGGCCAGGTCCTCCACCGTGGGCCCCGCGCCCAGCGCCAGGTCCTCGCGCAGCTGGTGCGTCCTCGACTGCAGATACACCTGCGCCGCGCGCCCCACCTCCTCGGGAGGAGGCCCCTTGCGACGCTCCGCCGCCGCCACGACGCGCCAGATGACCACGCCCAACCCAATCACCGTGGCCGCCACCGTCGTCGCCGACACCACGCGCCCATCCTTGTTGTCACTGTTGCTCGTCTCCGAGCGCGACTGCTTCCCCTCCCCACCGCTCTCCGACTCGCTCGTCCCCGTCTCGCTGCGGTCGCTGGAGCGCGACTCGCTGGAGCCACCCTCCTCCGAGCTGTGCGAGGTCCGCTCGCTCGAGTCCCCCGACTCATTCGACGAATCCCCGGACCCGTTCGACGAATCCCCCGAACCATTCGACGAGTCCCCAGAGCCGTTCGACGAGTCCCCCGAGCCCGAGCCGGAACCCGAACCATCCGACGAACCCTCCGACGCGCTCATCCCACCGTTCCCCATCGCCCCGGGCGTCCTGCACCCCGTCACCGCCAACAACACCACCATTCCCAACGCACTCGCAGAGCTCTTGGTCGTCATTCCAGACACCCTCCCTGATGAATGAGCATTCGTTCGACGTGAAAGCATGACGAGACGACACCGTGCAATTTCACGGAAGGAATTCATTTCCATGAATCAGTTAGCCAGTGACGTGCCGAGCCTGGAACACATGATGTTTCGCGGCCTTGGGAGGCCAGGACAGGCTCCAGGCGCGAAGCGGGCGTCCCAGGAAGTGCGTCGGGCGCTACGCGGTGGGGAGGTGCGGGGTTCAAGGGCAACGCGCCGGGCATCGACTTTCGACCCCGGCGCGCGCTCACATGAAACCTACCGCGAAAGGCCCTCCCCCCCGGTGGGCCTGCCCCTCATTGTCTCTTCGAGCGCAAGAGGAATACCATGCGGGGAACCCCTGATGTCGGATTCCACCCGGACATCTCAGACTCCAGGGCATGTCGCAGCTCAATGCTCAACAGCTCACAACTTCCACGTCTGGGTGGGATAGTGGGAGCCACTCATTGGCATCGTATACTCAGGATACCTTGATTCGTTTGAATTCCGAGGAACAGCGTATCCTGGCGGACCTGGAGGCCCTGCTCGTCGAAGCGGAGCCGGGGTCTGAGTCCCTGCCCATGGTCCTGGAGGCATTGCGCGACACGCTCAAGGCGGAGCGCGCGGTGGCCTACGGCGTGGATGTGGGACCTGACCGCTACCACGTCAGCTACTCCCACAGCTCGGGTTTCCCGCAGCCGACGGAGGCGGTCTTCGACGCGCTGGAGACCTTCCTGTCGGACCGGGAGAGTCTTTGGGGATGGTATGACCCCGCACGTCCCGCGCCCGCACAGCGCAACCGGGCGCTGCACTTCCGCTCGCTCCAGGAGTCCGAGGCGCGGCAGATGCCCTTGCATGACCTGCCCGCGTATGAGGTGGGGCGGCGTCTGGGATTGAGCGAGGCGGAGCTGGAGGCGCAGCGAGACCGCGTCAACGTGCGCTCCGGCGCGGTGTATCGCCAGCTCGGCATGGAGCGCATGGCCTTCCTGCGCACGCTGGTGTGCGAGGGCCCCGCGCTCCTGGGCTGGATGGGATTGATGCGCGAGGAGCCCTTCACCGAGCGCGAGCAGCGCGTGCTCCAGGCGCTGACGCCCGCGCTGCAGCGGCGGCTGACGATGGAGACGCGGCTGCGCGAGTCGGGGCTGATGTCCACCGCGCTGGAGGTGGCGATGGAGGCCCTCGGGCGCGCCGCCTGGGTGGTCAGCCGCAGCGGCCGCGTGGTGCACGCCAACAGCGCGGGTCGGGTGTGGCTGGACCGTGGGGAGCCGGAGCTGATGGAGCAGCTGCGCCGGGGCGCGCAGGGGGTGCCGTGTTCGGGCCCGCTGACGCTCACGCCGCTGCGCACCCCCGGGCTGCCTCCGCACTACCTGGCCATCGACACGGGCACGGCCTCGAGCGCCGCGGCGCGGGTGCAGGCCCTGGCCGCGCGCTGGTCGCTCACCGCGCGCGAGTCGGAGGTGCTCACGCACATCGTCCAGGGCGAGACGAACAAGTCCATCGCCGGCAGGCTGGGCTGCGCCGAGCGCACCGTCGAGGTCCACGTCACGCACCTGCTCGCCAAGGCCCACGTGGAGAGCCGCTCGGCCCTCATCGCGCGCTTCTTCCAGACGTCCTGATGACGCGCGCGCCCGCCCGGGCCCCGCGTCTAGAATGGGTGGAGTGAACGACTCCTCGGCCCTCCGCCTCCAGGCCGCCCGCGCCCGCGCTCGACACGCGCTGGGCTCGGGCCCCTTCTCCGCCCCACCTGATGGTGTCCCCCGGCGTCGCCGCCTCGTGATGGGGGACCCGCAGGCGGACTTCGACAAGGTGCTGGGCATCCTCGACCACCACGGCCTGTTGAACGCGGAGGGCTGGCTCCTGCCCGAGGTCCAGCTCGTCTCGGTGGGAGACCACTTCGACTGGGGTCCGCCCGAGGAGCGTCAGCGCGCCGCGGACAGCGCGCTGGCCCTGGTGGCGTGGCTCTCCGCGCACCCGGCGGACCAGGTCACCCTGCTGCTCGGCAACCACGATTTGGGCCGCGTGGGCGAGCTGGCGGGCTTCGACGCGGCGAGCTTCGCCACCGCGCAAGCGGAGGCGGACCGCGTCTACCAGAAGGGCCACACGGACGAGGCCGGCGAGAAGGCCTTCCTGGAGCGCTGGCCCCAGGTGCCCACCGCGGAGCTGGTGGCGCGTGACTTCAGCAACTTCCGTGAGCCACAGCGCACGTGGGTGGAGTTCCTCCTGCGCGCGCGGCGCTTCCGGACCGCCCACGCCGCGGGCCCCGGGCTCGTCGTGCTCCACGCGGGCGTCACGCGGGAGGACCTGGACCTGGTGGGGCTTTCCCCCGAGCGGCACGCGGACGCGGACGCGGTGGCTCGCGCGCTCAACGGCGCGGTGGATGACGCGGTGGCTCGGTGGAAGGACGGACCGCTGGAGGTGCCCCACCTGCACCAGCCGGGCGACGCCGCGCGGGGTGAGGGCACGGGCATCTTCTACCACCGCCCCAGCCTGAAGCCCGACGACGCCGAGCGCACCCGACAGACGCCGCGCCGACGCTTCGACCCGAGGCGACTGCCCGCGGGGCTCACCCAGGTGGTGGGCCACACGCGTGACAAGCGGGTGCTGGAGTTGATGGGCGTCACGAACCTGATGCCGCGCGACGGCGTGGTGCGAAATCTGGTGACGGATGGGGTTCGGGTGGACTGCGCACACGGCGCGCCGCCGCCACCGCGAGACACCCAGGCGGCGCTGGTCTTCGTCGACGGAGGCATGAGCCACTGCCCCGTCGAGTCCTACGAGCTGTTCGACCTGGACACGCGCGCCGCCGCCGCTCGGACGACGGCGCGCTGAACCACGCGGGCTACTTGGGCGCGGGCTGGGCCTCGGCCTGGAGACCGGCGAGCTTCTTCTCCAGGTTCTTCACCATGCGCGGCGACGTCTGCACGGCGGGCAACGTCTTGGCGAAGGCGAGGGCCTCCTCCAGCGTCTTCACCGCGGCGGCGGTGTCCTTGCGCGCGACGAGGATGTCGACCCGGCCGGACATCACGCTGAGCCGACGCGAGCCCTGCACCCGGGCCAGCGCGCGGTCGCTCGCGGCGAGCGCGTCGTCCAGCCGTCCCACGGTCCGGTACAGCGTGGCCAGGCGCGCGGGCGGGTTGTAGTCCTGGGGCAGGTCCTTCTCGCTCTGCTCCAGCGCGGGGATGGCGCGCTCGGGCGTGCCCAGCTTCATGGCCGCGCCCATGCGGTGCGAGTCGAAGACGGTGCGGGCCTCGGGGTTGGGGGCCTTGGCGGCCTCGGCCTCCAGGAAGGTCAGCCACTCCTCGGCGAGGACCTTCTTGCCGGCCTCGTCCTTGGCCACCTCGCGCGCCATGAGGCGCGCCTCGTACAGCCCCGAGCGGTCATCACCGGACATCTCGATGACGGGAGCCCCCATGGCGTCCACCACCTTGGCCTCCAGCCCAGCGCGCAGCTCTTTCACCCCGGCCGCGTCCTCGGGCATGGACACCGCGCACATCAGGCCGAACATCGCGGCGTTGGCCCACGACAGCGAGCGGGGCGTGCCCGGCAGCAGCTCAAGCGCCTTCTTCGCGCAGGGCTCCACCTGCATCGCGCCGTACATCGCCGTCATGAGCGACTCCAGGGCGCGCCCCCGGCGGGACCAGTCGGCGGGCGCCTCGGCCAGGGCCTCCGTCAGCGTCTCTATCGCTTCGGTGGAGCGGCCCTCGGCATGGAGCGCGTCACCGCGAGCCAGCAGCGCCTCCGCGCCGGTGACGCCGCCCTTGTAGGCGCGCTCGCCGTCCTCGAAGAGCTTCTCCAGCTGCGACACGGTGGCGCTGCCCGCGAAGCGCAGGAGCGGCTTCTCCGCGCGCGGGTCGATGACGTACAGCGTGGGCCAGAACTCGATGGGGAACTTCTCCTGGAACGCCGCGTTCTGGGTCAGGTCGGTGTTCACCTCCAGCCAGACGAAGCGGTCGGCGTGGCGCGCCAGCGACTTGTCCGACAGGACGTACGCCTTCATGGAGCGACAGGTGTGGCACCACGGCGCCCAGACGTCGACGAAGAGGGGAATCCCCTTCGCCTTCGCTTCCGCGAGGGCTCGGGCGTAGTCATCCTCGATGAACGGCAGGGGAGCTCCGGCGTGCGCCGCTTCCGTGGACACGGGCGTGTTCGTGTTCGCGGCGGTGCAGCCGACGAGCCCCCATAGCAGCAGGCTGGCGACAAGGGTGCGCATGGCGCCAGACCCTACACCCGGGACGCGCCGCTCGCTCCTGCCGCGAAACTGACATCCACCACGCAAGCAACTGGGCACCTGCCCGTGCACATGCTCTGGTGTGCGCGGACCTCCGATGCGAGACCCCTACACCCTGCGTGACGCGCTCGCGTCCGCCCTGGACGCCCTCCCCTCCGCCGAGCGGTTCCCGGACCCCTCCGACGCGGACCTGGCCCGCCGGCTGGCGGAGCGGCTGCGGCGTGACTTGCTGCCCCGCCTCGGCTCGGCGGACGCGCCCCTGCTGCTGGTGGCCATCGCCGGCCCCAACAATGTCGGCAAGTCCACGCTGTTCAACGCGCTGGTGGGTGCGTCGCTGTCGCCCGCGAGGCCCGAGGGAGGACTGACGAAGCAGTGTCTGGCGGCGGCCCACCCGGAGACCTGGACGGGCGCGCTGAAGGACTTCCTCACCCGCCGCTACGACACGGTGCCCGTCGCGTCGGGAGAGTCGGCGCCGGTGGACCAGCCGGGGCCCTCCGGCCGGCTGTACCTGGTGCTGGCCGAGGACGTGCCGCGCGGGCTGCTCGTCATGGACACGCCGGACTTCGACAGCGTGTACCGCGAGAATCGCGAGCGCGCCGAGGCGCTGCTCGTCACGGTGGACGTGCTCGTGTTCGTGGTGAGCCGGCAGACGTACCAGAACGCGGCGCTGGTGGACTTCCTGCGCGCGGCGGTGGGCCATGGGCGGCCGTACCTGCTCGTCTACAACGAGGCCTCTCGCGAGGAGGTGGCGCGCGGGCACCTGGACAAGCTGGCTGCGGATGTCGGCCATCCGCCGCTCGCGCGCTACCTGGCGCCGCACCAGCCGGAGGTGGAGGCGGGCCTGCGTCCGCTCGCGACGGTGCCGCTGGATGGGAAGCCCGCGCTGGGCTCGCTCCTCGGAGAGGCCGAGCACGCGCGCGAGCTGAAGGCCCGGGCGCTGGAGGCCTCGCTCGCGGATGCCCGCGCGGAGATGGGCGCGGTGGCGCTCGCGGCGGGGCGCGCGGCGAGCGAGCCGGAGCGGTTGAGGCAACGGCTGCGTCACGAGCTCGAGGGCGTGGGCGCGGCGGCGGCCTTGAAGGCGGTGCCCGCGGACGTGCTCATCGATGCGTTCCGCGACGAGCTGGATGCGCGCAGCCAGTTCCACAAGTGGGTGCGGCTGCCGTTCCGGGGGCTGGCCACGGCGCTGACGTACGTGAGCCGCAAGGTGCGGCAGTCCTTCACGGGGCCGGAGCCCGAGGGGACCGAGACGCCGACGCGCACGGTGGACGCGACGTTGACGGATGGGGTGCGGCGGCTGGTGGACGCCTTCGCGCCGGAGGTCGCCGCGTGGCGAGGGGACCCGGCGACGCGCGAGCTGCTGGCGGAGTCCTTCGGGCCGGTGACGCTGGCGAAGCTGGAGGAGCCGCTGGGCTTCGAGGCCCTGCATGCCCACGCGGCGGACCGCGCGACGCTGTACGCGTACTGTCGCGACCTGGTGGCGGCCGAGCTGCAGGGGGGCATGCGCGAGGAGCTGCTCCAGGCGATGACGACGCTGGTGTACTCGGTGCCGTCGGGCGCGGCGGCGGTGGTGACGGTGGCCACGGGAGGCTTCGGGCATGACGCGGTGGTGTGGGCGGGGACGCTCCTGTCCACGCCGCTGATGGAGCGCTTCGTGGACCTGCTGGGCGCGCAGGTGCGTGCCCGCGTCACCCGCAAGTGGGCGGACGCGCACGGCGCCACGCTGGCCCGGGCGCTGGAGGCGCGGTTCTTCTCGGGCGTGCTCGGGCACCTCGACGGGCTGGCGGAGGAGTGGAACCACACGGCGACGCGGCTGGAGGCGACCCGGGCCGAGCTGGCGTGAGGGCGAGCCGTCGCCCTCTTCGTCTGGGAGGAACCGAGACGCTGAGGAAGGGGCGGGACGGACGGGCAGGACGGGCGATATTCCGCCCGTGCGTGTGCGGCGACAATGCGTCATGCTGCGCGCGTCATGAATGGCTCGGACCCCGACGCACCGGGCTCCCCACCTCCGGTCCTCTCCTTCCGCCACCTGCTGACCGACGCCGTCGGTACGTTCCTGGACGAAGCCGGGATGACGTGCGCGCAGACGGCGGACTCCATCGGTGAGCTCATCGTCACGCTCTCGCGCTACCGCGAGGAGGGCGCCCCGCTGTTCCCCATGGCCTTCGTGGGGGATGACCTGGCGCGGATGCTCACGCTCCTGGGCGGGCATGACCCCATCGCCATCGGCATCGGGCCGCGCACGCGCGCCACCATCCAGCGAGCGCTGAAGCAGTGCGCGCAGCTGGGACAGGGACGGTGGTGGGCGCTGTACCTGCTGCGGGTGCCGGAGGGGTTCGCGTACGGCGTGTTCCGCACGGACCCGTTCCCGCTCGCGGAGTCACCGCTGGAGCGGCTGCGCCGCGTCGAGGAGGCACAGGCGGGTGTCGTCGGCGTGCTCCAGCTGGCGGACAACATGCTGGAGCTGCGCGCGGGCGGTGGGCTGTGCCGGCACGTGTACCTGTCCGGCGCGCGCGTGGAGTCGGCGTCGCCGCCGGTGATTCTCGACGAGCTGGCGGACGCCATCACCCAGGGCGTGGCGAGCGCCAGTCGCGAGCGTGCGCGGGGGTTCTTCCGACGGGTGTTGTTCGAGGTGATGCAGACGTCCCATGGGACGCTGGTGGCGGTGCTGCCTCGCGAGCGCGCGGGCTCCACGTTGTTCGTGGATGGAATCATCCTGCCTCGGCCGCTGGACGTGGTGGCGTTGCTGGACCGCTACCACGTGGACGCCACGTTCTCGGCGGCGACGGCGGTGCGCGCGACGGGGCAGTTGCTGCGCGGGATGATGGCCACGGATGGAATCACGGTGCTGCGCGCGGATGGTTGCATCGTGGGGTACAACATCTTCGTGCGACACCCGGAGTCACTCGCACACGAGCCCTCCGTGGTTGGGGGCGCGCGGCGACGCACCTATGAGGTCCTGGGCGCGGCCGTGGGCACCGAGCTGACCGCCGCGTTCATCCGCTCGCAGGATGGGGATGTGGCCTGCCGGCGGGCGTGACGTCTCGGGGATGGAATGGGGAGGTCCGTGCCGCGTAGGATTCGTGCGCACACGTGAAGAGACGGGACTTTCCAACTCTTCCGGTTATCTGACACATCCGCGCCGGAGTGGGGGCTCAGGTCATCTCGGGAACACCTGACCTGCCACGTCACATCTTCGCTTGATGGCCCGTGTGTCCGGGGATTTGAGTTTGTCAGAGGGTTCCAGCATGCTGGCACCGCCTTGAAATCCCCCTTGTTCAGTATCGAGCGGCTCGCGCTCGCCGTCCTATCGGTGTGCCTCCTGGCTTCCCCTGCCTGGGGCCAGAAGCTACCCGACGTCGTCGTCTCCGGGCCGCCCATCGTCCCCGCACTGAACGAGAACGGACAGGGCCTGTGTGTCGCGTCCAATGTGTGGACCCGTGCCGTCAATGAGTTCCCCCAGAGCCGGGGCACGTACATCGACGTCATCAACGGGTTCTTCGAGGAGCCGGCGAGCAGGCAGAGTCGGGTCACCACCGTACTCCGTACGCCGTTCGATCTATCCAACAACCTCAACGACGGACGAACGCTGAGCTACGGCGATTTCGAGGGCCAAGCCACATTACCGGGATGCTCGGTTGGCGGATGCAGCTTCAACGTCATCAACGATGAAGATGACACCACGCCCTTCGTCTCTCGGTTTCGCGGGTACCTGAATATCCCTGCAAGCCTTGCTGGCCAGGTACTGCATTTCGGCTTCTACGCTGACGATGCCATCAGTCTCGTCATCTACGACCGAACGCAATCCTATACGGTCATCAATCGCCCCCCGCAGCTTGGTCTCCCGACATGGCGAACCACGAACTCCGTCACCTTCACCGTGCCGGGGCTCTACGCCGTGGAGATCATCTACGCCCAGGTCAGCGAGCACGCTGCGCTTGAGCTGTCCATGCGTACGGGAGCGTTCACTGACTTCGAGCGCGCCGCGAATCAGGCGCCCATCGTCAATCTCTACACCTCGGGCTTCCAGTTGCTCCAGCCCGCGCAGTTCTTCCAGACGGAGAACGGCCTCCCCGCGTACGCCGGTTCCCCCAATCGCTGTGAGCAGTGCAACCGCGCGGACGCGAACTCCCAAGGTAACAGCACCTGCGGTACCTCCTACTACTGCAACAGCGCCGCGCTCTGCGCACCCTGCGACTCCGCGCTCTTCTGCGGCGCGTCCTGCACCCGCTGTGGCCCCTCCTCCCCCTACTGCGCCAACCTGAACGGCGTCACCCAGTGCGTGGCCTGCACGGAGGACTCACAGTGCCCGAACGGCCGCTGTGACCTGACCGATAACACCTGCCGCGGATGTAACGGTGACGAGGACTGCCCGGACACCGGCCGCTGTGACCTCGCGACCAACCAGTGCTCCGGCTGCAACGATGACGACGACTGCCCGGGGAGCACCGTCTGCGACGAGCCCACCGCCACCTGCGTCCCCTGCACCGAGGACGCCCACTGTCCCAACGGTCAGGTCTGCGCGACCGACCTCAATGAGTGCCGCGAGTGCAACGATGACTCGCAGTGCCCTCGCGGAGAGGTCTGCAGCAATCACCAGTGCGGCCCCTGCGCCACCGATGACGCCTGCGCCGGCAACTCCTGCAACTGCTGCCCCAACGGCACCCAGTGCGCGGCCCTGACGCCCGGCGCCTCGCCCTCGTGCGTGGAGTGCACCACCGACGACCAGTGCGCCGAGGGCCAGAAGTGCGACCCGCTCAACGGCACCTGCGTCGCCGCCATCCCCGAGTGCAACACCGCCGAGGCCTGCGGTCCCGCCTGCGCCAAGTGCCCCGGCGAGCGCCCCTTCTGTCTCGACGGCCAGGTCTGCGTCCAATGCCGCACCGACCTCGAGTGTGGTGACGGCCAGTTCTGCCTCAGCGGTGAATGCAGCTCGTGCACGACCGACAGGCACTGCGGCTCGCGCTGCGAGGCCTGCGACGTGGACGCGCCCTTCTGCCTCTCCGACGGCTCGGTCCAGAACAGCGCGTGCGTGGGTTGTCGCAACAATGACGACTGCGGCAGCGGCCAGTGCAACCCCACCACGCGCACCTGCGAGAACGCCGGCGCCTGCGCGGTGACGTGTGACGCGGGCCTCGTCTGCGACGGCGCCGCCTGCGTGGAGTGCTTCGCCGACGCCCACTGCCCCTGCGGCGGGACGTGCGACACCGCGAACAAGACCTGCTCCGAGTCCTGCGAGGACAGCAACGACTGCCTCGGAGTCCAGCACTGCTCCGCCAAGACACAGCAGTGCGAGCGAGGCCGTCGCAAGCCCGGCACCGACCCTCAGGGCGGCGCCTTCTGCTGCGGCACCACCGAGGACGCCACGCCGGCCGGCAGCGCCACCATCCTCTTCCTGCTCGCCGCGGGCCTCCTGCTCCTGCGCTCCCACCGCCGCGTCCGATGAAACCCTTCCATCTGCCGCTCCTCCTCCTGGCGCTGGGAGGGGCCAGCATCGCCTCCGCCCAACCGGACGCCCGCTTCGACGTCCAACTGTTCCGCCCGTCGGCCGCGCCCCAGGACCTGGTCGTCGTCACCCAGTCCCGTCCGCTGTCGCACCTGTCCGTGGCCGCGGGGCCCTACTTCAGCTACTCGCTCAACCCCCTCACGCTCGTCCCCGAGGGCGGTGACCTCGAGAAGATCAGCCTCGTCGGCAACCGGCTCCAGTTGGACGTCATGGCCATGGTGGGCCTGTTCGACTGGGGCGAGTTCGGCGTGGACCTGCCGCTCATCCTCGCGCAGGGCGGACAGAACCTGGAGGTCATCGGCACCGAGGGCAGCGTGGAGAGCTTCGTGCTCGGCGACCTGCGCCTCACCGGCAAGGTGGCCATCCCCGGCATGCGCCGCCCCGCCGAGGGCAAGGGCTGGGGCGCCGCGATGACGCTCAACGTGAGCTTCCCCACCGGCGCGCAGGACGCGTTCGCGGGCGAGGGCGAGATGACGTGGGCGCCGGGCCTCGTGCTCGACTACCGCTTCGGCAACGGCATCCTCCTGGCGCTCAACGGTGGCTTCTGGAAGCGGCCGGACCGCGTCTTCGACGGCGTGGCGCTCGGGGACATGGCGCCCTTCGGCCTGGGCGCCGAGGTCCCCATCCTGCGCGGCAGCGGCATCACCGCGCTCGGCGCGGTGAACGGCGCGGTGGCCCTGAAGAAGGCGCCCGGCGCGGAGCGACAGATTCCCGCGGAGCTGCTCATCGGCCTGCGCTGGTACAGCTCCACCGGCGTGACGTTCACCTTCGGCGGTGGCGCGGGCTGCGGGTGTTCGCTGGCCTCGCCCACGCTGAGCTTCTTCACGTCCATCATCTGGATTCCGGCGAAGACGCGCGAGTGGGAGGCGCTGGAGCGCTTCAAGGAGCCACCCGAGCCTCCGCCTCCGCCCCCGCCGCCGGTCGACCCGGATGGCGACTCCGTGATTGGGACGGGAGACAAGTGCCCGGACCTGCCCGGCCCGGTGGAGAACGCCGGCTGCCCGGACACGGACCGCGACAGCGACGGCGTGGTGGACCGACTCGACCGGTGCCCGGACGAGCCCGCGGGTGGCCGCGGCCGACACGGGTGCCCCCTGGCCCGCCGTGAGAAGAACAAGATCGTCATCCTGGAGCAGGTGAACTTCGCCACGGACCAGGACGTCATCCTCTCGGAGTCGTTCCCCATCCTCGAGGAGGTCGCCCGGGTGATGAACGAGAACCCGGAGATGGACCGCGTGCTGGTGGAGGGCCACACGGATGCTCGCGCGAGCGATGCGTACAACCTGGACCTGTCACGTCGTCGCGCGGCCAGCGTGATGCGCTTCCTCGTGGAGGCGGGCGTGGCGGCCGAGCGCGTGTGCTCGCAGGGCTTCGGGCGCAGCCGCCCGCTGTCCGACAACGCGACCGAGGAGGGCATGGCGCTCAACCGCCGCGTCGAGTTCACCATCCAGCCGCCGAGCGACGGTCCTCGTCCGCCCTGCCCGGATGACCTGGACAAGAAGGGCAAGCGCCCCCGGCAGAAGCAGCCGGGCACCAAGCCTCCCGCGCCGAAGCGGTAGGCCCGAGCCGTCGCCGCTCGCGGGCACGTGGGATCTCGCTCCCCGTGCCCGCCCGCGTCACGGCATCAGGGAACGACGAACTCCGCGGCGGAGCGGCGACGACCGGCGACCACCGAGACGACGGCGCGCCCAGAACCCACGGCCGTCACGCGGCCATCCTTGGACACCGACACCACGGACGCATCCGAGGTGAACCACTCCAGCGGCACGCTGTCGAGCACCACGCCGTTGCGGTTGAAGGCCCGCGCGAGCAGCAACACCGACTGCCCGCGCCGCTGGAACTGGTGATGCGTCAGGTTCAGTCCGAGCCTCGCGAAGTCCGCCGGCACCACCTGCACCGCGATGTGCCGCGCCAGATGTCCCAGGCTCGCGCTCACCGTGGCCGAGCCAGGCTTCACCGCGACGACCTGCCCGTCCTCCACCCTCGCCACCGACTCGTCCGACGAGCGGAACTCCGGCGTGGCGTTCTGGAGTGACGCGCCCTGTTCGTTGCGAGCCACCACGCGCAGCTTGATGGTGCGCCCCACCTCGAGGAAGTCCGCGCCGGGCGCGCGCACGTCGAGCGAGTTGAGGATGACCAGGTCCAGATTGAGGGCCTCTCGCACCTTGCCGCCCGTCACGCCGATGACCGTCTTGCCGGACTTGCGCACCGTCATCACGCCGTCCTGGACCAGGGCGACATCCGTCGCGGAGCTGGTCCAGCGCAGCTTCGGCTCGCGCATGCGTTCGCCCTCCGTGTCGAGGACGACGTAGTCCAGCTTCACGCTCTGCCCGGGCGTGCGCAGGAACTGGGACTCCAGCGGCTGGAAGGTCAGGGACCCGGGCGTCGGACCGCAAGCGCTCAGGAGCCCAAGGACAACAACGAGGAGGACGGAACGAAAAGGAATGCGCGGCGTCTTCACGGCGGCGTCGACAACGGTAGCGAGGGCGGGAGCAGCGCCCATCTTAACCACGCTCGCCGTCCCCCGTGATACCCACGGAGCATCTTCGTGCCGTCGCGCGGGAGCATCCGTCCAGACAGGCGGTATCCTCCCGTTCCCAGCGGCTCCGTGGCCCTCAGGCGAAGAGGAAGTGCGGGACGTTGAAGTCACTCTCGGTGGAGTCCAGGGACGCGACGATGTTCAGTCGCTGGCCGGGCTCCGCGAGGTCGACCACGTAGTCCGCCTTCGTCCGTCCCGCGCCCTGGATGACCCTCACCCGGGGCCTGGCCGCCTGGGCCGCGTCCGAGGGGACGTCCATCACCACGCCGAGCTGCCCGCCCGAGAGGCGCACCAGTGTCCCCACCGGATAGAAGCCCGCCACCGAGGTGAACAGCCGCACCACGCGCGCATCGAACCGCGTCCCGGCCCGGTGGGTGATGAGCCGCAGCGCCGTGTCCGGCGCCAGCCCCGGATGTGGAGGCGCCGGGAAGGTCAGCAGGTCGAACGCGCAGGGCACGGCCAGCAACCGCCCCGTCAGTCCCACCGGGCGCTGCACCGGGCCGCTCCACGCCGGTTGGAGACAGTCATGCGCGGCCACCACGCGCTCCAGCCGGCTCGCGTCCAGCGGCCGCTGCAACAGCCGCAGCGCCGTCTTCAATGGCCCGCGCCGGGCCAGCAGCTCATGCGAGGTCCGGTCGAACTCCTGCTCCGGAGGCAGTGTCGATGCGCCCCGCCCCAAGTCGTGGAACAGGCCACTCAGGGCCAAATCGAGCTGCTGCGCGCGCGACATCCCCATCCGACGCGCCATCAACAGCGAGAGCACCGCCACCGCCGCGCCGTGCTGACCGCCGTCCACGTCCGTGCGCCGGAAGCGCGTCAGGCCCACCAGGAGCGCCTCATGCTCCACCGAGGCCTCGGCCAGCCGCAACAGCACGCGTCGGAAGCGCTCCACGCGCACGGGCGCCTGACTGGTGATGACGTGCTTGAGGAGGACGACGAGCCGCGCGTAGTAGCGCAGCATCACCTCGCGCGGCGTGAGCACGTTGTGGGAGGACAGCACCTCGCGCAGGCGGATGGGGCCCAGCTTCTCGTTGAGGATGGCCTGGGGCTTCTGGGCGCGCCGGTGCTTCTGGAACGCGAGCAGGAAGGCACGCAGGTGCTCGCGGCGCAGGCCCGCGCCGAAGGAAATCTCCTGCACCTGCAGGTGCTCCAGGTAGCGCCGCAGCGAGACGGCCATCTCCAGGTGCTCCTCGCCCAGCTTCATCCTCGCGCCGTTGAGGAAGGGGATGCCGCCCACACACTGCAGCTCCACCGACTTCTGCCCGCGCAGCTCCGCGTCGAGCAGCGCGCCCAGCTCCTCGAGCCCCTCCTTCACGCCCGCGTTGTCCACGTCGTGCAGGGACACCGTGTTCAGGCAGCGCACCACCAACCCCATCAATCTGGGGCCCACCCGCGTCGCATCGTCCCGATTCGACTCCGTCTCCATGGTTCCCCCAGACAGCGCCTCAGCCCACCGGAGCCAGCTGCGCCAGCGCCTCACGACAGGCCTGCTTGAGGACGCGGGGCGCGAAGAGCTTGCTCGCCACGGCCTCCAGGAGCGGCCGGGCCCTCGGGTCTCCGAGCACGCCGATGCACCGCGCGCAGTGCGCCTTGAGCTCCACGTCCTGCTCCCGCTCGAACGCCGTGCGCAGCGCCGCGCCCGCCAGGGGCCCGCCCAGGTCCGCGAGCGCGCGCAGCACCGCCATCCGCTCGCGCGCCTCCAGCTTCACCTCCAGGCGCGACACCAAGGGCCCCACCGCCGCGTCCACACCGTGCCGCACCAACAGCACGAGCGCCGCGCCGCGCACTCCCGCCTCCGGGTCCGCCAACAGCCGAAGGAGCGCCGAGCGCTGCGGCTCGATGTCCCGGGGATGCAGCCGCGACAGCAGCGCCGTGCGCACCTCCGACCTGGGGTGCGCCAGCAGCGCCGCGGTCAACGGCTGGGCCTCGGGGCCCGACTCGCGCAGGAACTGCAGCCAGTCCAGGTCCTTCTCTCCCAGCGACGCGGCGCGCGTCACCAGCACGCCCAGCGACACACCCCGGCGCACGAGCAGCTTCGCCAGCGCGCCGCGCGCCTCCGGAGACGGCAGCTCGAACAAGAGGTCCGTGGCCCCCTGGAGCGCGTCGCGAGGCAGCGCACTCAACAGCTCCAGCACGCGCAGCAACATCCCCGGCTGGGCCGTGACCTGGGCGAGCGCGAAGCGAGGCGCGTCCAGGAAGAACAGCCGCGTGACGGCATACAGGTCCGGCGCGCGGGCCCCGGACGCGCGCGCATCCCGCGTCATGCCCTGCACCACCTGCGACAGCTCGGCCCATCGGCCATGGGAGACGAGCCCCGACAGCAGCTCCTCCATCCAGCCCAGCAACGCCACGCGCTCCTCCTCGCGGCACACCGCGAGCAGGCCCCACACCATCCACACGCTCCGCTCGTGCACGCCCGCGCCGCCGCGCTCGCGCTCCAGCAGGGCCCGCAGCTCCGCCACCTCCGCGTCGCTGGCACCCTCGAACGCCGGGGCCCCCGAGCGCACCAGGTCCTGCGCGCTGACGGGGGCGAGCACCTCCGCCTCCAGGCGCGCGAGCCACTCGTCGTGCCCCACCGGTCGACGCCGACCCGCGCCCGAGGACTGACGCCGCGTGAGGTCCGCGAACAACTGCTCTTCCCTCTCGGCGAGCTGCGCCTCCGTCTGCGCCGACTCGCCCGTCTCGGCCGAGGCGGGCACCTCCGCGACGACGAGCTCGATGTCCTCGAACCCCCGCTCCCAGAACCACGTGTAGAAGTCGTACTCCGGCGGCAGCGTGCGCTGCAGGGCGCGGTGCCACATGGCCAGGAACGCGCCCAGCTCCTCGGCCTCCACGCCCGGCTGCCACAGCACCTCCTGCACGCCCTCCAGGAAGAGCGGCCGCGTCACCGAGTCCTTCGCCGACGCGGACTCCACCAGCACCACGTCCCCCAACAGCAACGCCGAGGAGCGGATGTGCAGCACCACCGCCTCGCCCGTCACCGCGTGGTAGCGACTCACACACTCACCCAGCCGCTGCTGCACCTCCGCCAGCGCGGCATGGCCTTCCGCATAGAAGCGGTACGCGCCCAGCACCTTGTTCAAGGCGTGCCCCACCTCCGTCGCGGCTTCCTCCGCGGTGAGCACGGGCGCGCCGCCGGAGCTCGGGACGGCCATCGGACCTCGGGAGGCGGGAGCGGGCATGGTCTAGCAATTCATTGCATGCCATGAACCGCGCCAAAGCCAGAAACCCGCCAGGGATTGTGGGGTGTGCCACTCATGGCCGGGGAGAGAGGGCGCCCAGGGCCTGCGTGGCCAGGGCCTCCCCCTCGCGCCAACCCGCGACGCGGGAGCGCTCACGGGCGCGCTCCAATCGCTCTCGTGCCTCGGCGACCTGACCGCCCGCGCCGAGCAGGCGGCCCGCGTTGTAGTGGATTCGGGCCGCCTCCTGCGAATCTCCCGCCTGCTCCGCCAGGTGGAGCGCGCGCTCCAGTTCGGTGAGCGCCACCGCGTGGTCTCCCGCGAGGACCCGCAGACCCGCGAGGTTGGAGAGCGCACGCGCCTGCCCCACGAGGCTGCCCGTGGCGCGCGCCTGCTCGGCGGCGTGGGTGAAGCTGACGCGGGCCTTCTCCGGCTGCTGGAGCCGCAGCTGCAGGCGACCCAGCAGGTTGAGGTGCTCCCAATAGAAGTCCGGAGCGCGCGCGGGCTTGCCGCCCATGCGCTGGAAGGCCCGCGTGACGAGCTCCACCGCGCCCGCGATGTCACCCCGGGCCTCGCGGGCACGGGAGTGCTCGCCCAGGACCCACGCCTCCACCTCCGGCTCCGTGGCGGCGGCCTCACGAATCGCCAGCAGTCGGGCCTCCGCGGCGGCCACCTGCCCCAGCTTCAGCTCCGCGGCGGCGATGCGGCGCACCAGCTCCGCGCGAGCAGCGGGCGCCTCGGTGTCGGGCAGTCTTCCCAGCCACGGCTCCGCGACGGACGCCACGGAGGCGGGGTCCACCTGCGTCAGACAGGTGCACGCGCGCGTCAGCATGCCCAGTTGCCAGAGCCGCGCCGCGAGCGTCGCGCCGGGAGACTCGCCCATGGCGCGTCGGAAGTAGTCGAAGGCGGCCCGCCACTCCCCTCGCGCGGAGAGCCGCTCGCCCGCGCGCTCACAGGCCGCGGAGGCTCCGGGTGCGCCCGCGGCGAGCAGGTGGTCGGCCACGCGGACCTCGCGCGCGGGCTCGGCGACGAAGGCCTCCTGTCCCAACGCCTCCGCCAACGCGTGGTGCGCGCGGCGCAGCGCGCTCACGGGCAGCCGCTCCAGCAAGGCCTGGCGGGCCAGCTCCTGCGTGAAGCGCAGACAGCCGGGCAGCTCCTTCACCTCCGCGAGCCACCCATCCACCACCAGGAGCTCGGGCACATCCGCTTCCACGACCTCGTCCGACAGCGAGGCGCGCACCAGCGCGGCGGAGAAGACGGCCCCCTCGACGGCCGCGCGGGACAGGAAGCGTTGCAGCGGCGGCGGCAGCAGGTCCAGACGCGAGCCCAGCGCGAGACCCAGGCTGTCGGGCAACACCGCCTCGCCCAGCGGCGCGGTGGCCTGCAGGGCTCCGCCCAGTCGCTGCACGGCGCCGCGCTCGACGAGGGCCCGCATCAGCTCCAGCGCGAAGGAGGGATTGCCATTCGAACGCTCGAGGACGAGCGCCTCCACCTCCGCGCTCGGCGGCGCTCCGAAGGCCGCGGCGAGCAGGGCGCGGAGCTCCGGCCTGGGCATGCCGCCCAACACCGAGAGCGGGAGCGACGTGATGGCGACGGGCAACGCCTCCGGCGCCGTCGTGGCAATCAGGGAGACACGCGAGCCGGACGCGCGGACCAGCGCCACCAGCAGCTCCAGCGAAGCCACGTCCGCGTGGTGCGCGTCATCCACGAGCAGCAACAGCCCGCCGGGTCGTGCCGCGCGCAGCAGCGTCTCCGTCAGCGCGGCGTCGGCGGCCTGGAGCTGCCCCGAGGGCCCGCCCTGGGACAACCGTCGCCAGAGCGCGGCGACCTCCTGTGAGGACAACCCCAACAGGCCGAGCGGCTGGAGCGGCGCCCCCTCGGGCACGGGGCCCAGCATGCGCGCGAGGCCGGTGAGCACCGAGCGCATCAACCCCATCGCCCCCGCCCCGCGCAGGTCCTCCGCGCTGGTCCTCACCACGCGCGGTCCCGGCTCGCGAGCGGCCTGCTCCGCCACGGCTTCCAACAGTCGGCTCTTGCCCACCCCCGCCGCACCCGAGAAGAGCCGGGCGCTCCCCTGCCCCGCCCTCAGCGAGTCCACCACCAGTCGCGCGGCGACCAATGCGTCCTCACGGCCCACGAAGGGTGTGCCGCGCACCACGCCCCCCAGGCCCTCCACGCGCCAGGCGCCTCCCGAGGCCAGGCTCCGCTCCGGCCCGAAGCGGACTCCCTCCTCCAGCAGGGCCTTCGCCGCGGAGCCCACCAGCACCTCTCCCGGGGACGCCGCCTGGGCGAGCGCGGCGGCGTGCTCCAGTCCCACGCCCGTCACGCGCCACGGCGCGCGGCCGCCACCTCCACTCACCAGCACGGCGTCGAACTCCAGGCCCGCTCGCGTCGTCGGCGCGGGGGACACCCCCGAGGTCTCCACCGCGCGCAGCAGCTCCAGGACGCAGCGGACCGCGCGCGACGGGTCGTCCCGACGCGACACGGGCAGGCCGAACGCCAGGCTCCAGCGCGACTCGGTGAGCTGCACCACCTCCGCCTCGTGTCGCTCGGCGATGGCGGCGGCCAGGTCCATCAACTGGCCCACGGCCTCCATTCCCTCCTCGGGACCGAGCGCCTTGCGCAGCGCCTCGGCCCCCTCCAGCTCCACCGTGACGATGACCAGCTTGCGCTTGAGCGAGCCGGCCTCACGCGCCCGCATCCGCACCGTCGCCGCGGGGCCTTCCTCCGTCAGCGGCGCGGACGCCACCCCCGTCACCGTGGCCGGACCGTGGAGCTCGGTCGGCGGTGCATCCAGGTCGATGAGCTGTCCCTCGGAGACCACCGAGACGTCCTGCGAGCGCGCTCCTTCGGGACGAAGGCTCCTCGTTCGCGACGCGGCCGTCTCATGGGCTTCCACCGCTCCCACGGAAGCGGGCGGCTCGGCGGTGACGAGCGGAGCATTCGCGTCCGGTGAGCCGGACACCCCACCGGAGATGGCCGCCATGGCACTGCCACAGTGCGGACAGAAGCGACTGCTGCCTCGCGTGGACTGGCCACATCGAGGACACGTCACGCTGGACTCGGAGACGCGCGGCAGCAGGCTGCCCAGGCCCACGCTGGACTCGCGCATCCGGGCGCGGACCATCTCGCCCACCAGCCGCTCGGCGGTCTGGGCGACGTCGTCCTCGGGTCCGCGCGGCGTCTCGTCCAGGTACTGCTGGAGCGCCCGGGCCACGTCACCGCAGCGCTCGAAGCGCTGCTCACGCGGCTTGGCCAGCATGCGCAGGATGATGTTGTCGAGCAGCGGGGAGACACCGTCGACGAGCATCGACGGCTTGAGCGCGGGCGTCAGCGCGATGCGGCGCATCGCCTCGGGCGCGTTGTCCGTCTCCACCAGCGGCCGGTGCGTCACCAACTCCCACAGCACCACGCCCAGCGCATACTGGTCGCTGCGCCCGTCGAGCGGATGGTTGCGCACCTGCTCGGGCGACATGTACCGCAGCTTGCCCTTGAGGATGCCGGTGCGCGTGCGCGTGGAGCGATTGCTCGCCTTGGCCACGCCGAAGTCCACCACCTTCGTCACGCCGTCCAGCCGCACCATGATGTTCTGCGGACTGATGTCACGGTGGACCAGGTCCAGGGACACGCCCTGGGCATCCACGGCCTGGTGCGCATGGTCCAGCCCGAGCGCGGCATCGCGGATGATGCGCGCGCAGACACCGGGGCTCAGCGCCGCCCCGGAGCGCGAGGCCGCGCGAGCCAGACGCCCCAGGTTCTCGCCCTCGATGTACTCCATGGCGATGTAGAAGGTGCCCTCCCACTCGCCGACCTCGAACACGTGGACGACGTTGGGATGGTTGAGGCGTCCGGCCACCCGCGCCTCGTCGAGGAACATCTCCAACGAGCCCTCCTGCTCCAGCAGGTCCGGCAGCAGGCTCTTCAAGATGACGGGCCGCTCGAAGCCGCTGACGCCCACCTGCCGCGCCAGGAAGATCTCGCCCATGCCTCCCACCGCGAGCCGGTTGAGCACCGCGTACCGGCCGAAGACGAGAGGGACAGGGCTGCTCGTGGTGGACATCGCCAGGACACGCTAGCCACCTCGCGCGGACCCTCGCCAGTTCCTATCCTCGACCGCTGGGGTATCTGTTACCCAGTGGCATTCACATCCTCGGGGCCAACCGGCGCAGGCGAGGGACTCCGCCCGGCGCGGAGCCTCCTGGCGCGAGGGCCAGCGGTTGCAGGTACAGCCCCCGCCGCTCACGCGTCCACCACGCGCCCGTGCGCCGACGCTCCTCGACGTCCGTCATCCGGTAGTCGTACAGCACCGCGCGCACCTGTCGGGGCGGCGCGTCCGGGAAGGGATTGCGCGCGAGCAGGGACAGCACCTCGGGCGAGCCCTCCAGCAGTCGCGCCAGGAACATGATGAACCAGCTCGGCGGCGCGCTCAGCGCGGCGAACCACATCTGCCAGTCGAGCCGGGGTTGATGCGGCGCCACCTGCACGGGCGGCCGGGTGACCTCATCGACCTTGTAGCGGAAGCCATACGGCTCCCAGTGCTCGCCGTCGCGAGAGCCCTCGACGACGATTTCAGGCCGCTCCACCGTCATCACGCTGAAGAGGCCATAGCGATTCACCGCGCGCAGCGGACGCGCGCACCCGTGCAGCCACGACAGCGAACGCTGCAACCGCTCCGGCAGACGCGCGCTCCGCTCGAACCGCAGGAGGATGTCCGCCGCGCCCAACATCAACAGTGGACTGAAGAGCCCCGCGGTCAGGACCTTGCTCCAGCCCGACCTGCTCCGCGAGGGGAGTGGAGGCTCACGCAGGAAGGGGAACATCCGTCTCAGGCTCGCGTCGTCCAGGAGCCACAGGCCGAGCACCAGTGATTGCACGTTGAAGAAGCCGTAGTTGCCCGTGGCCGCGATGGCGAGCTGGAGCGCGGTGAATGCGCCAAAGGCGAGCTGCCTGGGCCGACGCGGCGCGAGCACGAGCGGCGGCACCACCACCTCCAGGGCGAGCACCGCCGCCGTCGACGCACGCTGCAGGCTCACGGGCAGATGATGCGCGGACCATCCACCCCGCGTGGGCAAGGGCGCGGTCTCGTAGTAGTGCCGACAGGCCGTCAGCTCGCGCCAGGTCCTGTCCCCGGACTGCCACTTGCTCAGCCCCGAGCCGAAGTAGAGCCGGAACACGAGCAGCCGGAAGAGGAGCACCTCCAGCGACGTGGGCGATGCGTGCCCCAACCCCGGCCTCACCCCCGAGGGCGCGGTGAGCGCGGACAACAGGCCCATCTCCAACAGCAGGACGTCCCACTGGAACGAGAGGAACTCACGCCCCACCGCCGCATACGAGAGATACAGGCCCCACAGCAGCGCGAGCGCGCTCCGGGGCGCGACGTTGAAGATGACCGCCAGCGAGAGCAACTGCCCCACCCGGCAGCCTCGCACCAGCGCGGCGTCGGAGGCGTCGAACCAGAACACGGTGGGAAGCCTTCTCCAGCGCTCGAGCGCCGGTTGCTCGCGCAGGTCCGACTCGACGAGGTCCTTCACGGGACGGATGCCGCGCGCGCTGAACAGCCCCAGCACCTGCGGCCGCAGCGAGGTGAACGCGATGAGGAACACGCCTCCCATCAGTCGCAGGAAGAGCCAGCGCACCTGGCGCCCGTCCCGCCAAACCACCGTGCTCCCGAAGAGCCAGCGGTCCAGCCGCGAGGCCGTGCGGCGATTGCGCGCGATGACGCCGTAGACGACCTGGGACACGCCCAGCACGCCGGGCAGCAACCCCAGCTTCGCCATGCCGCGTGTCAGCCAGCGCGGCGACCGGGCGAGCGCGCGGAAGACCGCCTCCGCGCCCTGCGTCACCCGTCCCGAGGGCTCCACCAGCTGCGTGGCGCGGCGCATGTTCCGCCGGGGAATGCCGAGCAGCAGGAGCAGCCAGCTCCGCCCCGGCAGGAAACGGACGCCCCCGTCGCTGCGCTGCTTCCACCGCGCCACCCACCGGCGGCAGAAGCCACAGTCCGCGTCGTACAGGAGCAGCGAGGGACTCCGCTCGAGCGTGTGTGAACCCACCATGAACGAAGCATGGGCGCGGCCAGGGAGTGAGGCCCGCCCCCGGCACGCAGAAGGTGGTCGCTCCAGGGCCGGGGTGGCGGGCGGGCGAGCGGGAAGGGCCGGTGCCCCCTGGACATCGCCGGGGGGTGCCTAGCTTCACCGCATGAGTGAGCCGAAGGGGAAGGCGAAGCGACTGGTCGAGCTGGTGCCGGGCATCCACCACTGGACCGTGACCGACAACCGCATCGGCGGCACGCGCAGCGATGCCTACGCCGTGGTGGACGTGGATGGCGCCGTCATCCTCATCGACCCGCTGCCCATCGACGAGGCGAAGCTTCGCGAGCTCGGCGACGTCACCGCCATCATCCTGACAGCGGGAAACCACCAGCGCTCGGCGTGGCGCTTCCGTAAGGCGTTCGGCGCGCCAGTGTGGGCTCCGGAGAACGCGTACGGGCTGGAGGACAAGCCCGACTTCATCTACGTGGCCGGAGACACGCTGCCGGGCGGACTGCTCCCCTTCCACACGCCTGGACCCGCCGTGGCCATGTTCACGCTGTGGATGCAGAGACATCCTCGTGGCGTCGCCTTCGTCTCAGATTTGCTGACCCACGACAGCCAGGGCACGCCCGAGTTCGTCCCCAGCGAGTACCAGGATGAGCCCCTGCGCACGCGGCAGAGCGTCCAGCGCATCCTCGACCACCTCGCCGTGGACATCCTCTGCTTCGCGCACGGCGAGCCCATCTTGAAGGACGGCGCGAGCGCGCTACGTCGAGCACTCCAGGAGGACATGGACGCCCCCGCCGCGCCCTCGCCGTGAGCACCGCGGAGAGACTCAGGGCACGCCCTCGCGCACCAGCACCTGGCCGTCGTGGACCCCCGGCGGCACCAGGTAGAGCTTCTCGCCCGCCTCGGCGCGGTCGAGCAACGCGCTCAGCGCCCCCAGGTCCGTGACGGCGACTCGACGCGAGTGTGGCAGCGATAGCCGACGCTCCATCGCCTCCGCCACGCGCGCGCCGTCGGACAGGTCCGACTCGTAGACGAAGGTCCGCTCCCCGTACTCGTGCCCTCCGGGGACCCGTCCCACCAGTCGCAAGGGCCCCAGGCGTGAGTGGACGCGGACGCTCGGGTTGTCCCACTGGGCCACGCCGCGCAGCCGCTTCGCGCGCAACATGCTCAACGTCAGCGTCTTCACCCACGCGCCCGCGCCCGTCCCCGGCAGGAAGCTCAACAGCGACACGCCGATGAACAACCCCGGCGTCACCGAGGGCGCCGCGTAGTACGCCGCGCCGATGGCCGGGTCCTCGTCCGCCAACCCCAGATGCGCTCGCACCTCCGGCTTCAACATCCTCGCCGGACAGCGCAGGAACCCAATCGCTCCAGGCATCAGGTACAGGTCCGACAGCACCCAGCGCGGCACGCCGATGCCGCCGAACGCGAACTGATTCAGCGCGAGGTATTGCGCCGCCAGCGACAGGTTGCGCTCCGCCGGCAGGTACGTCGCCGGCAATCCCAACGGAGACAGGTCCATCGACTCGGCGTGCTCACCGGCGCCCAGCGCCAGGAGCGACACACCTGGATGCGCGGAGAAGAAGGCCTCCGCCTGTCGCGTCAATGCCTCGGTGTCACGCATCGGTTTCGATGTCCCTCGCCACGGCCGCCAGGCGGGCCTCGTCCGGAATGCTCACCGCGCCATCCTCCACCACCGCTCGCGACACGAGACAGCGCGAGGAACCACCACCCTTCTCGCAGAGTTCTCCCATGTCGAGTGACACCACCCGCATCCCCAGCGCCTCCAGCCGGGAACGTACCGACTCGGGCACCACCGAGGGCGCGAGCAGCTCCCGTCCCAGCGGCAGGCCGTTCGTGGCGTAGCGACGAATCTCGTCCTCCGTCACCACGAGCAGTCGCGCATCCCCGAAGCGCTCACGCAGCCTCGTGAAGGACTCGGGCGCGATGACCTCCGGACACACCAACATCCGGTCCACCGAGGGCAGCGGCAGCAGCGCCATGTTGCCGTGGAACGCGGGCTCGCGGACCTGCACGCGCACCACCTCGCCGGGGAACCAGCGCGCCGCGGCCTCCAGTCCCTCGAGTTTCGTGCGTCCACCCCAGAACAGGAGCGTGGCGCCGTCGATGTGCGCCACGTCTCCATGCGCCTCCCAGATGCCCACGCCCGGGTCGACCACCTCGAAGCCCATGCGCTCGGCCAGCGCCGCCCAGTGCTCACGCTCCGCGCGTCGGTGCTCGCTCATCATCCGGGGCAGCACGAACCAGGGTGCATGTCCCTCGCGCGCCACCACTTGTCCGCACTCCGCCGCGTAGGGCATGCCCGTGAGCAGCTCTGACGGAGAGGTGAGCGCCACCACCGTGCCACCGCGCGCCTCGATGGCTCGCGCCAGGGCCAGCCACTCGCGGCGAGCCTTGCGCGCATCCACCTGTGGCGCCTCGCGACTGCGGAAGTTGTTGCGTCCTCGCAGTGCCCAGCCACGTCCCGGCGGCGACATGAGGAAGAGTTCCATGCCCCCGGGTTCTACCCGAGAGCGCCCTGCTCCGGCATCGCCACGCACGAGGCCACCCGCGCGCACTGAACGCTGGCGCACGTCCGGCGACATTCGCGCTGGCCCCGGGGACACGGGCAGGACAGGCTGTCCCTCCCCGTGGACGAGACGAGCCTGCCCGAGCCCGAAGCCCTGCGGTCCCTGTTGCGGACCGCACTGGAACTGCCAGCCCTCCAGCCGCATGCGGCGCGATTGGAGCGGCTCGTGGACGACTACGCGCGCGGCGTGGCGAACCGGGACGCGCCGCTCGCCGTGGCGCTCGTGGGCGCCACCGGCGCCGGCAAGTCCACCCTCCTCAACGCGCTCGCGGGCCAGCCCCTCTCGCGCGAGGGCGTGGACCGTCCCACCAGCACCGTCGCCACCGTGTTCGCCCCCGAGGGCGCCGCGGCCGACTCGCTGGCCCAGTCCGGCGCCCGCGTCACGACCTACCTCCCCGGCCCCCAGGCGCTCTGGGGCGGACAGGTGTTCATCGACACACCCGACCTCAACAGCGTGGCCACCACGCATCGCGACGTGGCGCGCGCGGCGCTGGAACGCGCGGATGTCGCGCTGGTGGTGATGCACCGGGGCAGCGTCGCGGAGGCCACCCAGGTCCAGTTCCTCACCGAGTTCGCCCGCCGCCGCGCGCTCGTGTTCATCCTCAACTTCGCCGACGAGCTGTCCCCCGAGTCGCGCGAGACGCTCAAGGCCCAGGTGCGCCGCGTCGCCTCGGAGCAGTACGGCCTTTCGCCCCAGGACGTCCCCGTGTTCGCCATCAGCGCGCAGGCGGCGAAGGACGGCCGCGACGTGTCCGGCGAGTTCGGCCCTCTGCTCTTCCATCTCCGAGGACTCGCCACCCAGGCCATCGCCGCGCGCGTGCGACGCGGCAACGCGATGGGCGCGCTGGAGGAGGTGTCCTCGCGCGTGAAGGCCGCGCTCGAGGAGACGGAAGCCCTGCTCGGGCGCACGCGCACAGCCCTCGGCTCCGGAATGGAGAAGGCCTCCGAGGGCCTGCGCGAAGACTTCGACTCACGCCTCAAGCTCGCGCACGGCCACCTGGCCGCGGAGGTGCGACGACAGGCCGGTGGACGCTTCTGGGGGCCCGCGGCGTGGGGCCTCAGGCTGTCTCTGTGGGGCGCGAGCGGACTGGGCGCGGCGGCGCTCGTCGGACGTGCCAGCCTCCCCGCGGGGCTCGCGGTGGCCGCGGCCTCCACGGTGGTGGACGCGGTGCGAGGCCACACGCGCGCGCGCGCCGCGGAGAGCACCGTGGTGGAGCCCTTCGAGGACGACTTCGGCGTGGAGTCCGCGGCGCGCACCGCGCTGGCGGAGGCGCGCAGCATCGCGCGGGCCGGAGGCCTGGAGCCCTCGGTGCTCGGCGTGCCGGACCTGGACGTGCTCCTGGAGGAGGTGCGCGCGGCGCGGGCGTCCGCGTGGCGCTACACCGTCACCACGGGCGTGGGAGAGGCAGTGGCGGGATGGTGGCGCACCGCGCGGTGGCTGGTGCTGCCACTCATCAACCTGCCCCTGCTGGTGCTGCTCGGACACATGGGCTACCGCGTGGTGCGGGCCTACGTGGAGGGCCCCCTGTTGCCGTTGGACTACTTCGTCAACGCGGGAGCCCTCTTCGTGCTGCTCGCCGGAGCGGGCGCGCTGCTGGCCTCAGCGAGTCTCGCTGGGGCCGCTCGCCGTGCGGGCTCGGGCGGGCGCGCGCGCTTCGTCGAGACCCTGGCCACCCTGGGCCGGCGGCTGGGAGAGGCCGTCGATGATGGCCTTCGCCCCGGGCGGGAGGCCGCGCGGCGAATCCTCACGCTCCGGTGACATGGACACCACCGGCTGACCCGGCGCGTGCGTGCCGTCCGTCGTGGCCATGAGCGTGTCGCGACCGGACTCGCGGCAGATGGGCGCGGCCACGCGCGTGTCGCGCACCGGGTCCCCGTAGCCAGCGATGCGCGCGGGCACGGACGGGTTGTTCCACCCCTTGCCCACCTCGCGCGCCACCTTGAAGTGCAGGTGCGCGCCGCACGCCCAGCCCGTGGAGCCGGAGAAGCCGATGAGCTGCCCCTCCTTCACGCTCTCGCCGGGCTTCACCACCACGGCGCTGAAGTGGAGGTACTGCGTCTCCAGCCCATCCCCATGGGAGATGACGACGTAGTTGGCGTAGGGCGCGAACTTCTCGTCGCAGCCACCCTTCGTGCTGTCACCGCGGGCCAGCCGCACCACACCGTCACGCGCCGCGACGATGGGCGTGCCGTCCGGCATGCGGAAGTCCCAGGCGAACGTGTCGTTGTGTTGGTGACTGCCCGTGTCGTGTCCCTGGCTCACCGTGTGGATGCGGCCACAGGCAAACGGGACGCCCACTTCCGGCATGCCTTCCGCCGGAGAGGCCATCGAGTTGGAAGCCGCTGGCGCGGACGCCAGGAGGGAGCCGACGAGGAGAGCGGAGGAAAGGTTCATATCGGGCCGGCGGACAACGGAGACAAGTGCCTGGGGTATTTCCCAGACGAATTATCTCGAACCCGCGAGGACTATCACCAGGGCCTCTCGGGCTCGCCTGCCCGGCCGCTGGGCCCTGACCCTCTTCGTCCGAGAGCGAGATGCGCCACGGCGGACGTGCACCTGTCTGCTCGCCCGCCCGAGGTCCCGCCGCGAAGAGGCCCTGGCGCACCGCGCTTGCGACGCGGGTCGGCGCATGTCTCACCGTCTCGGCGGGAGTGGCCGCGTGGATCACCCTCTCGCACGCGCACCCCCCGGGCTCACGAACTTAGTGACTGGTCACTCAATAAGTCCGGCGTTATGCTTCGCGTGAAGATGGCCTCCAAGACTCCCACCCCGGACCGCAAGGCGGCGCGCCCCGCGCGGCGCACGCAGCAGGAGCGACGCGAGACGACGCGGCGCAAGCTGCTGGACGCGACCATCGAGACGTTGGTGGAGCTGGGTCACGCCCGGCTGACGACGGTGGAGGTAGCGAAGCGAGCGGGCGTCTCCCAGGGTGCCCTCTTCACGCACTTCGACACGAAGGAGGAGCTGCTCGCAGCGGCGGTGGAGCACCTCTTCCCCCGACTCATCCAGGACTACCTGGCCGGCGTGGGTGCTCGGCCCGCGGGCAAGGACCGCATCGCCTCCGCGGTGGACATGTTGTGGGCGGCGTATCAGCGACCGGAGCTGCAGGCGGCCATCGAGCTGTACGTGGCGGCGCGCACGGACGCGGAGCTGCGCGTGGCGCTCGCCGCCGTGGACGGTCCCCACCGCGAGAACATGCACCGGGTGGCGCGCGAGCTGTTCCCCGACGTGGCCTCCGCCTCTCCGGAGTTCCACTCGGTGGTGGAGCTGGCGCTGGACGCCGTGCAGGGCGCGGCCGTCGGTGGCAGTGCCCGCCCGAACGACCCGGCCCACCGCGGCATGCTGGACGCCCTCACCCGCTTCATGCGCAGCGCCTTCTCTCCTCCGACTCCTCAACGAGCGCGCACACGCCCCAGGTCCTGAGCTTCATTGAAGGAGGTGTCCCATGGACGCCACGCACATCCCCGACCTCATCGCACCCGCCATTCCCGTGTTCATCCTGACGGTGGTGGCCGAGTTCTTCTGGGTGAAGAAGCTGCGCGAGGAGAACGCCGCCATGGTGGGGCACACCTGGAAGGACTCGCTCGCCAGCCTCTCCATGGGGCTGGGCAACGTGTTCATCAACGTGGTGTGGAAGGGCGTGGCCTTCGCGGGCTACCTGGCGCTGTACCAGCTGACACCGCTGCGCATGGGCACGGGCGTGCTCGCGTGGGTGCTCCTCTTCTTCGCGGACGACCTCTGCTACTACTGGTTCCACCGCGTCCACCACGAGAGCCGCTTCTTCTGGGCGTCGCACGTGGTGCACCACTCCAGCCAGCACTACAACCTGACGACGGCGCTGCGGCAGACGTGGACGCCTCCGACGAGCTGGGTGTTCTGGGCGCCGCTGGCGCTGCTGGGCTTCTCGCCGGTGATGATTGTCGTCATGCAGTCGGTGAGCCTGCTGTACCAGTACTGGATTCACACCGAAGCCATCGGCCGGCTGCCGCGTCCGCTCGAGTGGGTGCTCAACACGCCGTCGCACCACCGCGTGCACCACGCGGCGAACCCGCGCTACCTGGACAAGAACTACGCGGGCATCCTCATCATCTGGGACCGGCTGTTCGGCACCTTCGAGCCGGAGGGTGAGAAGCCCGTCTACGGCCTCACCAAGAACCTGAAGACGTTCAACCCGGTGCGCATCGCGTTCCACGAGTTCGCCTCCATCGCGAAGGACGCGGCGAAGCAGGGCTCGCTGCGGCAACGGCTGAGCTACGTCTTCCGCAACCCCGCATGGAAGCCAGCGGACTCCTCCACGCCGCGCCAGGGTCCGCCGAGTTCGGAACCGGAGACAGTGAGCCCCTCGGCCTGAGGCCGGAGCCCATTCGGCTTCCCACGGCCGTTCGGAGGCGCTAAGCCACCTGGCACTTTTCTTCGCGCGAGCACCCCCAGGAGGAGCCATGACCGAGCGTGAGCTGTGGGAGCGGTACCAGCGTTATCTGAGCGTCGTCCCGTCGCTGGGGTTCTCCCTCGACGTCTCGCGCATGGGGTTCGCGGCGGACTTCCTAGAGCGGATGCGGCCTCGGCTGGAGGAGGCCTTCAGCCAGATGGAGGCGCTGGAGAAGGGCGCCATCGCGAACCCGGACGAGAACCGCCGCGTGGGGCACTACTGGCTGCGCGCGCCGGAGCTGGCTCCGGAGCCCGCGCTGTCGAAGGACATCACCGACACGGTGGCCGCGGTGCACGCCTTCGCTCGGGACGTGCACGAGGGGAAGCTCAAGCCCCAGAAGGCGGCGCGCTTCACGCACCTGCTGCTGGTGGGCATCGGCGGCTCGGCGCTCGGGCCGCAGCTGGTGGCGGACGCGCTGACGTCTCGGGACGACACGATGCAGGTGTCGTTCTTCGACAACACGGACCCGGATGGGATGGACCGGGTGCTGGGGCAGTTGGGGAGCAAGCTCGCCGAGACGCTGACGGTGGTCATCAGCAAGTCGGGCGGCACCAAGGAGACGCGCAACGGCATGCTGGAGGCCGAGCGTGGCTATCAGGCGCAGGGGCTCGACTTCAGCAAGCACGCGGTGGCCGTCACGGGCGCGGGCAGTGAGCTGGACCAGCACGCGAAGAAGCAGGGCTGGCTGCGCATGTTCCCGATGTGGGACTGGGTTGGCGGGCGCACGTCGGTGATGTCGGCGGTGGGCCTGTTGCCGGCGCGGCTGCAGGGGTTGGACATCGACGGGATGCTCGCGGGCGCGCGGGAGATGGACGTGGCGACGCGGCAGCGTGACGCGCTGAAGAACCCGGCGGCGCTGCTCGCGCTGATGTGGTTCCACGCGGGCGACGGGCGCGGCGTGAAGGACATGGTCATCCTGCCGTACAAGGACCGCCTGCTCCTGATGTCTCGCTACCTCCAGCAGCTGGTGATGGAGTCGCTGGGCAAGGAGAAGGACCTGGACGGCAAGGTGGTGAACCAGGGCATCGCCGTCTACGGGAACAAGGGCTCCACGGATCAGCACGCGTACGTGCAGCAGCTCCGCGAGGGTGTGCCGAACTTCTTCGCCACGTTCATCGAGGTCCTCAAGGACCGGGACGGCGAGTCGATGGAGGTGGAGGCCGGCACCACCAGCGGCGACTACCTGCTGGGCTTCTTCCTGGGCACGCGCCGCGCGCTGTACGAGAAGGGCCGCGAGTCCATCACCCTGACGGTGCCGGACGTGAGCGCGCGCACGGTGGGGGCGCTCATCGCGCTCTACGAGCGCGCGGTGGGCCTGTACGCGAGCCTGGTGCACATCAACGCGTACCACCAGCCGGGCGTCGAGGCGGGCAAGAAGGCCGCGACCCGCGTGCTGGACATCCAGAAGAAGCTCACGGCGCGGCTGAAGGAGGCCAAGGCGGAGGCGCGCTCGGCGGAGCAGCTCGCGGCGGACATCGGTCAGCCGGACGAGGTGGAGACGGTGTTCAAGGTGCTTCAGCACCTGGCCGCGAACCCCGGGCGCGGCGTGCAGCGCTCGGGCGGCGCGAGCCCCGCGGAGGCCCGCTTCCACGTGAAGTGAGCCTCGCGGCGGAGCAGGCCCGGTGCCCTCGGACACCGGGCCTGGCCCCAAGAGAGACGTTGGCGTCTCCTCACAACCCTCACAGGAGACGCATGTCGTTTCTCTGGTTCACCCTCAAGGCGTACCTGTTCGACGTCCTCTACTCCTATGCGGTGGGGCTGATCTTCGTCGCCTTCGCGCTCGCGGCCTCGGCTCGTTCGCGGAAGGCCGTGCGCGGGCATGACGGTGAATCCGCCAGCTCCGAGGCCGCGAGGCAGACGGAGAATGTCGTCATCACCAGCGTGTTGTTCATCCTCTGCTCGGTCCAAGGGTTGATTCTCGCGGGAGCCGTCAAGGCCTCCCTGGAGACTCGCCCGGAGGCGTGGTGGCTGTTGTGGTACGTGGTTGGCTTCGGCGCAGCGCTCCCCGCCGGACTCAGCGCCGTTCAGCGCGACAAGGACAACGCGACCTCGCAGGGCCTCTGCTACCTGGGCGCCGCGGGGAGTTATCTCGCGGCATGCCTCTGGCCTGGGCTCATCCCCGCCCTGCTGCTGAAGGTCTCGCGGCTTCTCGCGGTCTAGGCAGGCGGGTCAGCTGACGCCCCACAGTCGCCGGGCCTCCTCGGCGATGAGGTCCGGGTAATCCTCGGGGAAGAAGAGCTTCGCCCCGGGGATGCGGCGCACGCCCCTCGACGCGCCGAAGGTCTGGTCCAGGTAGTCGGCGCTCGACTGGGAGAAGATGGTGTCTCCCGTTCCCCAGAGGATGCGCGTGGGCACCTTGCACTCCTGGAGCGCGGGGCCGATGCCCGCGAGCGCGTTGGCCTCCAACCCGAGCGTGTATGCGTGGGCCTGCGCCTTGCCTCGGGGCGTGCTCACGAGCGGCGCGAAGTAGTACTCGATGGCCTCGTCCGTGGGCTGCGAGGGGTTCGAGTAGCACATGCCTCCGATGCCCTTGTCCGAGCGCGCCAGCGCCTTGTCCGCGAGCCACGGCGCGAGCCAGGCGTCGACGTACTCGCCCTTGCGCGCCAGCTCGATGACGGGGACGACGGCGGGAGGAGGGCACTCGCTCTCCACATCGCAGTTGGTCAGCAGCAGCGTCCGCACCCGCTCCGGATGCCGGGTGACGAGCAACTGCGCGATGGCGCCGCCGCTGTCGTTCGCGATGACGTCCGCGGATTGGATTCCCAGGCGGTCCATCAGTTCGACGAGCATGTCGACCTGCGCGGAGGGCGCGGAGCTCTGCCCCTCGGCGACCTCGGTGTAGCCGAGCCCCATGAAGTCGGGGGCGACACAGCGGCGGTAGGGAGACAGTCGCTCGATGGCGCCACGCCACTGGAAGCTGTTGAGTGGGAAGCCGTGGAGGAACAGCGCGGCCTCGCCTGTTCCACGCTCGACGTAGGCGATTCTGCCGAAGCGACTGTCGAGATAGCGCCGGGATGCGCGGAACGCCGCCGCGTCCAGCGGGGCTGTGGTCCCCCGCGCGGGCACCGTGGCGCGGGACATACAGCCGGAGAGCGCGGTGGAGGCCAGCGCGCCCGTGGTGATGGCGAGAAACTCCCTGCGACGCATCGAGCTCATGACCAAGGTCTTCCCAAAGGGGTGTGGGTGGACGGGGCGGCCCGTCCTGCGACGCGGGCTTGTAGCCAGTGCGCCTCCATGGCCACTTGGCGAAAATTGCTCAGGGCGCCGGTCTGGGACGAACGGAGGGCGCGCCATTCCCGGACTTCGGGGCTTTGACCTAGGCTCGGTCGCCGCATGAGCCGCTCGGCGTCACGTCCAGCACCATCCCCTGCGCCTCGGCGGGAAGTGGCCCACGCGGGACTGGTGCGTGTGTTCACGTATGACTGCCCGCTGGCGAAGGGTGCGCCGGTCGAGCCGGAGCAGTTCACCCACACCTCCATCTCGATGGTGCGCTCGGGCGTGTTCGGCTTCCGCAGCGACGGTGGGCCTCAGTTGCTCACCACCGGCTTCGCGATGCTCGCCAACCCGGGACAGCCGTATGAAATCTCGCACGAGCACGCGGGCGGAGACCGCTGCATCATCTTCCGCTTCGACGAGGCAGCGCTCGAGGAACTGGTGGGCAGTCCGCCTCGCGGCGCCCCACGTCGCTACTTCGCGCGCGCGGTGCTCCCGCCTGTGCCCCGCATCGAGGCGCTCAGGCATCTCGCCGAGCGGCAGTTCGCTGCCGGTGATTCTCCGCTGGCGCTCGAGGAACTGGGGCTCGCGCTCGCCGCCAACATCGGCGTTTCGCTCGGACGAGCGCCGAAGCAGCCGAAGCCCCAGGACAATCGTGCCACGCGGGACAGCGTCTACGCGGCGCTCCACCTCATCGAGCATGCGTCCGACCGCGAGCTGCGGCTGGATGAACTGGCGGGCGTCGCGGGCCTGAGTCCGTTCCACTTCCTGCGCGTCTTCAAGCGGGAGACGGGCGTGACGCCTCACCGGTTCCTCACGCAGACACGCGTGCGGCGCGCGCTCGAGCTGCTGCGCGACACCTCCCGACCCGTGACGGACATCGCCTTCGACGTGGGCTTCGGTGACCTGTCGAACTTCATCAACACGTTCCGAAGAGAAGTCGGAGCGCCTCCGGCTCGCTTCCGCACCACGTCGCCCCGGGACTGGGCCGCTCGCTCTCGTACGGCGCATCCCACGGCTCGCGACTGACAGCAGCACCCGCATCTGAGCGTGGATTCCCGCCGAGCCGTCGCCACACGTTCAGCGGGATGCAGGCGCCCTTCCGCCCCGAGACTGGGCCGCTCGCTCCCGCGCGTCACACTCCTGACCGCGCCTCTCAGCGCCCGCGAGGCTCCGTGCCGGACAGGCCCGCCTTCTCGCGCTTGCACACCTCCGCCACCCACTCCGCCGTCGCGCGAACGCGCAGGCTCCGCTGCAAATCCTTGTGGAACGTCAGCCACAGGGGCCGCTTCGCGAGCACCTCCGCGCCCACGCGCGTCAACCTCACATCCCGCCCACCCGTGAGACACGGCAGCACCGCCACGCCCAGCCCCGCCGCCGCGGCCTCTCGCAACGCCGACGTGCTGTTGCTCTGCAGCAACCGACGCCCTCCCGCCGTCACCCGCTTGAGTTCCTCGGACTCCTCGCCCGAGGTGAGCCCCATCCGGTACACGAGCACCGTGTGCCCCTTGAAGTCCCCGGGCCGGGGCGCGCCATGTCGCCGCAAGTAGCCCCGCGACGCGTACATCGCGAACGCCATCTCGCCCACCTTGCGCACCACCAGCGCGTCCCCTCGCGGCGGTATCAACCTCAGCGCCATGTCGGCGTCCCCGCGCTGGAGGTCCACCAACTCCGTCCCCACCAAGAGCTCCACGTTCAGCCCCGGATGACGCGCATGCAGAATCCCCAGATGCGCGGCGAACAGCGCCTGCGCCAGGTGCTCCGTCGCGGAGATGCGCACCGTCCCCTCCACCCGCGCCTCCGCCGACACGGCGTCGTGCAGCGAGCGCAGCGAGTCCTCCATCTCCCTCGCCCGCGCGACCACCGCCTCGGCGTCCTCGGTCAGCCCCAGCGTCCGCGAACCCCGCAGCACCAGCCGCGTCCCCAGCGCCTTCTCCAGCGCCGTCAGCCTGCGCCCCACCGTGGTGGCGTCAACGCGCAGCTCCCGCGCCGCCCCGGCGAGCGAGCCCTGGCGAGCCACCGAGAGCAGGTAGCGCAGGTCGTCCCATCGCATATCCATGCCTGCAATGGTGCAGCAAAGCCCTGCATTCCCGCAGCACTTCCAGCGCTATCTCGAACCAGGACAAGCGGCGGCACCCAAGCAAGCGCCGCATGCAACCCAGGAGAACACCATGTCCATGGCTCATGCGCCGGTGCTGGAACAGGACGCGGGCCCCGCGGTGCGCGGCCTCCCCCAGGAGGAGCGGCTGACGGTGGCGGACACCCACCCGAGCACCGGAGTCCCCTTCCGGCTCCAGGCCCTGGACGGCTACCCGCTGTCCGCCACCCTCTTCCCCCACGAGGGCGCGGAGGTGGGCGCGGTGGTCCTCATCAGCAGCGCGACCGGCGCCCGCCAGCGCTACTACGCGCGCTTCGCCGCCTTCCTCGCCCGGCGCGGCTTCCCCACCATCACCTTCGACTACCGCGGCATCGGCGGCTCCCGCCCCGAGAAGCTCGAGGGCTTCGAGGCGAACATGGAGGGCTGGGGACGCCAGGACCTCGCGGGTGCCATCGCCGCCGTGCGCGAGCGCTTCCCCGGCCGCCGGCTCCTGCTCGTCGGCCACAGCGTGGGAGGCCAGCTCCTCGGCCTCGCCGAGAACGCGCGCGAGGTCTCCGCGCTGCTCACCGTCGCCGCCGGCTCCGGCTATTACAAGCTCTTCCCCCAGCGGCTGCGCATGGCCCTCAACTGGCGCGTGCTGACACCCACCCTCACCCGCGCCTTCGGCAAGCTGCCCGGCTGGGCCGGCACCGTGGAGGACCTGCCCGCGGGCGTGGCCCGACAGTGGGCCCGCTGGTGCCTGGACCCCAACTACCTCCTGAGCGAAGGCGGTGAGCCCCGCCGCGAGTCCTACGCGTCGCTCTACCTGCCCGTGCGGGCCTACAGCTTCTCCGACGACCCCATCGCCTCGAAGGCCGCCGTGGAGCACCTGCTGGGCTTCTACGCGGACGCGCTCGTCGACCACCGCCGGGTGACGCCCAAGCAGGCCGGCCACCCCATCGGCCACTTCGGCTTCTTCCGAGAAGGCTCCCGCGCCTCTCTCTGGGAGGAGGCCGTCGAGTGGCTCGCCATCCAGGCCCTCACGCCCCGGCCGGTGAACCCCCGGTAACCGGACCGGGCCGTCGAATGTCGTGCATCCCCCACACTCCGTCCCATTTCCCCCATGTGCCCTGAAGTAGAACGCGGGCCCATGAACCTGGAGCTCAAAGGCAAGGCGGCCCTCGTGACGGGGAGCAGCCGGGGAATCGGTCGAGCCATCGCGGCCACGCTCGCCAAGGAGGGCGCGCGGGTGTGCCTGAGCGCTCGCGGCGCGGAGGCCCTGGAGGCCACCGCGAAGGAGCTGCGCTCCTCGGGCGCGAGCATCGCCACCGTCGTCGCGGACGTGTCCACGAAGGAGGGCGCGAAGGCGGCGGTGGACGCGGCGGTGGAGGCGTTCGGCTCGCTGGACATCCTGGTCAACAACGTGGGCGGCAGCGGCGGCGCGGGCGCGTTCGACATGGCCACCGCCGAGCAGTGGTCCACCGTGCTCCATGGCAACCTCCTGTCCGCGGTGTGGTGCAGTCAGGCCGCCGTGGAGGTCATGCGCGCCAACAGCGGCGGCTGCATCATCCACATCAACTCCATCTACGGCCGCGAGTACGCCACCAGCGCCCCCTACACCACGGCCAAGGCGGGCCTGACGGCGCTGACCAAGGAGATGGCCGTGGACCTGGCGCGCCACCACATCCGCGTCAACGGCGTGGCCCCCGGCTCCATCCTCTTCCCCGGCGGAAGCTGGGACAAACGCCAGAAGGCGGACCCGGAGAAGGTCGCACGCATGGTGCGCAACGAGCTGCCCTGGGGCCGCTTCGGCACCCCCGAGGAGGTGGCGGACGTGGTCGTCTTCCTCTGCTCGGAGCGCGCCCGCTGGGTGACGGGCGCCACGCTTCCGGTGGACGGTGGACAGGGCCGCGCCTTCTGAACGCGGCGGACCCCCAGCGTCATGCTATGCAGGGCCCTCCCCTGGGGTCTTACATTGCTGAAGCTTTACAAGAAGGAAGGCGACCGCCTCCGTTACTGGGAGGCGTGGGTCCATGAGGGCGTGCTCACCACGCACTGGGGCTTCGTCGGCGAGGTGGGCGAGCAGAAGGACGCGCCGCTGCCTCCGGAAGAGGACCCCGACTTCGCCATCGCCGACGTGGCCGGCCCGTTCATCGAGGAAGGCTACGACGAGGTGGAGCCCGACAGCCTGTCCACGCTCATCGTCCAGTACCCCATCGAGGGCAAGGGCACCGGCCACGACGTGGAGAAGCGCGTCGCCGTGGAGGAGCTGCTCACCGACGCGCTCGGCTGGACGGGCAACGGCGAGGTGGAGGGCGGCGAGCTGCGCGAAGGCCACCTGCGCGTGTACTGCCTGGTGATGGACGAGAAGGCCGGCGTGTACACGGTGCTGGAGGCCCTCGACTCGGAGGACCTCGCGGACGACGTCAGCGTGCTGGTGGCCAAGGGCGACGAGGAGCCCCGCGTCGCCTGGCCCCAGACGCCCTGAGCGACGTCAGGCCCCGGCCGGACGCGCCTGGGCCACCGGCTCCGCGCTGGCACCCGACGACACGCGGTGCCAGAGCTGGTGCGACGCGATGAGCAGCGCGAACAAGGCGACGGGCGCGACGGACTTGCCCGCCGGGTCCCCCATGGCCGTGTGAGACACCGCCGCCGCCACGAAGTCGATGGCGAAGCCGGCGTAGGCCCACTCACGCACCGTGCGCGGCAGCGGCGCCCACAGCGCCACCACGCCCAGCAGCTTGGCGATGCCGAGCAGGGTGCGGAAGTACGCCGGGTAGCCCAGGTGCTCGAAGGCGGAGACCATCGCCGGCGCGTCGGTGAGGTACAGGAAGGCGGAGCCCGCGGCCGACAGAGACACCAGCCCGGTGACGACCCAGTACGCGACTTTCAGCTTCATGCACACGCCTCCAAGAAGCACATGGGCTGACTCGCAGCCCCCCGCGCGCGACGATATGGGCTACAAATCCGCGGTCGCAACCGGGCCGACCTGACCCGCCCCCTCGGCCTCCACGAGGCTCCGGCCGTCGAAGGGCCGGTCCGGCCTGCGCCCCCGGTCGAGCTCATCCCGGTCGAGCATCCCGTCCTCGTCCTGGTCCACGCCGATGCGCCGCTCGGAACCCGCGGGCACCACGGTGTAGGTCAGCTCCGCGCCAGTGCGGATTCCCGCCAAGAGCAGATACGCGCCCACCTTCTCGGAGGAGCGGTCCGACTGGAAGACACCGTTGCCCACGTAGGTGAAGCCGCGCGGCTCACCCTGGCGCATGCCCTTGGCCACCAGTCCCACCTTGCCCTGCTCGGCCAGGGACATGAACTGGAGCACGCGCACGAACTGAGCGGGCGTCGCCGAGGACAGCGTCACCTGCTGCCCCACCGCCGCGTGGGAGTCCTTGGAGTCGGGCCCCGGCGGCAGGAACATGTCCGTGGCCGAGCCGCGCGGCAGCTCCGAGCCCGCGAAGGACAGCAGGAGCGCGGTGAGGTCCGCCACCTCCTGGTCGCTCTCCGGGTTGAAGGTCGGCTCGGTGATGAAGCGCGACAGCGAGTCCACGCTGCCGTCGTGGATGAAGGCGAAGCCCGCCAGGCTCTCCTTCTGCGTCAGCTCCATGCCGACCTTCTCATAGAGGTTGCGCAGCTGCGGCACCTTGAGCGTGACGTTGGTGCTGCCGTCGGTGGACACGAGCGCGTGGTGGGACTCGCCCATCGCGCCCTTCGGCAGCGGCATCCACTGGGCGCCGTTCCACTGCGCGCTCACCGCGAGCCCGGACGGGAAGGTGTGGCAGGTGTTGCACGCGAAGAGCCCCTGGGCCAACAGGCGCGGCGGACGGAACAGCGCGAGCCCCCGCGTCGCGTCTCCGTTGGGCAGCGGCTTGCCCACGGGCGCGAAGCGGCCCGTCGTGTAGTGGCCCGGCAGCGGCAAGTCACGCGGCAGCGAGTTGTCCAGGTTGCGGAACGGGTTGGGCGGGAAGGTGAGCGTGGCGAGGAAGGAGCGCAGCTCGCTCATCTCGCGCGGGGTGAGCTGGGTGTCGTCGCCCTGCAGGCCCTCGAAGGCGGGGTTGAACTCCTCCAGGCTCGCGCGGTCTCCGCGCCAGTGCAGCGGCTCCTTGCCGATGATGTCCTGGAGCGTCTGCGTCGTCATGGGGCCCTTCATCGGGTGCCACGCCTCGAAGGGCGGCAGCGGCAGGCCCATGCCCAGGTTCTGGCCGTCCAGCGCCTTCACCGTCCCGCTCGGGTCGCCCAGGTCCCACGCCAGCCGGTCCATGCGCCCGTCCACGTGGCACGACGCGCAGGACACGTGCCCCAGGCCCGACGTCTTGTGCGTGTCGTAGAGGTGCTTGCGGCCCACCTTGATGGCCTTGGGTGACGGGTCGAAGAAGGCCACGCGCGACAGCTCCTCGAGCCGGTCCGCGTTGACCACGGAGATGCTCCCGCCGAAGTGGTTGAGCACGTAGAGCCGCTCGCGCCCCGCGTCGAGGACGATGCCCGTGGGGCCCTCGCCCACCTGCACCTGTCCCAGCCGCGCGCCGCCCTGCCCCACCGCCACCACGTTGTTGGAGCCCAGCCCCGTCACGAAGGCCCGCGTGCCGCGCGCGTTCCACACCACGCCGCGCGGGTCACCGATGGAGAGGTTCCGCACCGACTGCGGCACCGTGGGCGTCGAGTAGTCGAGGTGCGGATTGAGGTCCTTCACCGTGGAGGCCGACGGCCGGCGCGGGTCCACCGTCGCCATCAGCACGCGCAGGAAGCGGCCGTTGACGTTGGGCTCGAAGCGCACCTCGTTGCGCGCGTCCGTGCCCACCACGGTGACGGTGCCGGACGGGTGCACCGCCAGCGCCATGTTCAGGTTCATCAGCCGCGTGGCGTAGGTGACGTCGAGCGACGCCGTGTCGATGATGGCCAGGTCGCGGTCCGGCAGGTCCCAGCCCTTGAGACGACCGGACGCGGAGGCATTCACGCCGCTCACCAGGTCCGTCCAGTCGCCCCGGTTGTCGTCGAACCACTGACCGCGCGCGTTCTTGCGCACGATGAGGCCCACGGGCGGAGGGGGCGGGTTGGCGGGGTTTCGCGCGGGGACGAACGCGTCGCCCGCGTTGGGCGGAGGGTTGACGCCGCCGTAGGGGCCTCGCGAGTCGCTCACCGCGTTGGGCGGGTACGCGTCCGGAATCAGCGAGCCGCCGCCGAGGATGGTGGTGCCGTTGCCGGACTCGAAGATGGCGGCGTAGACGAAGCGCCCGTCGGGGCTCACCGCGAGCGCGCGCGGGTCCTCGCCCTTCAGGGTGAGGCGGTGGGGCGTCGCGTCGGGGCGTCGCGGGTCCACCACCAGCACGCGGTTCACCTGGGAGCAGGTGATGAAGGCGCGCTCGGGGCGGCCGGCGAAGACGACGTCCGCGGGCTCGTCATCGGTGTGCACGGTGGCCGTCACGGCGGCGCGGCGCAGGTCGACGACGCTGACGCTGTCCGAGACGTGGTTCACCACCCAGGCCTCGGTGTTGCTCCTGGCCCGCACCGACACCGGATCCAACCCCACGGGGATGGACGCCACCAGCTCCAATCCCTTGCGCGACGTCGTGTCGAACACCAGCAGCCGATTGTCCGCCGTGTTCACCGCCAACAGCAATCTACCGTCAGGAGTCAAATCCAGCGGGTGCACATGGGGGGTCTCCCAATTCACGAAGGACTCACTCGCGTGAGACATCCCCGGGAGCAGGAGCGCAACGAAGCACAGCGACACGACCGCGCGACGGACGACACCCATATCGGCGACCTCCACGTCAGGAAGAAGCGGTGCTTCTTTCTGTCATGCATTCATCAACGCCACGGTTGCAACTCCTTGCGTGAGAAAACACAAAAACCACATCCGCCCTCACGAGATGTTTCACCTCGGGAGCCAAAGATACGAGCGGCCTGGAAAAGGATGCGGGGCGTCATTCACGCCGAGCAAAGACAGACACCCGGCGCGGACCTCCCACTCGGGCACTCCAACGAGACGGGATTTTTCTGTCTCACCCTTGGGGGTGTGGAGCGGACATGCCCTCGGGTCGGGGGCGGAAGACGCGGAAGAGGAGGATGACGGAGGGGATGACGATGAGCGCGCCCACGCCGATGGCGACGAGCAGCAGCTTCAAGGTGCCCGGGCTCGCCGCCGCGGCCCGCAGGGTGATGTCCGGGACCACCAGATAGGGGTACTGGGACGCGGCCCAGCCCAGGACGATGAGCCCCGCCTGGAGCGCCGCCGCCAGCCGTGCCCACGCGAAGCGCCGCGTCCACAGGAGCGCGAAGGCGGCCGCCGCCGACACGCCCGTGGCCGCGTGCAGCACCCGCGCGAAGGGCGAGCGCGACAGTCCCTCCCACACCCGGGGCGCACCGTCGCGCGCCAGCACCAGCACGAGCACCGCCGCCACGAAGACGGCCACGCCCGCGCCGAGCGCGCGCGCACGGAAGTCCTCGCGCAGCCCTGGCGTGGAGGACTCGTGCGTCAGGTACACCGCCGCCAGGAAGGCGAAGAGGGCCAGGGCCAGCACGCCCACCGCCCACGCGAAGGGCGACAGCCACGAGGCGAAGAAGCCGCTCATCACCACGCGGCCCTCCACGTGGATGGAGCCGCTCACCACCGCGCCCACGCACATGCCGAGCAGGAGCGGCGCCACGACGCTCGCCCCGCTGAAGACGAGCCCCCACCGACGCTGGGCCACGTCCCCCCGCGTGTCATAGGTGCGGAAGGTGAACGCCGCGCCCCGGAACACGATGCCGAGCAACAGCAGCGTCAACGGGACATGCAGCGCCACGCTCAGCGCGGCGAAGGCGCGCGGGAAGCCCGCGAACAGCAACACCAGCCCGACGATGAGCCAGACGTGGTTCACCTCCCACACCGGGCCCATCGCCCGGGCGATGAGCGCGCGCTGCTCCGCCTTGCGCGGCCCGAAGGCCAGCAAATCCCAGACGCCGCCGCCGAAGTCCGCGCCACCGAAGAGCGCGTAGAGGACGAAGGTCCCCGCGAGCAGGAAGCCGAGGAGGACGTCAGTGGACATGGGCCTCACCTCCCTCGCCGTGCTTCGCCTCGCGCCCCGGCAGCGTGCCCGCCACCTGGCTCAGGAGCAGCGACACCACCACCGCGCCGAGGAACAGGTACACGGCGGTGAAGGTCCAGAACGGCGCCGCGAGATGCGGCACGGGCGTCACCGCCTCCGCGGTGCGCATGACCCCTCGGACAATCCATGGCTGCCGTCCCCACTCGGTGACGAGCCACCCCGCCTCCAGCGCCACCAACCCGAGCGGCCCCGACACCAGCCACGCCCGCATCATCTTCGGCCCCGAGGGCCATGCTTTCTTTCGCCACCGGTGCACGAGCGTCACCAACGCGAGCAGCGCCATCAGCGAGCCCGTGCCCACCATCACCTGGAAGGCCCCGTGCACCTTGGCCACCGGTGGCCACGTGTCGCGCGGGAACTCGTTGAGCCCCTTCACCTCCGCGTCTGGATCTCCAAAGGCCAGGATGGACAGGGCCTTGGGGACCTCCACGCCGCCCAGACGCAGCGGCGCGCCGCGCTCCGTCTCGAAGTGGCCCTCCATCGCCGCGAGCTTCACCGGCTGCGCCTTCGCGACATGCTTCGCGGACAAGTCACCCACGAGCGGCTGGAGCAGCGCGGTGACACACGCGAGCGGCAGCGCCACCGACAGCGCCTTGCGATGGAACGCCGCGCCGGGATGGCGCAGCAGCACGAAGGCGTGGATGCCCGCCATGGCGAACGCGCTCGCCTGATAGCAGGACAGCAGCACGTGCGCCGTCTGGTACGGCCAGCCGGGGCTGAACATCGCCACCAGCGGCTGGATGTTCGTCGGCCCCTCGGGCGTGGCCACGAAGCCCGACGGGTCGTTCATGAAGACGTTGACCAGCGTGACGAAGAACGCACTCGCCGCGCCGCTCAAGGCCACCATGACGCCGGAGAACAGGTGGAGGTTGGGCGACACCCGCTCGCGGCCGTACAGGTAGATGCCCAGGAAGATGGCCTCGGTGAAGAAGGCCACGCCCTCCAGGCTGAAGGGCAGGCCAATCACCTCGCCGTAGCGGCCCATGAACTCCGGCCACAGCAGGCCCAATTCGAAGGACAACATCGTCCCGCTCACCGCGCCCACCGCGAAGAGGATGGCCGTCCCCTTCGCCAGCTTCTGGCTCAGCTTCACGTAGTCCGCGTCACCGGTGCGCCGCGCCTTCCAGTCGCTCAACACCATGAGCACCGGCAACGCCACGCCCGCCGCCGCGAAGACGATGTGGAACCCGAGCGACAGCCCCATCTGCGCCCGCGCATAGAGCAGGTCCGTCATGCGCATCAGAATGCGTTATACGCATTTCTGGCGCATTTAGAGATTCTACTCGGGCAGGGTAGCGGGGCTCGGAGGCTGGCGAGCAGGCACGAGCGTCTGCACGGAGTTCTTGGCGACGGCGGTGGCCAGCGCGGTGGCGAAGATGAGGACCAGCTTGCGGCCCAGCTCCACGCCGATGGGGCGCTCCTTCGCGCTGGAGGCGACCTGGTCCGGGTTCTCCCACGCGCGCTGGAGGGCCTTGCGGCGCTTCTTGCGAAGAATCTCGTCGCGGCGACGCGCGCGGTAGATGGCCAGGCCCACGCCCGAGCCCACCAGCACCATGGCGACGGCGCCCGCGGCGACGAGCGCGCTGGAGTGCTGCTGCACCTGGTAGCGCACGTCGAGCATCCGCCCTCGGCGCCGGTCCAGCTCCTCGAGCGTCAGCAGGAGCTCGTCGCGGATGCGGTCCGCGGTCTGCTCCACCTGCTTGCGGTCATCCATGCCACGGGTGATGCGATGGTCGACGTGCTGCTGACGCTCCGCCAGCTCGCTGCCGCCTGGGCCGTTGTCCTTCATTGCAGCGTCTCCCGCGTGAGCTGGTAGTCGAGCTTCAAGCGCTCCTGGGTGTGCGCCAGCGGCTTCTTCGGCAGGCGCTTGGTGCCCATGAAGAGCATCCCGCCGGCGACGGCGAGCAGCACCACGCCCACCAGCAGCACGCCCAGCGCCGCGCCCAGGGGCAGCGCCAGCCCCAGCGCCACGAAGAGCACCGCCAGCGACGTGAGCGCCAGCACGGCGCCCGCGCCTATCAGGATGCCCGCGGTGCGCGCGGCCTTCAGCTCGTCGCGCAGCTCCTTCTTGGCGTGCAGCACCTCGGCGCGCACCAGCAGGCGCGTCTCCGCCAGAGCGTGCCGGATGAGCTCGGCCGTGGAGAGTGACTCCAGTTGGCTGCGCTCCAGGCGTTCGGATTCGAGGTCCACGACGTCCTTCTCCCGCGCTCGCGGAGGGGGACTCCCGGGTGCTCGCTCGTTTGCTCGGCCGCACCTGACCCCACTCCTCCGGACAAGGTGGGCAGGGCGGACGAGCGAGAGAAGCCCGTCCGGGAGTGTGGTGTCGAGCCCGCCTGCCCGCCCGCCCTGGGGGAACCCCTCAGCGCCGACGCTGGTGGGCCAGCGCCGTGGCCAAGGTCTCGCGCACCTGATGGGCACGGAACAGTCGGTCCGCGGTGTCCACCAGGTTGTCCATGTAGAGCACCGCCTTGCGCAGGCGCGCGGGGATGGCGCGGGTGCCCAGGTGGGCGCCCACCAGCGCGCCCGTCAGCGCCGCCGCCACGTCCGCCTCGCCGCCGCAGCGCAGCACCAGCGCCACCGCCTCGCGGAAGTCGTGGGGCACCCGCAGCGTGGCATACAGCGCCGTGAGCAGCACCGGCACCACGTGCGCGGGCAGCCCGTCCACGCCCTTGAGCTCGCTGGGGGGCACGCCCACCTTGCGCAGCTGCGACAGGGCGCGCGTGGTGTCCCACGTGAGCAGGCGGGGCAGGTGGCGCACCTCCTCGGCCAGGCCCTTGTCGTGCACGGCCGCCGCCAGCGACAGCTGCTCGCAGAAGGCGGCGGGCGTCAGCGGCTCCTCCTCCATGCCCAGCGCGGCGGCCTGCGCGAAGGCGGCGGCGGCGGCGGCACAGACGGGGTCCTTGTGGGTGATGACGGTGAGCACGCCCGCGTCATGCGGCAGCTTCGCGCGCTGGCCGCTCTCGAAGAGCCCCACCACCAGCGCGCGGCTGAGCACCGACGGGCACAGCGTGCCCAGGGGCGCGCCCGCGCTCATCCACGGCACGCCGCTGGAGAGCCGCTGGAGCGACTCGGCCAGGCTGCGCGGCGGCTGGAGGATGATGCCCTCCTGCCACAGCCACGCCAGGTGCGCCGCCGAGCTGCGGCCGTCCACGCGGCCCTCGCGGATGACGCTCTCCGCGGCGGCGAGCAAGAGCTGCGTGTCGTCGCTGAACTGGCCCTTGGCGAACTTGCCGCGAGGCCTGGGCGCGAAGTCCTCCGCCAGCCCGGGCAGCCGCGCGAGGCTCGCGGGCGGGATGCCGCGCAGCGGGAAGCCGAGCGCATCTCCGATGGCGAGCCCCACGAACGCCGCATGGAACCTGTCCTGGCGCTCGGAGGGAGTCAGCGGCATGGAGTCGAGGAGATTAACCGAGGCTCAGGGCTGGACGGACAGCGAGAAGCGCGCGAAACGCGCGAAGCTCGTGGTGGATTGGCGTGCGTGGGGGCTTGACTCGCGCGGGAGGAGCACACTCGCGTTCGCCACACGAGCGATTCCGACGCCACACTCCAGGCCGCACGCCATCATCACCGTCCACCCTTCCTGGTTCGAGCCCATCCGCCGACGCGTGCGCGGGGTGGGCTGACTACCGCAACCTGCACGCGCGCGGCAAGTCCGAGCACCCGGGCTCCAAGGCACACCTGTACACGTGTCCAACTCCCGAAGCTTGAGCGCACGGACTCGCACGGAGCGCATGGCGCACGAGGAGTGGTGAGGTGGCAGCGGCGCGCGCAAGTCGGCACACGCGCCGTCACGCGTCACGCGTCGTCGCGGCCCAGGTTGACGACGGCCTGGAGTCGGGCCACCACGGCCTCGGCGCCCTGGTGCAGCTGCTTGCCGTCCCAGAGCGCGGGCGTGGCGTGGCCGCCGTGCAGCGTCCAGTCCAGCTCCGCCTCGGCGTACACGAGGTTGCGGAAGATGACGCGGTCCTCCAGCGCGTGGTCGACGATGTAGCGGCGCGCCACGGCGGAGGGCGGGTCGGCGATGCGGTGGAACAACTCGAGGGGAGCGGAGGTCATGGCGCCATCACCGGGAGGAACAGGTCGGCCAAATCCCCGCGGGAGCGGCCCACCAGGTCCGCCAGTGTGTACCGGTCCAGCACCGCGAGGAAGGCCTCACGTGCCTCCGCGAGCACGCCCTTGAGGCCACAGGCGGGGGCGATGGGGCAGGTGTTGCGCTCGCGGTTGAAGCACTCCACCAGCTCGAAGTCCGGCTCGGCCGCTCGCAGCACGCGGCCCACGCTGATGTCCTTCGTCGCCTTCGCCAGCGTCACGCCGCCCGAGCGCCCCGCCTTGACCTCCACGAAGCCCTCGCCCGCGAGCGTCTGCACCACGCGCACCAGGTGGTGCTTGGAGATGCCGTACGCGTCCGCCAGCTCCTGCGTGGAGGCGAGTCTCCCGGGGCGGGCGGCGAGGTAGAGCAGGACGCGCAGCGAGTAGTCGGCGTGGAGGGTGAGGTGCACGGTCAGCGGGCTCCGACGGCCTTACGCCCTGGGCGCGCTCGGCAGGAAGACGTCCGCGTGGAGGTCCTTGAGCGAGAGCCCGGAGAGGAAGAGCTTCTTGCGCAGGGATAACACCAAATCGGCGTCGCCGCAGAGCCACGCGCGGAAGCCCACCGGCTTGGGGCACTCGGCGCGGATGACGGCGTCGAGCGCTCCCTCGGCCACGTCCCGGGAGCCGCCCGTCAGCACGCTCGGTCGATAGTGGAAACCCGCGTATTGCTCGGCCAGCTCGCGCAGCTCGCGCGTCAGGTAGAGGCCCTCGGGCGTGCGCGCGCCGTGGAACAGCCAGATGGGGCCCTGGTGGCCCGCCTCCAGCGCGTCGCGCGCGATGCCGTACAGCGGCGCGAGCCCCGTCCCCGCGCCCGCGAGAATCAGCGACTGCTCGGGGCGGCCGTCGACGTAGAAGCAACTGCCCGCGGGCCCCTGCACGGACACGGCGTCACCGACGCGGGCCTCGCGAGCGAGCCAACCGCTCATCTCGCCGCCTGGCACCAGGCGCACGTGCAGCTCCAGCAGGCCCTCGCGAGGGAGGCTCGCCAGCGAGTAGCTGCGGGCCAGGCCATCCGCCCGCAGGAGCGACACGTACTGGCCCGCGCGGTAGTCCAGCGGCGCGTCCGTGGACAGCCGCACGCGCAGGACGCTGGGGGACAGCGGGTCCAATGCGGCGATGCGCGCGGGGGCCCTGAGTGCGTCCGCGCCGGAGACCTCCAGCGCGGTGTCCGCCGAGGGGCGGCACATGCAGGCGAGGAAGTAGCCCTGCGCGCGCAGCGTGTCCTTGAGGCCCACGCGCGCGGCCTCCGGGACGTCGCCCGACGTCGCGCGCATGAGGCAGGACTGACAGGCGCCGGCCCGGCACGCGTGGGGCACGGCGACGCCCTGTCGCAGGAGCCCGTCCAGCACGCTCTCCTCGGGCTCCAGCGGATACCACCGCGACTCGTGCTTCACCGTGGCCATGGCGAGTCTCCCGGCCTGCGTCAGCGGTTGAGGACGTCGGCGCGAGCGCCGCCCGCGATGGCCAGCACGCGCGCCACCAGCGGCTCGGGCACGCCCAGCTCCCGGAGCGTCGCGCTCAGGTGCTCCACCACCGCGTCGAAGTGCACGTCGTTCAGCCCGCGCTTGACCAGGTGCGCGTGGCCCGCGCGCATGTCCTTGCCCGAGTAGTTCGACGGGCCGCCCGTCACCATCGTCAGGAAGGCCTTCTGCTTGGCCGACTGGCGCTCCATGTCCACGTCCTCGAAGAAGTGGCTGATGCGGTCGTCCGCCAGCACCTTCCGGTAGAACACGTCGACCGCCGCCGCCATCGCCGGCTCTCCGCCAATCTGCTCGTAAACGCTCTTCTCCTGCGCTGCCGTGCTCATCGCGTCCGCTCCTTCCGCCCGGCTCGGGCTCAAAGATGCATTTCAAATGCATCGATTTGAATCGGACGTCAATTCGGAAAGACAAGACAAGCGAATCGAGGGAATCCGCCAACAACGCGGCGCAACGTTTGCGCGAGCGTCACGTCTCCGCGCGAAAATTGCGTCCGAGGCCGGGCCCGGTGCCGACGTAGTGACGGAAGACATAGAGCAGCGGTTGCCACCGGGTGACATCCACGTGGTGGGTGTCGGGCACGGTGACGTGCTCGTGCGCGTGGACGCGGGTGACGCGCAGCTCGGCGATGACGAAGTCGGAGGGATGCTCTGGCGTGGGGGTGGCCATGTGCGCTGCCAACAAGACGGCCTCCAGTTGCAGCGGACACTCGGCCACGCGTGGCGGGGAGACAGTGTCCGAGGGCAGTGGGGTGAGGCCCGCGCGTTCGAACTTTCGAGGCTCGTGTTCGTAGCCCCTATCGCGCTTCTCGTCGGGCACGGGGAAGCGGCCCGTGGTGGGCGCGAGGCGCTCGACGTGGGGCCACAGCGCGGCGGAGGGCAGGTTCACCACCGCCTCACGCGTGCGTCGCAGGTTCTCCAGGCCCTGGCCCAGCATCCCCAGTCCGAGCACCAGCCTGTCGTCGAGGGCCCACGCGGAGGACAGCGGCGTGAGGTTGGGCGAGCCGTCCTCATTGAGCGTGCTCAAGAGGGCCACGGGCGTGCCGAAGTAGAGGATGCGGGGCGCAATCACACGGTGTCGCGGCGTGTCGGTCATGCCCGCGTGAGTAGTGCGCGCGGCCACTCCGATGCTTCGGTGCGCGCCGAAACTGGGATACTTCGGTGTACGCCGAAACGTCCTCGCATCCGCACAGCACAGACTCCCGCCATGCCCCACCCTCTCGACCTCGCCCTCACCGCCTCGCTCATCGGAGACCCGGCCCGCGCGGGCATGCTGTCGCGCCTGCTCGAAGGGCCCGCGCGCACCGCCGGCGAGCTCGCGCAAGAAGCCCGCATCTCGCCCCAGACGGCGAGCGGACACCTCGCGAAGCTGCTCGAAGGCGGCCTCGTCCGCGTCGAGGTCCAGGGACGCCACCGCTACTACCGGCTCGCCAGCCCCGACGTCGCCCGCGCGCTCGAGGCGCTCAGCCTGCTCGTCCCGACGAGGCAGAGCACGGTGCGCGTCCCGGAGCCGCTGCGCTTCGCGCGGACCTGCTACGACCACCTGGCGGGCACGCTCGGCGTCGCGCTGGCGGAGGGCCTGGAGCGCCGTGGCCTGCTGGAGACAGGCGACGACAGCTACGCGCTGACACCCGAGGGCGCGCGCTTCATCACCCGGTGGGGCGTGGACGTGGACGCGCTGTCACAGGGCAGGCGCGCCTTCGCGCGACGATGTCTGGACTGGAGCGAGCGCCGCGCTCACATCGGCGGGGCGCTGGGCGCCGCGCTGGCGGAGCGTCTGTTCAAGCGGCGCTGGATTGCGCGCCGGCCCGAGGGCCGCGGAGTGCGGCTCACCGTCGAGGGCCGGCAGGGATTCGACCGGGAGCTGGGGTTGTCCTGGCCTTGAGCTGGCGCGCCGGCCCGAGGGCCGCGGAGTGCGGCTCACCGTCGAGGGCCGGCGGGGATTCCACCAGAGCGCTGGGGTTGTCCTGGCCCTGAAGCGGCCAGGACACCGACTCAGCCGCGAGCGCCCGCGGCGCCGATGCGAGCCGTCTCGCGGCGCACCGTGGCCTGCTCCAGCGCGTAGCGGGCGTCCTCGGAGGACAGGCCCTTCAGGCGCTCCTGCGCCTCGCCCAGGCGCTTGCGCGCGCCCTCCACGTCGATGCCGGACACGTGCTCGGCGGCGTCGGCCAGCACGAGCACCTTGTCGTTGGCGACCTCCACGAAGCCACCGGCGATGAAGTACACGTCGCGCTTGCCGCCATCCATCAGCGTCAGCTCGCCCGGCTCCATCAGCGACAGGAAGGGGGTGTGGCCCGGGCGCACGCCAAACAGGCCCGTGCCGCCGGGCACGATGGCCTCGTCGGCCTGCACCGACAGGATGCGCTTCTCGGGGGTGACAATCTCCACAGTCAGCTTGGCCATGAGGCTCCTCGCACTACCCACTTCAGAAATTGAGCTGCCGGGTGGTCCCACCCACCGGCTCGAACTCGACCACCCCGGCGTCCGTCAGCCGAGGCCCCTTGCCAGGGATGCCGAGCGTGCCCTCCAGCCACTTCAGGTGGTGCGTCATGTGCCGCACCTCGGAGAGCTGCTTCGCGGGGACCAGGTCCGTCAGACGCCGCTCCAGGATGCGCTGTCCGTCGCGGCCATACTGCCCCGCCACCAGCACCTCCGTGGCCCAGTCCGGCGGCCCCTTGGGCTTCTTGCCCTTCTTCGTCTTCGGCGCGGGCCGGGCCTTCCCCTTCTCCACCAGGGGCCACAGCACCCAGACCCGCTCGCCGTCGTTGGAGACGAAGTAGAAGTCGTCCACCGTCCCCAGGCACTGCTCCAGCTGCCAGACGGGTCCGCTCTCCTTCGTCACCTCCAGCCGGCACTTGCCCGGCCCCACGTCCACCATGCGCACGCTGTACAGCCCGTTGGCGCTCACCCGGGCGCGTCCCTTGCGCTCCTCCGCCAAAGCGGGGAGCGACAGGACACAGAGGAACAGGGCGAGCGCCGCGTGACGCATGGTCACCTCGGTGGAGGGTGGGACAGCGAGTCTACGCCGCCAGCTTGCGCGCGTTCTCGACGACCTCGTTGATGGCGCCCGCCATGTAGAAGGCGCTCTCGGGGATGTCGTCGTGCTTGCCCTCGGCGATCTCCTTGAAGCCCTGGATGGTGTCCTGGAGCTTCACGTAGCGGCCTTCCTTGCCGGTGAAGACCTGGGCCACGAAGAAGGGCTGCGACAGGAAGCGCTGAATCTTGCGGGCGCGCGCCACGACCAGCTTGTCGTCCTCGGAGAGCTCGTCCATGCCGAGGATGGCGATGATGTCCTGGAGCTCCTTGTAACGCTGCAGGATGCCCTGGACCTTGCGGGCCACCGCGTAGTGCTCCTGGCCGATGATGCCCGGGTCCAGGATGCGGCTGGTGGAGTCGAGCGGGTCCACGGCGGGGAAGATGGCGAGCTCCGCGATGGAGCGGTTGAGCACCGTCGTCGCGTCCAGGTGGGCGAACGCGGTGGCGGGGGCCGGGTCCGTGAGGTCGTCGGCGGGCACGTAGATGGCCTGCACGGACGTGATGGAGCCCTTGGTGGTGGAGGTGATGCGCTCCTGCAGGCCGCCCATCTCCGTGGCGAGCGTGGGCTGGTAACCCACTGCGCTGGGGATGCGGCCCAGGAGGGCGGACACTTCCGAGCCGGCCTGGGTGAAGCGGAAGATGTTGTCCACGAAGAGGAGCACGTCACGGCCCTCCACGTCGCGGAAGTACTCGGCCATGGTCAGCGCGGAGAGCGCGACGCGGGCGCGGGCACCGGGCGGCTCGTTCATCTGGCCGTACACGAGGACGGCCTGGCTGGCCTCCAGGTTGTCGGTCTTGATGACGCCCGTGTCCTGCATCTCGTGGTACAGGTCGTTGCCCTCGCGGGTGCGCTCGCCGACGCCGGCGAACACGGAGAAGCCGCCGCGCTCGATGGCCACGTTGCGGATGAGCTCCTGCAGGAGCACCGTCTTGCCGACGCCGGCGCCGCCGAACAGGCCAATCTTGCCGCCGCGGGTGTAGGGAGCGAGCAGGTCGATGACCTTGATGCCCGTCTCGAACATCTGCACGCGCACGTCCTGCTCCGTGAACGGAGGGGGCGCGCGGTGGATGGGCCAGTACTCCTGCGACTTCACGGGGCCCATCTCGTCCACCGGGTCGCCGGTGACGTTCAGGATGCGGCCCAGGGTGGCCTTGCCGACCGGCACCTGGATGGGGGCGCCCGTGTTCTTCACGGGGGTGCCGCGGGCCAGACCCTCGGTGGAGTCCATGGCGATGGTGCGGACGGTGTTCTCACCGAGGTGCTGGGCGACCTCGAGGACCAGGTTGTCCGCCTCGTTGCTGAGGTTCGCGTTCGTCACCTTCAGGGCGACGTAGACTTCCGGGAGGCCGCCGGGCGGGAACTCGACGTCGACCACGGGGCCGAGAACCTGGATGATTTTGCCTGCCGTAGGAACTTGAGCGCTCATGGGTGTCGTCTGCCTCGTGCGGGGGGCGACCGGCGCCGTGCCCGTCATCAAAATTCCGCCCGGATATGAGGGCGGTGCCCCTTTACCGGGGGCCTCCCGCAGAATCAAGCCTCCCGGGGTCCTGACCGGTAAGTCCCGCTTAGCGGATCCACGCCCCGGACGCCAACCGGGCTATTTCCCATCCACCTGGTAGACCAGCGGCAGGTTGCCCCTCGAGCCGCCGCCCACCACGACCACCTTGGCGTTGGGGCTCTGGGCGAGCTTCTCGGTGGCCTCGATGCCCTTGAAGCGCAGGTACTCCTCGGTGAGGCCCTGGCGGACGATGGTCTGGTACTTGGCGATGCCCTCGGCTTCGATCTGCCGGCGCTCGGCCTCCTGGCGCTCCTTGTCCAGGGTGAAGCGCATCTTCTGGCTGCGCTGCTCCTCGGCCAGCTTGTCGGCGATGGCCTCGCGGATGGACGCGGGCAGGGACACGTCGCGCACCAGGATGGCCTCCACGACGACGTGCTTGCCCTGCAGGGCGCGGGTGACCTCGTCGTAGATCTCCTTTTCGATCTGCTCGCGCTTGGTCGAGTAGATCTCCTCGGGCGCGTACCGGCCGAACACCTTGCGCGCCTCCGAGCGGACGATGGGGGCGATGAGGATGTCCGCGTAGCGAGGGCCCGTCTGCGTGTGCAATTCGAACAGCTTCAGCGGGTCCACGCGGTAGCGCACGCTGGAGTCCACCTTCAGGTCCAGGCCGTTGTTGGACAGCACGTTGAGCTCGTCCTTCATCTCCTGGACGCGCAAGTCATAGGTGATGAGCGACTTGCCCGGCCGCATCACGTGCAGGCCTTCGCCGTAAGGCTCGCGCTGGGTGCCGCTGCCGAACGAGTCGAAGCCGATGCCCCCATGGCCGCTGGCCACCGTGTCGAAGCCACAGCCGCCCAGCAGCACCGCTCCCAGCACCACCCACAGTCGCTTCACGCAGGTACCCCTCTCGAGGGCCCTGGACGGGCCCGACGAGGCCCTTAAACGCGAAGGGCCCGCTCCCAAAAGTGGGGGCGGGCCCGGGTGCGACGAGGTGACGCTCGGGACTACTTGAGCGCCTCGGCGCCGGAGACGATCTCCATGAGCTCCTTGGTGATGACCGCCTGACGGGTGCGGTTGTAGGTGAGCGTCAGGCTGGAAATCATGTCGGAGGCGTTGGAGGTGGCGTTCTCCATGGCGCTCATGCGGGCGCCGTGCTCGCTGGCCACGCTCTCCAGGAGGGCGCGGTAGACCTTGATGTTGACGGCCTGGGGCACCAGGCGGTCCAGCACGGCCTGACGGTCCGGCTCGTACTTGAAGTCCACCATGGCCGCGGCGCCCTCGGAGGGCGCGGCGCTGGCGCCGAGCGTCTGCAGGGGCAGGAGCTGGGTGACGACGACCTTCTGGTTAATCGCGCTGATGAACTCGTTGTAGACGATGTGCACCGCGTCCACTTCGCCGTTGAGGAAGCTGGCGACCAGCTCCTCGGCCACGTCCGCGGCGGCGCGGTAGTTCAGCCGCTGGTACAGGCCACCGAAGTCCTTGCGGATGTTCTGGTTGCGATTGCGGAAGAAGTCGTTGCCCTTGCGGCCCACAGTGGAGAGCTGGATGCGCTCCAGGCCCGAGTTCTCGTAGAGGAACCGGTTGGCGCGACGGGTGACGTTGGAGTTGAAGCCGCCGGCGAGGCCGCGGTCGGACGTCAGCGTCAGCAGCTCCACGCGCTTGACGGGCCGGGCGACCAGGAGCGGGTGGCTGAGGTCGTTGTCCCCGGAGCGCGCGGCCAGGTCGGAGATGATCTGGTCCAGCATCGACGCGTACGGACGCGCGGCGAGGATGGCGTCCTGCGCCTTGCGCAGCTTCGCGGCGGAGACCATCTTCATGGCCTTGGTGATCTGCCGCGTGTTCTTCACCGAGCGGATGCGCTTGCGGATGTCGCGAAGGGACGCCATGGGACGGGGAACTCCTGTGGGACGTTCTGCCGGGTGCGCCGGGGTGGGAGCATGGCAGTCTGACGGCGGGGCCCCCTATATAAGCGGGGCGGGAGCCGGTCAACGGCAGTCCTCCCGGGGCTTTCCGGACACGTGAGCCAGGGCCTCCCAGGGACCTCCCACGAGGGGCGACCGGGCGACCTGCGCCCCCGAGGGCTCACGGGTGTGCCCCCAGGCCCTACCTTCCTGTCATGGGGCCTGCCGACGCCGGACCGCTGCTCATCGTGGAGGATGACCTGGACATCCGTGAGGCGCTCCAGGGGTATCTGGAGCTCCAGGGGTACCGGGTGCTCGTGGCGGACCACGGGCGGGAGGCGCTGGTGCACCTGGCGGGAACGCCCCGGCCCTCGCTCATCCTGTTGGACATGGGGCTGCCGGTGATGGACGGGCACCGGGTGCTGACGGCGCGCAGGAGCGACGCCTCGCTCGCGAAGGTGCCCGTGGTCATCCTGTCGGCGGAGACGGCGGAGATGAGTCCCCGGGACAGGGCGGTGTACGCGGCCAGCCAGGGGGTTTCCGCCATCCTGTCGAAGCCGGTGGACCCCCGGCAGTTGCTGGAGACGCTCCGGCGGCTGCTGCCGGGGCAGGCCGCTCCCCAGGCGGACGCGCCCGCGTGACGCGCAGGGCCCACACAGGGCTTTTCGAGGGCGGCGGGCCGTAACACAATGGCGCCGGGTGCGGTGTCACCCCTGGGTCCATGAAGCCAACCCGAGCGAGCGGTGTCTGGGCGCGCAGGGCCCTCTTCCTCCTGCTCGTGGGCGCGGTGAGCCTGCTCGTCCTCTCGCACTGGGTGCGGGTGAGCTACGAGGAGCGCATCGTGAGCCTGGCGGACGCGCCGGATGCGCCCGTGGCGCTGGTGTTCGGCGCGGGACTGGCGCCGGGGGCGGTGCCTTCGCCGGTGCTCGCGCAGCGGTTGGACATGGCGATGGCGCTGTGGCGCGAGGGCAAGGTGGGCTCGGTGCTGGTGAGCGGCGACGAGGTGAAGCCGTTCCACCACGAGACGCGGGCCATGCGCCGCTACCTGCTGGAGCGCGGGATGCCGGCGGAGCTGGTGCTGGGGGACGAGGCGGGGCTGTCCACGTACGACAGCTGCCTGCGGGCGCGGGGCGTGTTCGGCGCGAAGCAGGCGCTGCTCGTCACGCAGCGCTTCCATCTGCCGCGGGCGCTGTTCATCGCGAACTCGGTGGGCATCGACGCGTGGGGAGTCCCGGCGGACGAGGGGCGCTCGACGCCCTGGCGCTACACGGTGCGCGAGACGCTGTCGCGCGTGCTGGCGCTGGGGATGGTGCTGCTGGAGGTGGAGCCCGTCTACCCCTCGGGCCGCGCGGCGGTCCCCAAGGGCTAGGCGGACGAGCCCGGCAGGCGGCCGGCCGGCTCGAATTGCGGTGGGGCGCGCGGGTTCTCATTGTTGAGACACGGCGGCCGGCCCACCCCGCTTTCGCGAGGAGACACCATGCGATTCAAGAAGCTCGGCTCGGAGGACGTGGGCGAGGCCACCTCGCGACGTCATGTGAACCAGGACACCGGTGAGGAGGAGATCAACATCTCCGACCAGGACCTGGCGGCGACCCCTCCGCTGGAGGAGGAGCCTGACTTCCGCGACATCCTGCCGGACCAGATTCACGAGTTCCGGCGCGGTGACGAGGAGCCGGAGGAAGTGGAGCTGACGGCGCAACCCGAGGAGCGGCTGCGCCCGGCGCGCAGGGACCAGCTTCCGGAGAGCTAGGTTCGCGCCCGCGCGGTTCCCGACGTTGGATGCGCGGATGCGTCCGTGCCCTGACGCGGTCTCGGCACGCGGGGCCCCGCTTCTCGGAGGCGGGGTTCGCGCCTGCGTGAGGCGCGGTCCCGACGTTGGATGCACGGATGCGTCCGTGCCCGAACGCGGTCCCATCTCGAGGGATGGGACCGCGCTGATGCGAACAGGTTCAGCGCTTCGACTTCGGCTTCTTGGAGGCGCTCTTCGCCGAGGACTTCTTGGCGGGTGCCTTCGAGGGTGCCGACTTCCTGGCGGGCTTCGTGCCCGTGGACTTCTTCGCGGCACTCTTCGTGGGCTTCGCCCCTGCGGGCTTCTTCGCGGCACTCTTCGTGGGCTTCGCCCCCGCGGCCTGCTTCGCGGGCTTGGAAGCCGCGACCTTCTTGCTCGCGATCTTCCCAGCGGACTTCTTGGCCGCGGGCTGCTTCCCGACGGACTTCGCAGCGGGCTTCTTCGCAGCGGACTTCTTCGTGGTGGGCTTCGCCCCCGCGGACTTCTTCGCAGCGGCCTGCTTCGTGGTGGACTTCGCCGTCGCCGCGGGACTCTTCGCAGCGGACTTCGCCGTCGCGGGCTTCGTTGCGGCGGACGTGGCCTTCGCAGACGTCTTCGCCACGGGCTGACTGGTCGCGGGGCTCTTCGTCGCGGGAAGCACCGCGGACGTCTGCGTCACGGGCTGAGCGGCGGGCTTCGCCTTGGGCTGCGTCACCTCCACGGCCTTCACCACGGTCTTCGTCGTCGCTGTGGCTGCCGCGTCGACCAGCTTCGTGGCAGCGGACTTCGTCGCCCTGGCGGCCTTCTCGACGGGCTTCGCGACCGCATCCTTCACCGCCTCGACGGGCTTCGTGACAGCGGCCTTCGTCGCCTTGGCGGCCTTCTCCACCGGCTTCGAGACCGCGTCCTTCACCGCCTCCGCGACCTGCGCCACGGGCTTCGCGACGGCGTCCTTCACCGTCTCGGCAATCGTCGCCACGGGCTTGCTGGCCTTGGACTTCGCGGCGGGCTTCTTCGCCGTCTCGGGCCCCAGCTCCTTGCGCAGCGCCTCCTGCATCGTCGGCCGCACGAACAGCTCCACCTGCGTCACCGAGGACCTCGACACCGGCTTCTTCCCGCCTCCCGACTTCGCCCCGAAACGACCGAAGCCCCCGGACTCGTCCTGTCCCCCACCCCTGCGCCCTCGCGAGACATCGTCGTCGTACTCGTACGCGAGCTCTCGCTGCGCGCCCGTGTCCTCTTCCTCCTCCTCGACCTCCACCTCGGTGGACTCCGCGACCTTCTCCTCCTCGGACTCCTCCTCGCCAGACATGCCCGAGAGCGCCTCCTGCAGCACGGCGTTCATCGCCCGCGCGAAGGTGCGCTCACCGAAGCTCTCGACCTCCGCGGGAGGCACCAGCACATCGAGCATGTCCTTGAGCGAGCGGTACAGCCGCATCTCCCGCTTCTCGCTGTCCCAGGTGCCGTAGAGCCAATCCTCCTCACCCAGCGCGTCCACCCAGCCCGGCAGCGGCCCGCCCCCATCCCCCTGCTCCACCATCGCCGACTTGCGCGCGGAGAACAGGTGCCGGTGCGGCCCCTTCATCCCGATGCGCCACACGCCCGCGGCCGGCAGCCCCACCAGCTTCAGCCGCGTCTTCTCCAACACGCTCACGGAGCCCTCGGGCCCATGCAGCGGGAAGAGGCTCACGTCGCCGTGGAGCTCGCCTCCGTCGAAGGTCAGGTACAGATGGCCGAGGTCCTCGGGAAAGGGGACGCCACACTCCGTCTCCGCCCGCCGGACCTCATCCGCGGACACACCCGATGACGCGGCCTTCGCTGACTTCCGCAGTGCCTCCAACCACTCGTGCATGACCCCTCCACGACACGTCCGATGCCGCCACCTTACGGCGGCTGTGCCCCTCAGCGCAGTGCGCACTTGAAGCTTTTGACGCCCCGCGAACCCACCCCGGGACCTATCACGACAACCGCCAACCCGGGCTGCCTCCTTCCACTCCCTCGCAAGCAAGCCCCTCCACCAGCCCGAGGCCCTCGCCTCCCGCTTCCCTGATCCACGCTCCCCGGGACGCCCGCCCGCCCCCGGGAAGCCAGCCCCTCGGGGCCCCACCCGGCTTGAAGGCCGACGGGCGGACCGTTACCCATGGGGCATGGCACATCCGGTCAGCTACGAGGGAACGGCGGAGAACTTCGACCAGCTCGTCATGGAGCCCCAGGGCGAGCTCGTCGTGGTGGACTTCTGGGGCGACGGCTGCCCGAACTGTGAAATCTACGCGGCCGCCGAGCCCGAGCTGCTCTCCGAGCTGGACGGCGCGAGGATGCGCGTGGTGAAGGTGAACGCCTATCAGCACGAGTCCCTGGCCCACCGCTTCGGGCTCTACGGCATCCCCACGTTCCTCCTGTTCCGCGATGGGAAGCTCATCGGGAAGATGAGCCAGTACTACGGGAAGGCGTACTGGCTGGGCGTCGTCCGCGAGCACCTGCCCGCCGCGTGACCCAGGCCATCGCGCCCCACCCTTTCGCGATGCCACTCCAGGGAATCGCCTAGGGTGGCGCCATGAAGAAGACACCCAAGAAGCCTCGTCACACGCCCCAGGTCCGCCCGCTCTCGACACCTTCCGCGGAGCTGGCGGAGCTGCTCGGGCGACTCGAGTCGGGTGACGGCGATGCGCGCTGGGAGGCCTCCATGGCGTTGATCAAGGTCGGTGATGCCGTCGCGGCCGAGCACGTGGCCCGGCTGCTGCGCACCGCCGCCGACGTCCGGGCGCGCGAGGTCGCCGCGTGGCTGTTGTGCAGCCTCGGCGATGGCAAGCCCTCCATCATCGACGCGCTGCTCCAGTCCGCCGAGGACACCTCCGAGAGCATGGACGTGCGAGGCCAGGCCATCGAGGCCCTGGGCTCCCAGCGCACGATGGTGCCGGCCCTGCGTGAGCGCGTGCTGGGCATCCTCGTCGACCTGCTGGAGCACCCCGCCGCGGAGCTGCGCTTCTGGGCCTGCTTCGCGCTCGGCGCGTTCCGCTACCGCCCCGCCCTCCCCGCGCTGCGCAAGGTGGCCCAGGAGGATGAGCGGGTGAATCCCGGCTGGTGGTACGTCAGCGAGGAGGCGCTCGACGCGATTGCCCAGATCGAGTCACGGGAGTACCCAGACCGTATCCCCGTGCTCCAACGTGGCCGCGTCTCGACCTGACACACCGGCTCCCCGTACGAGGCGCCGCCACCTCCCGAACGCCTCCACCGACAGCGGGACGGCCTGACGCCTCCCCGCGCTTCACACGGACCCGGGCCCACGTCCTCCACTGCGTGGACCTGTGCCCGGGGAACGTGGAGCGCATGGGGTTCCCACCCTTCGGGGCAGCGTGGTTGATGTGACGCGCCCCCGTTACGAACATGGAACCTCGCGGTTGGCGGTCCAATCAGGGGGGCAGTGCAAAATGACGAAGCATCGACTGGGGCGAAGGCTCACGCATCTGGCTTGTCTGTTGTCGCTGTGGGCGGGGGCCATGGCCTGCGGAGAGGGACACCTGGAGGCGCCGGAAGCAGCCGCGCCGGTGGACGGACTGGAGACCCGGACCGCGAGGCAGAATCCAGCCTTCACCGAGGACCTCTTCTACGACAACTGTCCGGCCGCGTCGGCCGCGCAGGGCCCCACGCTCTACGTGTCGAAGAACGGCCCGAGAGATCCATCCAAGCCGCTCGGCTCCGACCTGAACCCCTACAGCACCATCATGGCCGCGGTGAAGGCGGCCCGGCCGGGCAACATCATCCTGGTGCGCCAGGGCGACTACAACGAACAGGTCGCCATCACCGCGCCGAAGGGAGCGCGTCCCGGCACCGCCACCGCGCCCATCGTCCTGCGCGGAGAGCAGGCAGGCCGCCCGCGCATCCTCCCCGCCGCGACCAACGTGGGCAGCCTGGTCCAGGTCAGCCAGCCCTACTGGGTCGTCCAGTTCTTCGAGGTGGACGTGCGCGAGCGGCCCTCGTTCGCCGTGCTCTTCGAGAACACCACCACGTGCTCCCAGGTCCTCGACTCCAAGCTGCACGGCGGCCGCGCGGGGGGCGGCGTCGTCACCAGCTACGCGGACTTCGTCCTCATCGACAACAATGAAATCTACGACTTCTCCAAGCAGAACACCGACTCGCACGGCGTGGCGATTCGCGGCGTGACGCGGGACGTGTTCATCGTGGAGAACGACATCCACGACGTCTCCGGGGACGCGGTGCAGTGTCAGCCCAATGGCGGCCGGCCGGCCATCATCCTCGTCGAGCGCAATCGCTTGCACGACACCGGGGAGAACGGGGTCGACGTCAAGGCGTGCGACGACCTGCTCCTGCACGAGAACAAGATCTACAACTTCCCCAACCTCGCGAAGTACCCCTGGCAGGCGAACAGCTCCGCGGCGGAGGGGGTGCTGGTGCACGAGGACGCGACGAACGTTCAAATCCTCTACAACGAAATCTGGAACGCGGGTCGGGGCATCTCCATCGGTGGCAACAACGTCATCGACATGCCGGTGAACGTGCAGATCGAAGGCAACCACGTGCACGACATCTATGACTATGCGAGCCGCAACAACGGCCAGGGCATCCGCATCGTCAAGGCGAAGGGCGTGACGCTGCTGGGGAACATCATCGAGCGGACGTACGACGCCGGACTGCGCCTGGCGGCGGACCCGCCCAACGTCGTGCCGGGGCTCCTGGTCTACAAGAACACCCTGCGGGACATGCGGCTGTTCGTGCGCCTGGGCGCCAGGGCATACCGGCCCGGTCTGGGCATGGACCTCAATCGTTACGAGGGCGCCTCGGGGGTGTTCACCATCACCGACGAGCTGTGGGAGGGAAGCCACGTCCGCTGGCGCGCGGTGCTCGCGCCGCTCTACCTGGACCAGTACTCCGAGCGCATCATCCCTGGCTCCCGCCCCAAGGAGCTGACGGACGACGAGGGCACCACGTCGACCCCGGGTGAGTAGTCAGAAGGCCTCGCTGACGGACAGGGCCCACGGTCCCGCCGCGGATTTCCGGGGTGGCCATCCGTGACCTTCAGCTTCGCGTCCGCATTACCTAAGCTCGCGTGCTCCTTTCAACGAGGAGCACGCTGGTGGCTCGCATCGCATTCGTGGTGATTCCCCCCTTCGCGGACTGGGAGCCGGCGCTGCTGGCCGCGGGGGCTCGGGATGACTTCCGTGACCAGGTCTCCTGGTGGTCCCCGGGAGGCCGTCCCGTGCCGTCCATCGGGGGCATGACCATCCAGGTGGATGGCGCGGTGGAGGACTTCTCCCCGGAGCAGGCGGACGCACTGGTGCTGATTGGCTCGAGCACCTGGATGACGCCGGAGAGCCCGGACCTGACGCCCCTGCTGCGCCGCTCGGTGGAGGCGGGGCTCGTCGTCGCGGGCATCTGCGGCGCGACGCTGGCGCTGGCCCGCGCGGGACTGCTCGAGGGGCGCGCGCACACGAGCAACGACCTGGCGTTCCTCCAGAAGCACGCCCCGAACTACCAGGGCGCCGCGCATTACCGCGACGTGCCACAGGCGGTGCGGGACGGACGCATCATCACGGCGTCCGGAGCGGCGCCCACCACGTTCGCCACCGAGGTGCTCGGCGCGCTGCACCCCGACGCGAGCCAGGCGATGGTGGACTTCCGCGCGTTCTTCGCTCGCGAGCATCAGGCCGCCTGAAGCGCTCTCCACCATGACGATTCTGGAACCCTTCCTGCTCGCCACCGGAGCCCTGGGCGGCCTCACGGGCGCCATCCTGGGCGTGCGCGCCGAGCCCTGGTGGGGCGTCGATGGAGTCCTCGGCGGCGTCATGCGAGGACTCGGCGGCTTCGTGGGCGGCGCGCTCGCGCTGCCCCTCATCTCGGGCGTGATGCTCTACGTGCTGGGGCTGCTGCTGACGCGCCGCGAGGCGAGGAACAAGCCGAGGTCCTAGGCACCTCGGCCGCGCGTCTCAGTCCTGGTAGCCCCGCGCCTGCAGGCGGAACAGGTGCGCGTAGCGGCCGTCCTTCGCCATCAGCTCGTCGTGGCTGCCCAGCTCGTCCACGCCGCCGTTGTGCAGCACCGCGATCTGGTCCGCCATCCGCACCGTGGAGAACCGGTGCGAAATCACGATGGCGATGCGGTCCGCCGCCAACGCCTGGAAGCGCTCGAACAACGCGTGCTCCGCCTCCGCGTCGATGCTCGCCGTCGGCTCGTCCAGAATCAGCACCTCCGCGTCGTCCCGCATGAACGCCCGCGCCACCGCCAGCTTCTGCCACTGCCCCGCCGACAGCTCCTGCCCCTTCTCGAACCACCCGCCCAGCATCGTGTCGTACTGCCCCGGCAACGCCTCGATGACCCCGCTCGCCCCACCCAGCTGCGCCGCCTTCACGATGCGCTCCCGGTCCTCCAACGCCGGCACATGCCCCAACCCGATGTTCTCCGCCACGTTGAACTGGTAGCGCACGAAGTCCTGGAACACCGCCCCGAAGCGCGAGCGCAAATCCCCCACGTCCATGTCCCGGATGTCCACGCCCCCGTACAGAATCGCCCCCTCCGTCGGCTCGTACAGCCGCAGCAGGAGCTTCACCAACGTGCTCTTCCCCGCCCCGTTCTCCCCCACCAACGCCAGCTTCTGCCCCGGCCGCAACGTCAACGACACGTGCCTCAACGCCCACGCCTCCTTCCCCGGATAGCGGAAGGACACGTCGCGCAACTCGATGTCGTTGGTGCGCCCCCGGGGCGCGGACTTCGGCGGCGACACCCGCGCCACCTCGCTGCCCGTCGGTATCTCCAGGTACATGAAGAGGTTGCTCATGAAGAGCGCGTCCTCGTACATGGAGCCCACGCTCGTCAGGATGCCCTGGAACGCCGCCTGCCCCTGACGGAACACCCCCAGGTACAACACCATGTCACCCACGCTGATGGCCCCGTCCGCCGCGCGCCCCGCGACGAACAGGTAGCAGCCGTAGAACGCCGCCAGCGACAACAACCCCAACCCCAACCCCCACCCCATCCGCTTGAAGGCCAGCGCCCGGTCCTCCGCGAAGAACTTGCGGAACAAATCCCGATAGCGCCCCAACACCAATTCCCCCAACCCGAAGAGCTTCACCTCCTTCACGTGGCTGTCCCGCGTGAGGATCCACTCCAGGTAGTTGAGCTTGCGCCCCTCCGGCGCGCGCCACGAGTACAGCCGGAAGCCCGCCATCGCCAGCCGCGCCTCCGCGATGAACGCCGGAATCGACGCCGCCACCAGCACCACCACGCTCCACGGCGACAGCGCAATCAACAGCGCCGCGAACGTGGAGAGCGTTATCGCGTTGCGGACGATGGAGAACGCCTGCATCACCAGCGACAGCGGACGACTGCTCGCCTCGCGCCGGGCGTTCTGCATCTTGTCGTACGTCTCCGAGTCCTCGAAGTGCCGCAGCTCCAGCTCCAGCGCCTTCTTCAAGATGCGCTCGTTGAGCAGGTTGCCCAGGTTGGCGCGCAAGAGCTCCCGCGTCAGCGTCAGCCCGCGCTCCACCACCCCGGAGCCCAGCATCAGCGCGAACTCCAGCCCCACCAGGCCGTAGACACGCGAGTGCGCCTCGGCCGAGCCCTGCGCCGCCGCCACCACCGCGTCCACAATCAGCTTCCCCACCCAGGCGATGGCCGCCGGCAACACCGCCGCCACCAGCGTCAACAGCCCGAGCACGACGGCGCCCCGGGGGCTGGCCTGCCAGAAGATGCGGAACGTCCCGGGGAGCTGACGGAACAGGCTTCCGGCGCTCTTCAGCCGCTCCTTGAGGGAGCTCTTCGCGGGGAGGGTGGACTCGAGTGGACGGGGAGACACGTCCCCCGTTCATAACGCGCTCACCCGACATCCGCTCGAAAGAGCCGCCCCTCACCCCACCGCGGGCCGCTCGTGTCGGGACACCAGGACGTCGCACGAGGACTGCGCCAGCACCCGCTCCGCCAGCAACGCCTCGTCCCCGGCCCCTCGCGGGCCCGCCAGCACCAGCAGGTCCGAGCCCAGCTCGACCGCGTGCGCCAGGAGCGCCTCGCCCGGCTCCCCGGAGCGCAGCCGGGCCTCCAGCTCGCACCCCGTCTCCCGGTACGGCGCCAGGAAGCGGGCGAGCTCCAGGCGCGCGTCGAGCTCGCGCTCATGGCGCAGCATCAGGAAGCGCTCCGGCGGTGCTCCCCGGGCCCGCAGCGCCGCCTCCTCCTCGCGCGTGTCCACCACGTGCAGCACGGACACCGGCGTCAGGGGACACAGCCGCATCGTCAGCTCCAGCGCCCGCCGGGACTCGCGCGTGAAGTCCACCGCGACCAGGGGGTTCTCATACGGCCTCGCCGGATGGGGCAGCACCGCCAGCATCGACGTGTCCAGCCGACGCAGCGCGCGCCGCACCATCGAGCCCTCTCCCAGCGACCGGCCCGGCGTCAGCACCCGCTCACCGCCCAGCACCACCAGTTGCGCGCCCTGCTCGCGCGCCACCGCCGACAGCGCGTCCAGCGTGTCGCCCTGGCGCAGCTCCTCGCGCACCGTCACGTCCGGCCGGTGGCGCAGCCTCCGACACGCCGCGTGCACGGCCTTGCGCAGACAGCCGCCTCCCAACACCACGCCTCCGGGCGAGCCCTCCAGCACCGGCCCCGCGTGCAGCAGCGTGAAGGTGGCGCCCAGGCCCAGGGGCAACCGCAGCGCCCGGGACAGGGCGAGCTCGGAGCGCAGCGAGAAGTCCGTCGCCACCACCAGGCGCGTCAGCCCCCTGGGGCCCCGGAAGGTCCCCGCCTGCAGCAACGGAATATCCACACGGGTCAGCACATGCTGCCTCATCACGAGACCCTCCTTTCAATGGCCTTGCTGCTTCAGCGTCGGCGCCGTGGGGGCGGCGTGACACGCCCTCCCATGCGCCCGACATGGACCTGTCGCGAGCCATTGCCCGCCGGTCCGCCGCTCCTCGCGGCCCAGGCCCCGTGGAGCCCTCATCTCGAAGATTCAGGCGGCCGCGCCGGGATGCCACCCTCGCTCCGGGGACGCCGTGTGCACGAGCGGGCGAAGAAGCCCTCGCGCTCCCGTGCTCGCGTGTGACGGCCAGCGCCACACGACTCGTCCTGGGGTGAGGGTGGAGCACGACTCCTGTCCCACGGGGCCGTGCGGAGCAGGGGCGGACGCCCCCCTCACACCGTGGGGTGTCCCCCTGAAAAAACTCCAGGCGCGCCGCGTCCGTATCCCTCGCGGGAGTTCCACGCGCGCATTCCTGCCTGGAGATTGGCGCGCTTGGCACGTTCGCGGAGCAACAGAGCGTCTTCAGCGGGCCGCGCGGGGAGCGGCCGGAGCTTTGCAGAAGGGCTCCCACGACAGCGCGGTGGGTGGTGGCGGGATCGGACGGGAAGCTGAAGAAGGGGGAGGACCAATGCGCGGCGTCATCACCGGAAGAGAGGTGGTCACCAATCTGGGTCTCATCTACCGAGAGTTCGGCGCGGGCTGTGTGCTGCGCTGCTTGTGGGTGATGCTCAGCGGGAAGACCACGACGTTCCTCGAGGTGGCGTGTCCGCCCGAGGTCAAGCGCTAGCAACGGCGACGGGCCGCGAGGAGCGCCTCCCCGCGACCCGACCGTGTGCTCGTCGCTGAAAATCAGGGCTCGTCGCGGCGCGGCTTGTCGTCGTCCACCGCGTCCCGGACGGCGCGCTTGGCGTCCTCCAGTTTCTCCTTGGCGTGGCCCTTGGCCGTGTCGACCTTGCCCTCGGCTTCCAGCGAGCGGTCGCCGGTGGCCGCGCCCACGGTCTCCTTGATCTTGCCCTTGGCCTTGTCGATCAACTCACCCATGTCACTCTCCTGTGGCTGTGAGCTCGTGAGAGCCGTTGTGGAGTGAGTGTGGGCATGGCCCTGGAGTCGTGCAGGAGGGCCAGGCCGCTCGCCTGCTCGGGGGGCGGGGCTGGCCCCTTCCAGAAGCAGTCCCGCAATTCAAGGAAAATACCCAGACATTCAGGCGAGCGAAGCACGGCCACGGACTTGCGGAGGTGCGGCGGGCCCAGTGGAATGGGGGGAGCCCGAGACGCTCCCTGGTTGGAATCCTTCCCCCCTGCTGAAACGGGACATTGACGCAAGGCGCGCTGCCCCGCACGCTGAAGTCACTGCCACCCCGGAGTCACTGCTTCCCGATGTCCACCCCTCCGCTTCCGACCCCTGGCGCGCTGTTCCGGCGGATGTACCTGTTGCGCTCCCTCATCACGACGGTGGCCTTCTGCCCGGCCCTGTACGTGGACATGCAATTGCTGTCACTGGAGGGGCCGAAGGCGACGCGCATCCTGCTGGGAGTCATCACGCCGCTGGTGCTGGGGCTGTGCGCGGTGGCGCAGCCGATGGTGGTGCTGCCGTGGCTGCTGAAGCGGGCCATGGCGACAGAGGGGCGCCTGCGGGTGGAGCGGTTGATCCGCATCCCGTCGCAGCTGGCGTTCGGCGAGTCGATGGTGTCGTGGTTCATCGGCGGGGTGCTGTTCAACGGGGGCGTGGCGTTCCTGTTGGACCGGCCGATGTCGGTGGTGCCGGTGGGCGTGGCGGTGTCGATGAGCGCGGGGCTGTTCAGCAGCCCGCTGCTGTACATGCTCTATGAGCAGGTGCTGATGCCCACGGTGCTGGACGCCTACCAGAAGGCGCCCAGCGCGCGGCCCGCCGGAGAGGGCTTCGCGCCCCGGCAGCTGTGGCTCCTGCCCGCCACCGTCGTCTCCGCGCTGCTCGTCACGTGTCTGACGAGCGTCGTCACGCTGAACCTGCGCATCGAGCGGGAGCTGGGGGCGCTGGCGAAGGACATCGAGTCGAAGGGCCAGGCCGCGTCGGCGGACCAGGTGCGCGCCACGGTGGCGCCGCTGCAGAGGGACCTGGTGCTGCCGGTCGTCATGTTCGGCGGCTACGCGGCGCTGGGCTCCATCCTCACGGCGGCGTGGGCGGCGCGGCGACTGGCCAAGGGCTCGCGCGCGGTGGGCGCGTCGCTGGAGGCGCTGGTGGAGGGCCGCGCGGCGCCGCCGCGGTGGGTGTCCACGGACGAGCTGGGAGACCTGGCCGCGACCACGTGGCAGCTCTACCAGCGGCTGCAGGAGCTGCCGCGCTCGCTGCGCACGTCGGCGGGGGACCTGGCGCAGGCGGGCACGCGGCTGTCGGAGGCGAGCAACCAGCAGAACCAGACGCTGTCGCGACAGGCGGCGGCGCTGCACCAGGCGCGCGCCACGGCGCAGGAGATTCAGCAGGCGTCCCACGTGGCGGCCTCTCGCGCCACCAGCATCCTCCAGGTGGCCGAGCGCGCCGCCGCGGTGGGCCGGCTGGGCGAGGAGTCGCTGCAGGGCACCGAGAAGGGCCTCGCCTCCATCCGCGACATCGCCGACGGGCTGCATGGGCAGATGCAGGACCTGGAGCAGCGCGCGCGCGAGGTCGGCCGCGTGTCGGAGGTGGTGAAGGCGCTGGCGGACCAGTCGCACATGCTGGCCATCAACGCGGCCATCGAGGCCACGCGCGCGGGTGAGCACGGCAAGGGCTTCGGCGTGGTGGCGCGGCAGATGCGCGAGCTGGCGGACCAGTCCGTCCAGGCGACGAACCAGGTGCGCGGGCTGTTGGAGACGATGGCCTCTGCGGCCACCCAGGCCACGGCGATGACGGACCGGAGCGCGGCGGGCGTGGAGACGGCGCTGGCGCCGCTTCGCACCAGCGGCGAGCGGCTGCGCGAGTTGGCCACGCTGTCGCGCGAGTCCGCGTCCGCGGTGCGGCAGATCGCCGAGGCCGTGGCCCAGCAGCACCAGGGCGTGGACCAGCTGTTCGCCGCCGTGCGAGAGCTGGATGAGCTGACCACGGACACGCTGCGCCACCTGGACACCACGCAGCAGGCGGCCGTCGCCGTCACCCACGCCACCGGACAGGTGTCGCAGCTGGCCCAGCGCTACGTCTGAGCGAGCGCGGCTTCCTCTGGGGACACGGGCGGCTCGGGTTGGAGTCGCCCGTCGGGCCCCAGCACCGGGGCGCGCAGCAGCACCACCAGCCGGCCCACGAGCAGGCCCAGGCGGCCGAGGCGCTCGCGGGGCTCAGGGCCGTCCTGCTCGAAGCTCGCCGCGTCCAGGTAGGTGAGCTGGACCTCGGCCCTCGACTGGAGCGCGCCCACGCGGGTCTCCAGCGAGGTGAGCCGCGTGAGCAGGGCCTCGAGGAACTCCGTGGCCTGGCGGAGCGTCGCCGCGCAGGCGTCCAGCTGGCGCACGCGGGCCTCGTCGGTGTCCTCCACGGTGCTCGCGGCGGCCCACGGCGCCGCGGCCTCGAACAGGGAGACCCCATCGAGCACCACCGGGGCCGCGTCCTCCTGCAGCCAGCCTCGCTCCATCCACGTGAGCACGGGCTCCCAGCCGGGTGTCACGGGCGCGCCCGCGCCCAAAAGGGGCCACGCCCGGCGCGCGGCGCGGGAGACGGGCTCCGAGGGCAGCGCCTCCAGGGCCGCGAGGGCCTCGGGCGGGAGCACGTCCTCCCGCTTCGCATGCTCCCAGCGCTCCAGCCGCGCGAGCAGCCCTCGCAGGGGCTCGACGACCTCCGCGCGGGCGCGGGCCTGACGCTCGCCGTAGGAGGCGAGGCCCGTGCGCACGCGCAGCCGGGCGGACTTGAGCGCGCCGAGCGCGGCGGCGTGTCGCTCACGGGCCTGGGCGAGCGCGGGGGACTCGACGACGCGGCCCTGGTCCCAGACCTTCTTCGCACCGAGCCCCAGCGCCGTCAGCACCAGGCCTCCCACCGCGAATGGGATGAAGAACGGCATGGGTGACAGCTTCGCACCCGTGAGGCCTCGTTGCGAGCCGGTGCCGACGGCCCGCTCCCGACGGAGCAAGCCCGGTCGGCGCGCGTCCGAGGTGACGCGGTGCACTGTCGCCCACCGCGCCTCGGACGTCAGCCGGCGCGCGCCTGGGGCACCGCCCGCGCCTCGTCCTCCAGCGGCGGCACGTACGGCCAGCCCGGCAGCGGCCCCTTGCCCGCCTCGCGCGTCAGGTAATCCGCCGCGATGTTCGCGCTCTCCATGATGGTGAGCAGTCCGCTGCCTGGGTGCGTGCCTCCGCCCACCCAATACAAGCCCTCCACGTCCGGGCTCTTCACCCGCGGCCGCAGCGGCCCCAATTGCATCCACGTGTGCGAGAGATTGAAGACCGCGCCGCGGAACACGTTGAACTCGTCCCGCCACGTCTCCGCCGTGAAGTAGCGCTCCGCGCGGATGTGCTGGCGCACGCCCTTGAGCCCCACCTTCTCCAGCATCGCCGGGATGCGCTCGCGCAGCGTCGCCTCCGTCTTCGCCCAGTCCACCGGCCGCGCCGTGTTCGGCGTGGGCACCAGCACGTACAGCGTCGAGTGTCCCTCCGGCGCCCCCTTCGGGTCCGTCACCGATGCGTTGCACACGTAGAAGGGCGGGTCGTCCACGTCCAGCTCCCGGTCCTCCAGCGCGTCCCGGTCCGTGCGCCGCGCCGACTCCGAGAGGTAGATGAGGTGGTGCGGCAGCTCGTCGTAGCGCTTGTCCAACCCGTAGTACGCCATGAACGTGCTGCACGAATACTTCGCCTTCTCCAGCGCCGCGTCCGTCAGCCGCGAGCCCTCTCGCGCCTCGGCCGACAACAGCTTCGTCGCCGCGTAGGGCAGGTCCGCGTTCAGCACCACCGCGTCCGCCTCCAGCACCTCGCCGCCCTCCAGCTCCACGCCCGCCACGCGCCCCGCCTCCACGCGCACGCGCTTGACGGGCGCGCCCATCCGGAACGTGGCGCCCAAATCCTGAGCGCACCGCATCATCCCGCGCGCCAGCTCCCGGAAGCCCCCGTCCACGTGCCACACGCCGAAGGCCAGCTCGATGAAGGGAATCACGCTGAACACCGACGAGCACGTCGTCGGGTGCAGGCCCAGGTACTTCGACGGGTACGCCAGCGCGTACGTCAGCCGGTCGTCGTGGAAGAACGAGTCCAGGTGCTTGTAGAGCGTCTGCCAGGGCTTGAAGCGCAGCGTGGAGGCCAGCCGCCAGGGCGCGTAGTAGGCGAGGCTGCCCGCGTGCGTGCAGATGAACTTCTCGTACGCGATGCCGTACTTCTCCTTCCCCTCGGCCAGCCAGCGCCTCAGGCCCTCCACCTTCTGGGGACCGAAGCGCGCCACCTCCGCCTCCATCCGCGCGGGGTCCCGACTGGTGTCCAGCCGGGAGCCATCCCAGAAGTGCAGCCGCGTGTTGACGTCCAGCGGGACCAGCTTCACGTAGTCCGCCAGCCGACGTCCGGAGCGCTCGAAGATTCGCTCCAGCACCCCGGGGAGCTGGAGGATGGAGGGCCCCGTGTCGAGTGTGTACTCGCCTTGGGCTCCGAGCGTCAGCCCCTTCATCCGCCCGCCGGGCACCGGGTCCTTCTCCACCACGGTGACGCGAAAGCCCTGCCCGGCCAGGTTGATGGCGGCGGACAGCCCGCCCGGTCCTGCTCCCACGACGATGACGTGACGCACCATGGCTCCTAGAATGCCCCGAGCGAGCAGCCGTTGCAGTGTCGCTCACGCGGACGGATGGACGGGGATTGTGTTTCAGGGCCGGGCGTTTCTCCTGGAGGACACTCGTGTCGACCTCCCTCGCCTCCCACGTGCGCCGCAACGCGGCCGCCCTCCTCGCCCTGCTGACGGGGCTGCTCGTCACGGCGGGGGCGACGACGTACATCCGGCGGGGGGTGAGCCTGCGCAGGGAGCAGCTCTTCGATGACGCCGCCAGGGACGGCTCCGTGGCCCTGCAACAGCGGCTGGACGTGTACCAGGCCATGCTCCTGGGCACCCGGGGCGTCTTCACCGGCAGCGCGGCGGTGGAGCGGCACGAGTTCCGCGCGTACACGGAGAGCCTGGAGGTGCGCCAGCGCTACCCCGGCATCCAAGCCATCGGACTGGCGCGGTGGCTGAGCCGGGACGAGCTCGCGCGGCACGAGGCCCGGATGCACCAGGAGGGCTTCCCCGCGTACCGGGTGTGGCCCGAGGACGCGCGCGAGCACCACGCCGTCGTCGACCTGGTGGAGCCGTTCGACGTGAACAACCTCCGGATGCTCGGGTTCGACGTCCTGTCCGAGCCGGTGCGCCAGGCAGCGCTGGAGCGCGCGCGGCGAAGCGGCCTGCCCGCGGCCACTGGCAAGGTGCGGTTGATCGCCGACCCGGAGGGCCAGGCGGGCTTCGTCATCTACGTCCCGCTCTACGCGGGGATGGTGGAGCCCACCACCCCCCAGGCCCGCGGCGAGCGACTGGAGGGCTTCGTCTTCGGCGCCTTCCGCATGAAGGACTTCGTGGAGGGCCTGCGCTTCCAGGGCTTCCAGTCCACCATCGACCTGACCATCTACGACGGCGTCACCGTGAGCGAGCCGGCGCGGCTCTACACCTCGCACCCCGGCGCGCCGGACGCGGGAGGGCTCCGGAAGCAGCTCACCGTGCAGGTGGCCGGGGTGCCGTGGACGTTGGTGTTCACCACCCGCGAGGCCTTCATGACGGGCACGCGCTCCAGCCATCCCCTCACGGTGGCGGGCGGCGGCCTCTTGATGTCGCTGCTGCTGTTCCTCGTCACGCGCTCACAGGTGAACGCGCGCGCCCTGGCGGAGCAGGCCAGCGCCGAGCACCGTCGTCTGGCCAATGAGGCCCAGGCCGCGGTGCGCGTGCGCGACGAGTTCCTCAGCGTGGCCGCACACGAGCTGCGCACGCCGCTCACCTCGCTCAAGCTCCAGTTGCAGCTGCTCTTCCGACAGCTGCGGCAGCCGGGGCCGCTGGACGCGGAGCGACTGGAGCGCGGGGTGGAGACGTGCGAGCGGCAGACCACCCGGCTCACCAAGCTGGTGGACAGCCTGCTGGACGTGGCGCGCCTGTCGAGCGGGCGGATGGAGCTGCAGTTGGAGGACGTGGAGCTGGGGGAGCTGGTCCAGGAGCTGGCGCGCCGCTTCGAGATGGAGGCCCAGGCCGCGGGCGTGCGGCTGGAGGTGGACGCGCCCGAGCCGATGACGGGCCGGTGGGACCGGCTGCGGCTGGAGCAGGTCCTCACCAACCTGATGTCCAACGCGCTCAAGTACGGGCACGGCGCGCCGGTGGACGTGCGCGTGCGGGGCGACGCGGAGCTGGCGCGCGTGGAGGTGAAGGACAGGGGCATCGGCATCGCCCCCGAGGACGCCGCGCGCGTCTTCGACCGCTTCGAGCGCGCGGTGTCCAGCCGCCACTACGGAGGGCTGGGGTTGGGCTTGTTCATCACCCGCCAGCTCGTGGAGGCCCACGGGGGCCGCATCTTCCTGGAGAGCCGCCCGGGCGAGGGCTCCACCTTCATCGTCCACCTGCCTCGCGCCGGGCCTGGGACTCCGGGTCAGAAGTAGTACGGGGACAAGGCCCCGGAGATGCGGCGCAGCAAGTCTTCCGTCTCCAGCCGGTCATCGCCGGAGAGCGACGGCAGGCTCGCGGTGAGGGTGCCCTCGAGCTCGCGCAGCAGACGGTAGGCCCCCAACGACTGCTGGGCCTTCAGCACGTCGACCAGGGTGCGGCGCGAGGCGTAGCTGCGCACGCCATCCGTGTTCAGGACCAGGGCCTTCAGGTCCGCGAGCATCGGCGCCATCAGCGCGGGCGTGGGAGGCGGGTTGGGGAGGAAGCGTCCCCGGCTCGTCGCGGGGTCCAGGTACAGCCGCTGGAAGATGCGCCGGGTGAGCTCGTCCGCGCGGGCCGCGTAGTCCGGCCGCGCGCCCGGGGGAATCACGAGCGGCGGGCGCAGCTTCTCCAGGGCGAACTCGTAGGCCATCACCTGCGACGCGGGGTCCGACACGCGGATGAAGCCGAAGTACCAGGGGGTGTAGTGGTCGAAGTACCCCTGCAGGCGCGTGAAGCTCAGCGGGCTGTGGAGCAGGTAGTCCTGGTGCCGCTGCATCTCCGGGCCGTGCCAGAGCGGGAGCGAGTCCGCGAAGCGGTCATACGGGGCACAGTAGGGGTCCAGCCGTCGGTCCTCGTCCGTGCAGAACGCCTCCGTCGGCAACTGCGGCGACACGCCATGGAGATAGCGCACCGCGCGCACGTCGTAGACGCCCGGCTCGGCCAGCAGCGCGCGCTCGTCCGGCATCAGGTAGTCCATCACCGAGGTGGAGATGGGCGCCGAGGGGCTCCCATCGTTCGCGCGCGAGCCCATGAAGTTGTGGCGCAGCCCCAGCGTGTGGCCAACCTCATGCAACAGGATGTGGGTGATGGAGCGCTCCACCCGCTGCTTGCGGGTGAGCCCGGAGAGCTGCTGGCGCGCCTCCACGGGGAGCGGCGCGCGCGCGTGCCCCGGCCCGGTGACGCTCAGCTCGCAGCTGCGGCCGTTGGCCAGCCCCGCCCAGGTCAGCCGGGGGGTCTCCGGGACGGCGCCCGCGGGCGGCGCGTCCGCATGGGCGACCTCCGCCAGGGCCGCGTCGTCCTCCGCATGGGTGGCGATGGCGTCGAGCACCCAGCTCATCGCGTAATAGACGCTGGCGCCGCGAATCTCGCCGGTGTCGGGGTTGCTGCGCCAGTTGGCGAAGGCCAGGGGCATCAGCTCGTCGGTGTCGAAGATGAGGACGTTGCGGTCGTCGTCCGCGAAGTCCTCCTTGCCGCCTCCGACGACGGCCTCGAACACGGGGAAGCCGAACGCGGCGTTCCAGCCCTCGATGCCGCGCTTCATCGCGTCGACCAGGTCATAGCCTTGCAGGCGCGGGTCCTGCTGCGCCGCGAGCACGGTGTCCATGATGTGCCAGCGGATGGGCCGCATGCCGGGGTGGATGTTCCACTTCACCGCCACCTGCTCGGACTGCTCCGCCGTGGTGTTGGGGACGATTCGCCGCTCGCTGCGGAAGTAGTGCTCGCGAGGCGGCAGCGGCGTGGGCGTGTAGCCCGGGCCCTCGGCGTACTTGCGCCAGGAGAGGCCCAGCGTGCCCGAGGTGCGGAAAGCGTTGGCCTCGTTGTAGTAGTCCGCCCACTCGTAGGGCAGGTCCGAGTAGCCTGTGAAGACCTGCTCGAAGGCCATGCCATCGGCGAGCCGGCGGAAGCGCTGCGCGAAGCTCAGCTCCACCTGGAAGCGCAGGCCGTCCTGGCCGAAGCGGTCTCCCACCACGCCGTAGCGATTGAGCCCCGCCACCGGGTCGATGAGCACGTACTGCTGGGAGCCCGGCAGCCGGTTGAAGGGGCGGTGGTCGGTGATGATGGGGTACGCATCCACCAGCACCTGGGGGTCGAACACGTCGCTCATCACCTTGCGCCGGTCGACGTCGAACACGAAGAGCTTGCCGTTCTGCTCCTCGAAGCTCACCACGCGGCTGCCCAGGACCGTCCCCGCCATGCCGCCCACGCCGCCGGGGTGGTACTGCCGGGCGTACGCGGTGAGGAACCACTTCTGGTTCAGCTCCGAGCGACGGATGGCGAGGTAGAAGCTCTTGCCCGCGTCATCCACGGCGCCGTCGAGCCGCTGGGACACCTTCTGTCGCAGCTCGGGGCTCGTCGCGCGCGGCACCTCGACGAACGCGCCGTCCAGCGCCACCGCGAGGTCCTCGTCGGGGACGTGCGCCGAGGGGGGCTCGACGGAGGCGTCCTCTCCGCAGCCCGTGCCAAGGACCAGGGCGAGGGGCAATACCCACCACCCGGCGCCGCGCTTGCGAACACTCCATTCGGACATGCTGTGCTCCAGACAGCCGGATGGAGGGATTTCCATCCGGTGCCGGAGCAACGGGAGGTGCGTGAGGTGTCCCTCGGCCCGCCTCGGGATGGGCGGGAATGGCGCTCATCCCGGAACGAATCCATGCCGCGCGCGATATGGACCTCGCGCCAGCACGTTGGCTCCCGCCCCGATGCGGGGGAGGCTCACTCGTAGGTCGGCAGGCACTTGTTCTGCCAGACGCAGTGCCGGGCTCCCGACGAGGCCTGGTTGCACGTCGCCTGCGTCTTGTACTGCGCGCAGAAACACTCCCAGGCATTGCCAGTACAGAGCCCCTGCTCCGCCTGTGCGGGGGACTCGGGCTGCTCGGCTTCGACTCCTCCACCGCACGCGGACAGCCCCAGCAGCGAAACCAACACGACAAAGCGACGCATGGTGTGTACTCCGGCGCAAGGAGGGTGGCCCACCCTCGGAGGGGAACTCGACCTTGCCCCACGGTTGTCTGGACTGTCTAGTTCGACTCCAGGACACACGTGGGCGCCGGGTGGCGCATGAAACGTGAGCGCCAGTCCCACGCCCCCGCGCCGTATGCAGTCAGCGGATTGGGATACCCAGACACGAGGAGGTGGACCATGGGTGCATTGGATGGACGAATCGCGGTCATCACGGGCGGAGCCACGGGCATCGGGCTGGCCATCGCCGAGCGCTTCGCGAGCGAGGGGGCGGAGGTGGTCATCGCCGGCCGGCGTCAGGGGCGGCTGGACGAGGCGGTGGCGCGGGTGGGCCACGGCGCGCGCGGGGTGGTGACGGATGTGGGAGACGAGGCCCAGGTGGTGCGGCTGATGGAGTCGGTGCCCCGGGTGGACCTGTTGGTGACGTGCGCGGGCGGCGCGGTGTTCGGGCCGGTGGAGACGGTGCCGATGAGCGCGTGGGAGACGCTGTTCAAGGACCGCTTCTTCGGGCAGCTCTCCGCGGTGCGTCACGCGGTGCCGAAGATGAGGGAAGGGGGCTCCATCCTGTTGTGCTCGGGCATCGCCGGGCACGCGGCGCTGGCGAACTACGCGGGCGGGGCGGGGCTGTGTGGGGGCATCAACGCCATGGGGCGCTCGCTCGCGGTGGAGCTGGCGCCTCGGGGCATCCGGGTGAACGTGCTGTCACCCGGGCTCACGAAGGACACGGCCATCGACTGGGGCGTGCCGGCCACGCAGGTGGGGGCATTCCTGGACACGCTCGCGTCCCACGTCCCGATGAAGCGCGCGGGCGCTCCCCGGGACATGGCCGACGCGGCGTACTTCCTGGCGACGTGTGCCTATGCCACGGGCATGGTGCTGGACGTCGACGGGGGCTGGACGGCGGTGTGAGGCGCTACCAGGCGTAGTCCTCGGGCGCGGGGCGGTGGCCCGGGAAGATTTCGTCCAGCCTGGCCAGGGCCTTCTCATCGAGCTTCACGTCGAGCGCGCGCAGGGCGGCGTCGAGCTGGCCGGCCACGCGTGGTCCGATGATGGGCGCGGTGACGGCGGGCTGGTGCAGGAGCCACGCGAGCGCGACGTCTCCGGGCTCGTGGCCGAGCTCGGCGGCGAGGGCTTCGTAGCGTTCGATTTTCTCCTGGTTCTTCTGGAGGGCTTCTCGCGCGCGGCCCTCCAGGCGGCGCTTGCCCTCGCGCTCCTTCTTGAGCACGCCGCCGAGCAGGCCGCCGTGGAGGGGAGACCAGGGCAGCACGCCCAGGCCGTAGTGGCGGGCGGCGGGGAGCACCTCCAGCTCCACGGTGCGCGCCAGCAGGTTGTAGAGGGATTGCTCGCTGATGAGGCCCAGGAAGTCGCGCCGTGTGGCGGCGGCCTGGGCCTGGGCGATGTGCCAGCCGGCGAAGTTGCTGCTGCCGACGTAGAGCACCTTGCCCTGGGTGACGGCGACCTCGAGGGCCTGCCAGATCTCCTCCCACGGCGTGGCGCGGTCGACGTGGTGGAACTGGTAGAGGTCGATGTAGTCGGTGCGCAGGCGCTTGAGGCTCGCGTCGAGGGCGCGGCGGATGTTGAGGGCGGACAGCTTGCCCTCGTTGGGCCAGTCGCCCATGGGGCCGTAGACCTTGGTGGCGAGCACGGTGCGCTCGCGGCGCCGTCCACCTTGAGCGAACCAGTTGCCGATGACCTGCTCGGTGCGGCCCTTGTTGTCGCCGAAGCCGTAGACGTTGGCGGTGTCGAAGAAGTTGATGCCGCGCTCCAGCGCGGTGTCCATGATGGCGTGGGACTCCGGCTCCTCGGTGTTCCAGCCGAAGTTCATCGTGCCCAGACAGAGCCGACTGACGGAGAGCCCCGAGCGACCCAGGTTCGTGTACTGCATGACGACTCCTTCGCGGCCGAGGGACTCCAGCGCGCCACGGCGGTCCGGCCCCAGGCCGCCAGGCGCCACGTACAGTGACGAGTCACCTGGGCCGAGTCGAGGGGCATGGGCGGACTTCGGGGTGTTCTGTGCGCAGGCGACACAAATCGACGCGCGCCACGAGGATGTGCACGGATTGCCGATGCCACCGTCTCCTGCGAGGATCCCACCATGGGTCTTCGCGCTTGCATCGCGCTCCTCCTCTTCCTGTCGGCATGCGCCACCTCGACACCGTCTCCTGACGAACACGGGAGCAAGAGGAGCCAGAGGCTCACCCACTTGGAGCGAGCGGCGAAGCTGCCTTGGACTGATGGTGGGCGGTGCGTCGTCCGCGAAGCGTCTCAGCCTTGGCCGGTCCTGATGGAGAGGTGCTATCAAGCCCTCGACCACGACCGCATCGAGTTCCACGACACCACGGGAAGATGCTCGGTCGCCTCCACGGGCGCAGCCGCCCTGGGAATCGGACTCTGCATCCTGGCTGCCCCTGAGATTGCCACGGGAGCTGTCATCGTGCTTGGTGTGATGGTGGTCGGCGTCGCCATCAAAGAAGCGCTGGATGCCTATGAGTTCCGCCACGCCTACCCCGAGGAAGCAGGGAACTCACGAGGAACGAAGGTGTCGTCTCAGGAAGCTGGAGCGCACCGCAAGCACTCGCCGAAGCCTGGGCCCTCGGGGCAGGACTGGCAGCCCCCGCTGCCGCCTGTGTCGGTAAACCAGACAGGCCGCGCCAGTTGCGAACCCGTTCCCGTGCCCCACGCGGGCGAGGATGCGCCGCACAACTCGTGCGCCGACAGGTTCCCGCCCAACCGCTACCCCGGAATGGACGTGCTCGTTGGTGGCAAACGATTCGATGCGCTGCAGGTCGGTGCGAGCGTGCTGTGGGAGATCAAGACGCATCAATTCAACACGTACACCGACTTCCTCCAGGAACAGGTGGTCCGGGACCAGGTGGAGGAGTTCCTGGCTGACCGTGGGATTGCCCAGGCCTGTGGGTATCGCTTCGCTGTTGGAGTCAGTGATGTCGAGCACAAGCAAGCGTTGCTCGACCTGGAGCCGTCCCTCGCGCAGAACATCGTCGTGACGGGGTGCAAGCGATGACCGCGAAAGGTCGCCTCCTGGTTTCTGTCTATGCGCCAGCGCTCACGGGCGACGATGGGCGCACACTCGCCGCCGTTCGAGGAATGGAAAAGGCGCTGCCGGGCTTGCGTCTGGAGTGGGAGGTCTCCAAGGACGGACAGCCCATCGCGTTGCCACGACGTGATGCATGGCTATCGGAGGCAGCCACGCGCGGGAAATTCCCCCTCCTCTGCAATGGCGACGAGAGAAACCCCGTGACGATTTCCGGCCTCCAGAGACCCGCGCGCCCGCTCCCGGATGGCCAGCCGCAGCTTCAGGTCCATGCGAAGCTGCCGCTCGATTCGACTACCCTCGCAGTGGCTGCGGCTGTTCTCGAGGGTGCGGCGGAGGGAACTCGCTCGTTCTGGGGACACGCATCTCCGAGCGGCTATGGGTCGGAGGTCGCTCAGCAGATGCGCAGCTCGGAGCACGGACCGGAGCGTTCACCACGCGGGCTCCCAATGCTCCTTCCCCCAGAAGAGCTCCGTTCGCCCGAGATTCCGCATTACCTGGCGTGGATCAACTACTGGTCGGCCGCCACCGCGCGGGCCATCGGGTTTCCAGACCCGGCCCGCGATGCCGCGCTGCTCACGCGGGCACGGCGCACGGCATCAGGAGGATGGGTCGTCCAGCTCACCGACCCGCCGCTCGACCTGGACAACATCAACCATCTGGACGTGCTTCGGCGCGTCTACGAGCGGTTCCCAGGGGTGGGTGGGCGCGCGACACCTTGATTTGCACAAGGGCATCACCGGCACGGCGCAAATTGACACGATCCGCCTCCACAAGACTCGGGACTTGACCCGGCCCCTCTGAGGTCGCGATGGAACACGGCTCCCGGGTGGCACTGCGTGTGGAAGACGCTCCCTTCCACCATGCTCCCGGTCGGCGTCCAGAGGCCCGTCCTCTCGTCGTAGAGTTCCGCCGCGGAGACATACCTCGAGGCCAATTCCAACCGCGCTCGTCCCCGGTTGCCGCCCCGTCCGAGGCGTCGAACCCCGCTTCCACACCCAGGTGACAGCCTGGACGGTGGCCAGCTTCGTCAGTGCGGTGTTAGTGGTGGGGCGGGCCCTTCGGCTTGGGCCGCGTCAGCGAGGAAGCGCGCTGACACCACGCAGATGCGTGCGGATTCCGACAGTAGCCCCCTGCAATGATTGCATTGACAGGCGTCTCGGATTGACGCTGGAATGGGCTCTGAGAAATCCAGAACAGGAAGGCAGGAGGAGACATGCATTCAATGCGAATCGTGGCGCTGGGTGTCCTGCTGTTGAGTGGATTGGCTACCGCCGGGTCGAAGATCGACTACAATGTGGACATCAGCATCTCAAGTCGCGCTGCATCTGCGACCATGGGAGGCGCTCGAAACTCGCCTGACTCCAACCAAATTCTGTCGTGTCAGATCGACGCAACCGTCAGTGGCATTTCTGGCTCCTGCTACGCAGTGAACGCGCAGGGGGTGTCCGTCGAATGTCGGACGACCAATCAGTACCTGTTGGAAGCAATCAAGTCGATCAACGACAGCAGCCTGGTTGCATTTGTATGGAACGAGAGTGGAGCGTGCACACAGATCATCGTCCGTCACGGCTCAATGCATGGCCCGAAGTTATAGCCTCCGCGGTCCCGCGCCAGCGCCGAACTCCCTCGTCGGCTAGGCGCGAGTTCGTTAGCATCCGGGGCTCATGCTCTCGCCGCTCCAGCCGCTCTTCCTGCTGCTCGTCGTGGAGCCGTCGACCTGTCCCAAGCGGCTCCGTGAAGTCGAGGCCTGGGAGGCGCGGACCGGCCGCTCGCTCCCCGTCGCCGTGCGCGAGTTCTTCACGAGCCTCGCGACCATTCCGATGGCGCCCAACGAATACCCGCGCACGGTGTGGAATGCCCCCGAGCCAGGTGCCACGATTGTCGGACGCGTGACCGACGATGAATGGGAGGTGTCGCTTCCAGACCTGTGGGCCGAATACCGCGAGGGGTCGCTCGAGACGCTGCCCCCCGTGCTGGCCGCCGTCGAGCGCGCGACCAGCGCGACAGGCGACGCGCTCGAAGTCATCACGCCTCCGAGCGGTCTGCGCGGGCCGCTCGTCTATCTCCAAACCGATGTCATGCGTCAGTGGCGTGTGTTCTTCGAGCTCGACGGCGCGAGCGACCCTCCCGTCCACGAACATCACCGCGACCGCGGGTGGTCCCCTCCGCGCTCCTTCTCGTCGTGGCTCTTCGCTGCGTTCGCAGGCAGCTACGTCCACCAGGACATGGTGCCGTATTCGTTCTGGGGAAAGAACGCCGACCTCACACGCTCCGAAGCGGCGTGCCCGGTACAGCCCTTCAGGAATGGTCGCTGGTTGCGAGCTTCGCAGGGGCCCTTCGGCGCCGAAGCGCGTGCGGCCCTCGAGAAACGATTCTCTTCCTATGCCCGCGCGTACGCGACGAAAGCCACGCTCTACGACTTCAGCCCACCGGAAGGGGGTTGGATCTGGATCGTCGCCGATGAGGATTCGTCGGAATGGTGGATCGCCGGCGAGACGAACGAGCACCTCGCCGCACTCGCTCGCGCGGCGCGCGACCTTGGCCAGCTGACGGCACCGCTCATCGCGGATACGCCCGAAGGCGCTGCGGTGCTCGAACTGCTCGCCGCGGCCACGCGCGACACGTGAGCCGCAAGCACTGCGTGACGCCTCTCTCGCGGACAGTCCTGCTCACGCACCGTCACGCTGAGCACGCGCAGGGCCCAGGTCGGGCCCCTTGGATGTGACTGCTCAGAGCAGGTCCACGGACGTCAACGCGGAGACGATTCGCAGACAGGCTCGCAGGGAAGGGCCCGGTGGCGTGGGGCCTCTCGCAATGGCGAGCTCCACGTGTCGTGGGTGTCCGGCGATGGCGCGATAGACGGCGCCCTCGCGCGTGAAGGTGCGCACGGACTCCGGCAACAGGGCGCAGCCGAGCCCCGCTGCGACCAGGCTGACGATGGTGAACCACTCCCCTGCTTCCGTCACGAAGGTCGGCGCGAAGCCCGCCTCCAGGCACATCCCCGTCACCGTGTCATGCAGCGAGGGCGCCGTGTCACGCGGGAAGCCGATGAACGGTTCGTCCGCGAGCTGCTCCAGCGGCACACGCGCCTTGCGCGCCAGTCGATGCCCCGAGGGCAGCACGACGACGAGCGGCTCGCGACGGAGCGTGTCGATGCGCACTCCCGACGCCGTCACGGGGCCTCGCACGAAGGCCACGTCGAGCCCTCCCAGTCGCACCTCCTCCAGCAGCGTCGTGCTGTCCGCCTCGCGCAACATCAGGTGGACCTCCGGGTGCTCGGCCCGCAGGCGACGGAGTACCTCGGGCACGAGCGAGAACGAGGCCGGGCTCAGGAAGCCAACGCGCAGGAGCGCCTGCTGCCCCGCCGCCGTGCGCTGCGCGGCCTCCGTCGCGTGGGAGAGATGCACGAGCGCGCGCCGCCCCGCGTCCAACAGGGCCTGTCCCGCGGGAGTCAGCTCCACGCGCCGTCGGTCCCGGCGCAGCAACTGGCAGCCGAGCTCCTCCTCCAGCCGGCGAATCTGCTGACTGAGGGCGGGCTGCGCCATATGGAGCCGCTCGGCGGCCTTGCGGAAGTGCAGCGTCTCCGCGACGGCGATGAAACAACTGAGGCGGCGGGTGTCGAGGGGAGGTGATTTCACTTCGCTATCACAGGGTGATTTTTCCGTATTGGACGCCGCTTCGAGCACCGGGTCTAGAGTCCCCCATGTCCTCGCGCTCCTTCGTCCTCGTGACGGGGCTGTTCCTCGGATTCACCGCCCATGCCTCGGCCCCGGAGGCGGTCCCCCGCTTCGAGCCGACGCCCTGCCCCTCCACCGTCGCGTCCGACGAGGCCATCGACTGCGGCCTGCTCGTCGTCCCGGAGAATCGACAGAAGGCGGACAGCCGACTCATCAAGCTCCCGGCGATGCGCCTGCGCAGCCGCGCCCAGAAGCCGGCTCCGGACCCCATGCTCTTCATGCCCGGTGGGCCCGGCGTCAGCGCTGTCTCCAACGTGCGCTCCGGCAAGCGGAACCCGTTGCTCGACGAGCGTGACTTCCTGGTCCTCGAACCTCGTGGCGGAAAGCTGGCACAGCCCGCGCTCGAGTGCCCGGGCATCAACTCGCTCAAGGGGGAGATTGCCGCGGGCCGGCTTCGGGGACAGAAGGCGCAGGAGGCGCTGACGAAGGAGGCCGGGCGCTGCCGCGCGAAGTGGGTCTCCGAGGGCGTGGACCTGGATGGCTACACCACGGCCGCCACGGCGGATGACATCGACGCGCTCCGGCAGGTGCTCGGGTACAAGACGCTGAACCTGCAGGGCCTCTCGTACGGCACCCGGCTGATGCTCACGGTGGCACGCCGCCACCCGGGGACCGTGCGGTCGATCATCCTCGATTCGGTGCTGCCGCCCGAGGTGAACTTCGACGAGGTGTCCGCCACGAACTTCCAGCGCGTGCTCAACGTGGTGTTCGACGGCTGCGCCCTCGACCGGGAGTGTGGCGCCGCCCACCCGGAGTTGCGCAAGCGCTTCGCCCAGCTCGTCGCGGCGGCGGACCGGAAGCCGCTGCCGCTGGTGCTGAATCCGTCGAAGACCGAGGGCAAGCCGGTGGTGGTCCGGGGCGCGGAGGTCGTCCGGGCCATCGACGCGGCGCTGCACGACCCGAGGCGCATCCCGTTGGTGCCTCGCATCATCTCGCGAGCGGCGGCGGGGGATTACTCGGAGCTGACGCCGCTGGTGGAGGACAGCCTGGGGCCCTCGACGATGACATGGGGGTTGCGGCTGTCGGTCTGGTGCTCGGAGGAGCTTCCTTTCGAGGACGCCCAGCGCATCGCCTCGCAGCGGGCGCCCGCGTTGGGGCTCGGGGGTGTGGACCAGGGCACGGCTTCGGTGGAGACCTGCCGCGCCTGGAACGTGGCGCGCGCTCCGGCCGAGGAGAACACGCCGGTGACGAGCGACGTCCCCACGCTGGTGTTCGCCGGGGAGTTCGACCCGGACACGCCTCCGGACTGGGGACGGCAGTTGCTCGAGTCGATGCCGCACGCGCTCTATGTCGAGATGCGGGGACAAAGCCACGGCGCGTCCTTCAATCGCTGCGGCGGAGAAGTCACGCTCGCCTTCCTGCGCGCCCCCGAGGCCCCTCTACCACTGGACTGTGTGACGAAGCTGCGCGGCGCGGACTTCGGCCAGAGCGCCGCTCCGGCGTCGCCCTGAGCGCGGCGTCCTACGTCGACATGCCCGCCCGGGGTCGCATCAGCCGCGCGCCCAGCGACACCACGCTCCACCACACCAGACCCCAGAAGAGCGCGAGCAACAGCCAACCCAGCACCGACGGAGGCGCCCAGCCTCCCGACACTCCAGGTCCATACACGCGCAGTCCCAGGCCGCTCAACAGCATCAACGGCAGATAGACCGAGCCCGCCACCACCGGCCCCAAGGCTTCGACCGGGAACACCGTCACGAGGAGCTGCACCCCCAAGAGCGCGCCCCAGACCACCCATCGCAGTCGCATGGCCCCCAGCCTCCAGTGACACCTCTCCTTGGGTCAAGGCGCGCCCGCCACGTCCACGCATCACGCCGCGGACCTCCTTGTTCGCGTGGGCGCATTTCACCTCCCGCTCGCGCTCCGTTTCGGGTGGAATCCGCGCCTCTTCCCGGAGGCCCGCACCATGTCGTCGACCGCATCACCGCTCGCCGCGCCCGAAGCCTGGAACCTCGTCGCCCCCGAGTACGTGCGCGAGCTGCTCCCCGTGTTCGAGCACTTCGCGAAGGATGCGCTGACCCGCGTGGCCGCTCCCTCCGGCGCCCAGGTCCTGGATGTCGCCGCCGGGCCCGGCACCCTCGCCCTGCTCGCCGCCCGTCAGGGCCTGCGCGTCACCGCCATCGACTTCGCCCCCAAGATGCTCGCCGCCCTGCGTGAGCGCGCCACCTCCGCCGGACTCGACATCGACGCGCAGGTCGGCGACGGCATGGCCCTGGAGCTGTCCGAGCAGACCTTCGACGCCGCCTTCTCCCTCTTCGGCCTCATGTTCTTCCCCGACCGCCCCCGAGGCTTCCGCGAGCTGTACCGCGTGCTGCGCCCCGGCGGCCGCGCCGTCGTCTCCAGCTGGCGCCCCATGGAGCACTCCCCCGCCATGAACCTGGTCTACCAGCGCTTCGCCGAACAGCTCCCCGGCCAGGGCGCCCCCCGCGGCGGCGTCATGCCCCTGTCCGACCCGGACACCTGCCAGCAGGAGATGGGCGCCGCCGGCTTCGACGACGTCCGCGTCCACCAGGTCTCCGTCCCCGCCCACTACCCCTCCACCGCCGCCATGGTGGACGCCATGATGCGCGCCGCCGCCCCCGTCGCCCTCGCCCGCCGCGCCCTGGGCGCGCAATGGCCAGACATCGAGAAGACCGTCGTGGACAAGGTCACCCAGGACCTGGGTCCCGGAGCACAGGTCGTCCAGTTCAATGCCTACCTCACCGTCGGCATCCGTCAACCGACCCCGGATTCCAATACCAGACACCCCTCCACCCCCAAGGGTTGACCAGCGGACACTCCGACAGCTTTTCGGCGGGGGCCCCCATACGCCTGCCGGATTATGGCCTTTCCTCTCTCCGGAACACTTGCACTGCCATTGCATCTTCCGGAGACAGCGTGGGGACCTACCGGATCGTCAAGAAGCTCGCCGCGGGAGGCATGGCCGAGGTCTATCTCGGCAAGGTGGTGGGCGCGGAGGGCTTCGAGAAGCCTGTCGCCGTCAAGCGCATCCTGCCGTCGTTCGTGCAGGACACGTCCTTCGTGGAGCTGTTCCTGCGCGAGGCCAAGCTGGCCGTCACGCTGCAGCATGGCAATGTCTTGCAGGTGCTGGACCTGGGCACGAGCGCGGGCCAGTACTACATGGTGATGGAGTTCGTGGACGGGGAGAACCTGAGCGCGCTCATCAAGGCGGCGCGCAAACGGCAGGTGCCCCTGGGCCTTCGCGAAATCTGCTTCATCGCCCAGCAGGTCGCCGACGGGCTCGCGTATGCCCACGGGCGCACGGACCCGTCCGGCGCGCCGCTCGACATCATCCACCGCGACATCAACCCCGCCAACGTCATGGTGGCCAGCAACGGCGGCGTGAAGCTGGCCGACTTCGGCATCGCCAAGGTGGCCGACGAGGAGCGGCAGGAGACGCAGGCCGGCATCCTCAAGGGGAAGATCAACTACCTCTCCCCCGAGCAGGTGCACGGCCGCCCCGTGAACCAGCGCAGCGACATCTTCCTGTTGGGCCTGCTGCTCTACGAGATGCTCGCGGGCAAGCGGCTCTTCGAGGGCAGCACGCCGCAAATCATCCACGCGCTGGGCAGCTTCGACGAGCGCACCCTGGAGCCGCTGCCGGGCGTGCCCGCGCCGCTGTGGGACCTGCTCCTGCGCGCGCTGGCCGCCAACCCGGACGCGCGCTGCCCCGCGGCCCGCGAGTTCTCCGAGGCCATCCAGAGCTTCCTCTTCGACCACCGGCTGCGCGTGGGCGCCGCCGACATCGCCAGCCTCTTCGCCCGCGCTCTCCCCGAGTGGCGCTCGCCGCTGGCGGACCTGGCCGGCGCGCCAGGCGAGGAGATCCGCCTGGTGGACGAGGACCTCGCGCGCGGGCGGACGCCGCCTCCGGCCCCCAGGGAGGCACGCCGCCCCGTGGCCGCCACGCTCGCGCCGCCCACGCTGCGTCCGGTGACGCCGCCCCCCTCGGGCCCACAGGCCACGTCCGTGGTCCGACAGCCCGCGCAGCTCGCCGAGCCGGCCACGCGCCTGGGCTCGCCTCCCATGCTCGGCACCCGCGTCGTGCGGGCGCGGCAGCAGCTGGGCGCCATCCTGCTGACGCGCGGCATGGTGACGCCGCACATCCTGAACGAGGCGCTCACGATTCAGAGGAAGCGCGGCGGCAGGCTGGGCCAGGTGCTCGTCCACGAGCGCTGGCTGGAGCCCGACAACCTGGTGCTCGCGCTGTCCGAGCAGTTCGGGCTGCCGCACATCACCGAGCAGCAGCTGATGACGATGCCGGTGCCGGAGGAGCTCTTGCGCCTGGTGCCGCGCGAGCTGTGCGACCGGCTGTGCGCCCTGCCCGTCGGCCTCAAGGGCCGCGAGCTGCTCTGCGCGGTGCTGGACCCGCGCGACGTGGAGGTCACCAACAACCTGAAGTTCAAGGCGGGCGTCGTGTCGGTGCAGGGGCTGTTCGCCTCCGAGCAGGCCATCCGCAAGGCCATCCTCCGCTTCTATGACAACGAGATGCCGAAGGTGCGGGACCGCTCGCCCATCGAGCTGGAGGAGCCGGCCGAGGCGAAGGAGCGCGACACCCGGGTGCTCCAGTTCGCGGAGCAGTTCACCGGACGCCGCGTGCTCGACGGACAGACGCTGGAGGGCCCCAAGCCCGTAGCGCCCGCCGAGCCCGTCAGCCGCGCCACGCCCGTGAAGAGCGACGTGCGCGCGCGCATGGTGCTGGTGGTGGCCGAGCCCTCCGAGCCTCGCGAGGCCGCGGTGAAGCTGCTGCTGTCCCAGGGGCTCGCGGCGGCCACCAGCCCGGCGGCGGACGCGCCTCGCGCGCTGGCGCTCGGGGGCTATGACCTGGTGCTGGTGCTCGAGGACACCGTGGCGGAGCCCGGGGCGCTGGCGCAGAAGCTGCGCGCCGCGCACCCCAAGGTCGAGGTGCGGCTGTTGCCCTCGTACAGCGCGGCGCTGACGGGCGAGGGCGGCCCGCTGGCGAAGCTGGGCGAGGTCCAGGCCCGACTGCTCGACGGCGTGCTGTCGATGCTGGGGGGCAGCGGGACGCTGGCGCCCGCCCTGACGAAGCTGGCCAGGCGGCTGGCGACGCGGATGGGCGCGGGGCGCGTGGAGGAGGTCCTGGTCACCACCGCGGCCAGCGCCCTGGCCCTGGCCGCGCGGCTGGAGGAGCCTCGCCGCTTCGCCCTGCCCTCGCGCGCCCGGGCGCTCGCGCTCGTGGGCAGCACCACGCCCGAGGTGAACGAGCTGCTCGTCTCCGTCCTGCCGGAGGGCGAGGACCGCGCGCCGCCCGCGAGCCGCACCGCCGGAGCCCTGCTGTGCGCGGCGCGCTTCGTCCAGGAGGTCCAGAGCGCCCAGGCGCCTCCGGCGCGCGCGGCCCAGGCGCTCCAGGCGCTGCGTCAGGACCCACGGCTCCCCGCGCCCGCGCTGGAGGCGCTCACCGCGGAGCTGGAGTCGACCGCGCAGACGGACAAGGCGGCGTTCCGCGTCGTGGTGGCGGAGACCGACGGCACCAATGCGCTGACGCTGCAGATCCGCCTGATGGCGGAGGGCATGGCCACGGTGCGCGCGCGGACCCGGGCGGAGGTGGAGAAGGCGCTCGGCGCCGGAGCACACGCGGCGGTGCTCGCGGACCCGCTGCCGGACGGAGACCTCCACTCGCTGCTCCAGGCGCTGCGCAAGGCGCCCGCCACCGAGGACCTGCCCGTCTTCCTCATCGTCGACAAGGACGACCCCGTCGTCTTCACCGCGGGCCTGGAGGCCGGGGCCGACGACGTCATCGTGCGCTCGGCCAGCCCCGAGGTGCTCATCGCCAAGCTGCGCCGGAGCATCCAGCAGCGCCAGGCCTCGAAGCGCGGAGCGAAGAGCGCGCCGTGAGCACGGGGCCAAACGGACCCGTTGCGTCGAGCGCTGTTCAGCAGGACACAGGCATGCGCGGTGACGCATGCGGGCAATGCGGGAGTCCTCGGCATCATGTCGCGAGTCCTTCCACAAGGAGCCGCGCATGATGCTGAAGCCCGCCTCGGGGTTCGTGTTGGCGTTGACCGTCGCCGTGGGAATGGTGGTCACCACCCTCTCGCAGGAGGAGCGACCTGGGAGCGAACGCGCGCCGGACTCGAGCGCGTGTGAGGCCGCGCGTCAGCAGCGGCTCATGTCGGGCGCCCAGGACGTCGAGCCGTCCCTGCTCGTCCAGGAGCCCTCGGGAGCGCTCGGCTACTGTTCGTGGGATTGCTCGTCCTGCGCCAGCACCGCGGAGTGCAGGGCCCGCAACGCGGGCAGTTGCTACAACATCTGTCCGTGAGCGGTGAGGACCGCCCGGCGCTCCATCATGAGCACCGGGCGGACACCTCCAGCACGCAGGCGGGTCAGTTGCAGGTGGTGGAGAAGTCGGTCACCGCGAACGACGTACGGCGGCCCGAGATATACGCCGTCTCGTAGCAGGAGCAGTGCATGGAGCCGACCCACTTCGTCAGCGTCGCGTCGGAGTAGTAATCAATCCAGTAGGACTGGTTTCCGCAGTAGGGCAGCGCGTCCTCGCGCGTGTCGAGCTCCGCCTGCGTCTCCTCCAGCGGCTCCGCGCCGCCACAGCCCACCATGAAGCCCGCCGCCATCAGCAACGCACCCAGGATGTTCCTGCTCCGCACGTGTGTATCCTCCACCGGGTCTGTCTTCCGGCCCGGTGGGGATACCCTAACATCACCTCGGAAAACGATACATCACTGATAAACCGAGTCATCCAGGACTCGCGTGCGTGGCCTCCGCGAGGACCTCCGTCCCCCGGTGGCACGCTCGGGGAGCGCGCTCACTCGCAGGAGTACTCGTACTCCGTCACCGCGAACGCGGTCGTGCGGCCGATGACCCAGGCCGTCGCGTAACACTCACAGACGGTGGCGCCGACCGGGGTCGTGAGCGTCGCGTCGGAGTAGTAGGTCACCGTGTAGGCCGAGGGCCCGCAGAAGGGCCGCAAGTCCTGGCGAGTGTCGAGCTCCGCCTGCGTCTCCTCGAGAGGCTCCGCTCCACCACAGCCCACCATGAAGCCCGCCGCCATCAGCAGAACACCCAGCATGTTCCCACTTCGCATGTATGTATCCCCCACCGGGCCTGTCAGCCGGCCCGGTGGCGATACCCTATCACTCCACTTCAAAACCAGACATCACCCACAAACCGAGTCATGGAGGACTCTCACGAAGCGGCGCGACACCGCGGGCCCTCGCGGACGCGCCGTCAGCCCGCGGCGCGGCGCAGGGCCTCCAGGTCCAGCTTCTTCATCTTGAACAGGGCCTGGGTCACCCGGGCGCCCTTCTCAGGGGACGTGTTGGCCAGCAACTGGGTCAGCTCGGTGGGCACCACCTGCCACGACACGCCGAAGCGGTCCTTCAGCCAGCCGCACTGCTGGGCCTTCTCGTCGCCGCCCTCCGACAGCCGTGCCCAGTAGTGGTCCACCTCCGCCTGGGTCTCGCAGTTGACGATGAGCGACATCGCCTCCGTGAACTTGTAGTGGGGCCCGCCGTTGAGCGCGAGCAGTTCCTGTCCATCGAGCGAGAAGAGGATGGTCATCACCGCGCCGGGCGGCTGACCGCTCGGACCCGCGCTCTGCTCGGTGTACTTCGTCCGCGTGATGACGCGGGAGTTGGGGAAGACGGACGTGTAGAGCGCGACGGCGGCCTCCGTCTGCTCGTGGCTCTGGAACCAGAGGCACTGGGTGATGCGCTGGAGCTTCTGGGACATGGCGGGTTCCCTCCGTGGGGTGTGAAGGCAAAGCTGCACAGGCTCGAAGCGAGCGGCCCGGTGGTGCGACCCCGGGGCCTTCGCGCGGACGACGGGTCGCCTGTCCGCACGAGCGGGAGGAGAGCCTGGGGCCACGGCTCCCCTCCCGTGAGACAGACTAGGGGACGACGTTCACCGTGGCCATCGCCGTGCCCACGGTGCCCACCTCGTCCTGGAAGAGCTCCAGGCCCACCGTGTGACTCCCTCGGGCGCCCACCGGGATGTGCTTCGTCATCGTGAAGGTGAAGTCACCGCCCGGCGGGAGGTTCACTCCCCAGTCGGAGAACTCCGTGTCCCAGCCCGTGGTGTCGTTGTTCCAGAAGTCGTACCAGACCCAATTGCACGACGGCGAGTCGTGGTTCGCCACGGACACGGTCCACGTCACCTGCGAGCCGGGCGCCGCCGTCACCGTCGTCGGCGAGAGCGTCAGCGTGGGCGCGGCCGTCACGCAGGGCGCGAGGACGTCGAGGGTGGCGGTGCCGCGCACGGTGTGGCCGGAGCGGGTGACGTCCACGCCCGTGGTGTACGTGCCCGGCGTCATCGAATACGGCGTGTAGAGCTGCAGCGTCAGCGAGACGGAGCCGGACGCCGCGATGGTGCGCTGCGGGGAGAGCGGGTCCGCGCTCCAACCCGCGGGGATGATGGACGCGAGCTGGAAGGTGCTGGGGCCACAGGCCGGGCTGTCGCGGTTGACGATGAACAGCTCCACCTCCGGGCGCGCGCCCGGGTAGACGGTCGGCTCGAACGGCGTCACCTCGACCTCGGGCGCCGCGCGGATGCAGGGGGCCTGACGGTACTGGACCTCCACGGTGAGCCCGGCGGGGGTCGCGGACACCACGCGCAGCGAGAGATTGCTGTACGGGTCCTCCCAGGTGATGCCCGGCAGCAGCGCCGGGTCGCTCCAGGACGCCGTCAACGGCGTGAAGTCCAGCAGATGCGTCCCGCCCCGCGTGTCCGCGTCCTGGTAGTGGACCAGCGCGCCGCCGAACACCTGCGCGGGCAGCGTCGGCTCGTAGCCGCCCGTCGGCTGGCGGTACTCCAACCACAGCCACGCGTCGTTGCCCTGCCCCCGGCGCACCTTGAGGGCCTTCACCCCGGTGGAGGACAGCACCGGCGCGAGCGTGAAGGTGCCGCCCACGCCGTCCACCTGCGTCACCGCGGACGGAGCCAACCAGCCGATGCGCGCCTTGTGCGGCGCCGCGTAGTGCCCCAGGTTCCAGCGCCCCATCGTCGAGAACACGTCCCCGTACTCATCCAGGGTGCCTGGCGTGTTCAGCAGGCCCAGCGGCTCCGCGCCGAAGTCGCGCGACTGCGAGTGGTCCAGCGACAGGTTGTGTCCGGCCTCGTGGGTGATGAGGTGCACGGCGCGGTCGTACGTGTCCATGGACTCGGCGACGAGCCACGCGGTGGACGCCGTCACGGTGCCCGACGGCGTCGGCACCTGCCCGCACGACAGCGTGGCGAGCCCTCCGTAGAAACAGCCCGAGAGCGGACGCGGGTGGATGACGAAGATGCGGTCATACGCGGTGACGTCCACGTCGTCGCTCACCGCCGAAATCGCCGCGTCGCGCATCTCGTTCGTCTCCGAGCACGAGTACGCGCGGTCCAGCGTGTACCAACCCACCACCTCGCCCGTCGTCGTGGTGCGCCCCTCGGAGACCTCGCTCCAGTAGCCCGCGAGCGAGCGGCGCGTGGTGGAGAAGAACGCCTGCTCCACCGTGGATGGCGGTAGCGACGGCGTGGGCTGCCCCGGGAACTCCGCCAGGATGACCAGGCTGCGCTGCACCCCCGTGACACCACAGGCCGGGGTGACGCTCGCGGAGCGGTGCTCCGTGTCCAGCTCCACCGCGTGCGCCACGAGCGCGCCGTCCGAGGCACGTCCTCGCAGCTTCACCCGCTGCCCGCTCACCAGCCCCTTGGGCGCCGCGTCCGCGAACACCACCGGGCGACGCTCGCGACCGGCCACGAGGAAGTACTCCTGATACGAGTGCTCCAGCGAGGGCGCGTCCACCACCCGGACCTCCAGCTCCCCCTCCCACGCCTGCTCGCGGGACACCGGCTCCGGCGCCTCCGGGACGGGCTCCTGCGTGCCACAGGCCATGAAACCCACGGCCGCCACCATGCTCCACCACGTACGGGACATCTGCCCTCCGACGAACGGCGCATCCGGACGGCCATCGCCCGAGGAGCGCCGCCACGCGCCTTGTGCCCCGCGCCCGCGCACACTGGCAACCACCGAGACACCACGGCTGCGTGAGTCACGGTCGACCGAGAAGCCCTGCTTGGGCGGACCCTCACGAAACATCCTCGCGCCACGGATGCGTCACATCGTCCCTGGGATGCACTAGCATCCGGGTTTCCCTTTCAAAGGAGTCACCGATGAAGTCGCATCTGCTGGTTCTCGTGGCGGGAGTGTCGCTGGGGTTCTTCGCCGCATGTGGCACCACGGAGGCCGCGCCGGAGACGACCGTGTCCGCGCTCGGCGACCCGTGTCCGTGTGGCTCCGCCGGAGGCGGCGCATGTCTGCCGTGCTACTACCTGTGCGGCGACAACTTCTGCGACAGCGCCAACGGCGAGAGCGCCTCCAACTGCCCCGAGGACTGCGTGACGGCGCCGGTGTGTGGCGACGGCCTCTGCAACGGGAGCGAGACGTGGGTGACGTGCCCGCAGGACTGCACCACCCCGAGCCCCTGGTGTGGCGACGGCATCTGCAACGGCGGCGAGTGGTCGGGGAGCTGCCCGGCCGACTGCGCCGCCTCGTGCGGTGACGGCGTGTGCCAGGGCAACGAGGCCACGTGGTGCTACGCGGACTGCGTGCCCGGCTGCCAGCAGGACCCGTCCACCTGCCCGCAGGTTCCGGAAGGGTGACCTGAGGTGAAGTCTCCACCGCGCCCGTCCAGACATGTCGGGCGCGGTGGCGTCGACTCCGGGCCTACTTCTTCTTGAGCGTCCCGTGCGGGTCGATGACGAACTTGCGCGCCACGCCCGCGTCGAACTCCTGGTAGCCCCGGGGCGCGTCATCCAATGAGATGACGGTGGCGTTGACCACCTTCGCGATGTTCAGCCGGCCGTGAAGGATGGCCTGCATGAGCTGGCGGTTGTAGCGCAGCACGGGCGTCTGGCCCGTGGAGAAGCGGTGGGACTTGGCCCAGCCCAGGCCGAAGCGCATGCGCAGGTTGCCCTGGCGCGCCGACTCGTCCTTGGAGCCGGGGTCCTCGGTGACGTAGAGGCCGGGGATGCCGATGGCCCCCGCCGCGCGTGTAATCGCCATCAGCGAGTTGAGCACCGTGGCGGGCGCCTCGGACGAGGCCTGCGCGCCATGGCCGTGCGCCTCGAAGCCCACCGCGTCGATGGACGCGTCCACCTCCGGCTCCTTGATGACCGCGGCGATGAGGTCCTCCAGCTTGTCGCTCTTCTTCAGGTCGATGGGCACGAAGCCCACCGACTTCGCGTGCGCGAGCCGGTCCGCGTTCATGTCCCCCACCATCACCACCGCCGCGCCCAGCACCTGCGCCGAGGCCGCCGCCGCGAGCCCCACCGGCCCCGCGCCCGCGACGTACACCGTGGAGCCCACGCCGACGCCCGCGGTGACGGCGCCGTGGAAGCCCGTGGGCAGGATGTCCGACAGCATCGTCAGGTCGAGGATCTTCTCCAGCGCCTGCGCCTTGTCCGGGAAGCGGATGAGGTTGAAGTCCGCGTAGGGGACCATGACGTACTCGGCCTGTCCGCCCACCCAGCCGCCCATGTCCACGTAGCCGTAGGCGCCGCCCGCGCGCCCCTTGTTCACGTTGAGGCACACGCCCGTCTGCTGCTCACGGCACGTGCGGCAGCGGCCACAGGCGACGTTGAAGGGCACCGTGACGAGGTCGCCCACGGAGAGGTACTCGACGTCCTTGCCCTTCTCGACGATCTCCCCGGTGATTTCGTGCCCGAGCACCAACCCCTTGGGCGCCGTCGTGCGGCCGCGCACCATGTGCTGGTCCGAGCCGCAGATGTTGGTGGTGACCACCTTGAGGATGACGCCGTGCTCGATGGACTTCCCCTCCGGGTTGACCATCTTGGGATAGTCAATGGAGCGGACTTCCACTTTGCCGGGACCGAGATAGACGACGCCGCGATTGCTGGCCATGAGCGGACTCCTTCGAGGCGGCCCGGCCATCCGCCGCGCCGCGTGCAGGTCCGCGTAACGCTGGGGACGCGCGCACCCACACGCACGTCGGAGGCGGCCTGGCGGGAGAAGCCCTCGCCGTCTCGGCCGCTGTCAGTCTTTGAGAAGTCGCAAAGACAGACGCATCCGCCGTCACGATAATGCAACGTTCTCAGTGCATTCCCGAGGGGGAACTCCCTTCTTCTCATCCTCTGAAGAAGGTGAGTCACGGTTCATCTCGCCATGTCTTATCTCGCGGATAAATCATTTTACCGAGTCAATGATGACATCCGTGGAAGTGCCAACAAGACGACAGTACAAGCCCTTTGGAAGTCAACGAGGGGTGAGCATGTCCAAGGCGCGTCGGCAGCAACCATTCCAGCTCCCTGAGTTCTACGTGCCGTGGCCGGCGCGACTGAACCCGAACCTGGAATCCGCCCGCGTGCACACCAAGGCGTGGTCCTACCAGATGGGCATCCTGGGGCCGCCGAGGGACGGGACGGAGCGCGA